>DFLI01000031.1 GCA_002373715.1 Bacteroidales bacterium UBA3623
CCGCCCGTCTGTATGGGGTGGACCCTGAGAACGCCCTCAACCGCTCCAGCGAAAAGTTCCGCCGGCGCTTCACATATCTAGAGGAGCAAACCCTCCGCAAAGGGCTCAAATTCTCAGACCTCAGCCTGGCCCAGATGGATGCCATCTGGGACGAGGCTAAAGCCCAAGGGCTGTAAGCTTAATTATGGACGGGACGAACGGGTAGGCCCCAGGCACGGCTCGACATGTAGTAGTCCATACCGATGTAACCTTTCCAAAATCTCAGGTAGTAGGCTGAGTCGGATCCATATCCGGCAGTTGACCAATAGTAACCGTTTTCACCTACACTGTAGAGACTTACGGTCCCAATGTATTGGTAGAGGCCCGCAGCCGGAAGGAACAACGAGATGCCATTAACCTTGCTCTTAATGAGCATACCCCCCTTGGCGGTACCCAAATTGGTCCAACCTTCCTTCCAACTCTCAGAATAGGTTGTAGCATTGGTATTCGATGCGTTAAAGAGTGCTTCTAACTGACCTTTTGTGGGCATACTCCACGCGTGGCTGCTCTTGTCATAAGCCGGATCTTTTTCCGGAACGTAGTCACCTTTGTAATAATTAGCATATGGATCCGTAGCACCAGTAACGTCATAAGGGGTTGTGTAGCACCACTTGTAATAATCTCCGGCAAGAAGGGGATCGGCGATGGTTCCGTCATCTTTCAGGTTCCCCGTGGCCCAGAGGGGGCCGCCCTCATAACCCAGGGAAACGAACTTACCGTTGTCCGTGAGGCCGGTGAGCTTGATGGCGGCGCTGGATATCTCTTTACCGGGGGCCGCGTGCTTGGACTTGGAAGAAATGGCATATTTCTTTTCCGCATTCTGCTCCACCAGCTGGAAGTCATACCAATACATGCCGGTATTCTCCAGGATGCCCCAGAAATAGTAACCGGCATCTCCTTTGACGGTGCCGGAATAAGCGGTCTGGGGGAAGCCATTTGTACCCTTATCCCACGAGGCGTCTCCGCCGGGAACCATCCCGCTGAAGGTGAAGGGATGGATATGGGTGGCCGTGAGCACATACTCGTTACCACTCCCCAGGGTACCGGCCTCTGAGGACGGAATGTAAACCTGTATAATGTTGGCCGGAGCGTTCAGTCTGATGGTGGCCTCGAGGGTGGTTACATCGGAAGTGGACTTGACGGTGTAAGAGACGCCATTGGTGTACTGGAAATAGCCCTCCACACCCGAGAACTTCCACTTGTCATCCTTGAAAGCAGGGGCGGCAGAGCACACGAAACCGGGAAAATAGACGGCGCTTACCTTCTTACCGGAAGCGGAAAGCGTGAGTCCGCTGAAGGTGGTGCCTCCGTCCTTGTCCTTGTAGCTCCAGGAAGAACCGTCATAGGTCATTTTTACATACTGAGTGCTGTTTCCCTCGAAGAAGGCATAAACCACATCTCCATTTTCCCAGGCGGTTTTGATACCCTTGGTGGCGTTGGCGTTTTCCACGTTGATGTTGAACACCACCTGGGAAGGGTCAATGACGCTTTCCAGGATAGGAGTTTCCTTGTTGCAGGCGGCAAAGGCGACAAGGGTACTCAAAATGATGATTATCTTTTTCATACTCAAGTCCTCCTTTTACCAGGTCAGTTCATCCCCTCCAAAGGGATCTACGTAATCATCAGGCAAGCCGCTGACGGCAATCACTCCTTCGAGCTTCATCTCAAAGGTCTCGCACTCCGGCGAAAGGTAATTCTGCTTCTCTTTCTCCATACTATTTGATCAGATTCCCCAGGATACTCCGGGTAAGCTCTCTGGTAAGGGTGCCCGTGGCGCTCTTGGTGGCCTTTTTTACCATCTTCTCACCGGTGGTGGTTTTGGAATTGGTCTTCTTGCCGGTGATCTTGCCGGTAACGGCGTCTGCGGCAGCGGCAGCGGCCACGCCTGTGACAGCCGTGAGCACGCTCTTCAGCACCTTGGCGCCAATGCCGTTGGACTTCTTCTTGGCAGCTTCCTTGGCGGCCTTTTCGGCCTCTTTGGCGGCGCGGGCGTCTTCCTTGGCCTGGAGAGCCGCCTGGCGTTCGGCTTCGGCAGCGGCCTCTATCTCGGCCTTCTGGCGCTCTGCCTCCAAAGTGGCGGCGGTGATGAGTTCGTAGGCGCTCTCGCGGTCTACGATATGGTCATATCGGCCAAAAAGGCGGCTGCGGTTGATCAAATCCTTTCTCTGCTCCGGAGTGATGGCGCCAATCTGGCTCAGCGGGAAGAGAATCTTGGCGCGCTCCACTATGGCCGGAGTGCCCTTTTCGTCCAGGAAGGAAACCAGGGCCTCGCCGGTGCCCAGTTCCAACAGCGTGTCGTAAGTCTTGAAGGCGGGGTTGGCGCGGAAGGTATCGGCCGCCACCTTGACGGCTTTCTGGTCCTGGGGCGTGTAGGCGCGGAGGGCGTGCTGCACCCGGTTGCCCAGCTGGCCCAGGATGTTGGACGGAATGTCCGTAGGGCTCTGGGTTATGAAGTAAATGCCCACCCCCTTGGAACGGATGAGGCGAATCACCTGCTCAATCTTGTCCGTAAGGGCCTTGGAAGTACCCTCAAACAGCATATGGGCCTCGTCAAAGAAGAACACCAGCTTGGGAAGGTCCATCTCCCCTACCTCGGGCAGGGTAGCATAGAGCTCGGAGAGCAGCCACAGAAGGAAAGTGGAGTAGAGCTTGGGCTGGAGCATGAGTTTATCGGCCGCCAGCACGTTCATGATGCCCTTGCCGCCCTCGCACTGCAGCAAATCGTAGATATCGAAGTCCGGTTCTCCGAAGAACTTCTCGGCGCCTTGGTTTTCCAGGGCCAGCAGGGCACGCTGGATGGCACCCACGGAGGCCGATGTCACATTGCCGTACTGCGTGGTATATTCGGCAGCATTCTGCCCCACGAAGTTGAGCATGGCGCGAAGGTCTTTCAGATCTATAAGGAGAAGGCCGTTGTCATCGGCAATCTTGAAGACGATATTCAGAACGCCCGTCTGGGTTTCGTTCAGGTCCATCAGGCGACCCAGCATATCCGGGCCCATGCGGGAAATGGTGGAACGCATGGGGTGGCCCTGCTCTCCGTATACGTCAAAAAAGCGCACCGGGCAGCTCTGGAACTGAGGGTCGGAGATGCCGAATTCCGGCAGACGCTTCTCGATGAAACCGCTCAGTTTGCCCACCTGAGAGATACCGCTGAGGTCTCCCTTCATGTCGGCCATAAAACAGGGTACACCAGCCTGGCAGAAGGTTTCTGCCAGTACCTGCAGGGTAACGGTTTTACCGGTACCGGTAGCGCCGGCAATAAGTCCGTGGCGGCAAATCATTTTGCCGGTAAGGGAAATGGGGCCATTGGCCGAATGGGCCACATACAGGCCTCTCTCTTTGTCTAGCATATCAATTATGTGTTTTGTTTCTATCTACAGATTCTTCGCTACGCTCAGAATGACAAGATTATTTGCCGTGTTTATTTTTCCAATAATAGAATAAGATGGTGGAAAGGATGAAGGTGCCTATGCCAATCCAGGGAGCGGCGGCCTGATTCAGACGGAATCCCGTCTTGTCCACCAGGATGAAGGTAACGCACACGGCCGTCATGAACAGAGCCGGCAGCAGGGTAATAAGGTACCAGGAAGCGCCTTTCTTTTTCACCAGATATACCGTGGCGGTCCAAAGCATGAACACGGCCAGCGTCTGGTTGCTCCAGCCAAAGTAACGCCAGATGATATTGAAGCCGTTGGCATCGGCAATATTATACCAAAGAAGGAGGGCCGATCCGGCAAAGAGCGGAAGGGCAATGGCGTAACGCTTGTGGATATCCTTCTGGGGCAGCTTGATAAAATCGGCTATGATGAGACGCGCGCTGCGGAAGGCCGTGTCTCCGGAAGTGATGGGGGCGGCTACCACGCCGATGATAGCAAGGATACCGCCAAACAGGCCCAGCCAGCTCTTGGACACCTTGGTAACAACTGCAGGGGCAGCAGCCGTAAGGTCAGAGCCCACCTCTGCGGCGCCTCCGCTGAAGAAGAACCAGGAAGAAACGGCCGCCCACACCAGGGCCACCAGGCCTTCGGTAATCATGGAGCCGTAAAACACCGGCCGGCCCAGTTTCTCGTTCTGGATGCAACGGGCCATGAGCGGGCTCTGGGTGGCGTGGAAGCCGGAAATGGCGCCACAGGCAATGGTAATGAACA
>DFLI01000114.1 GCA_002373715.1 Bacteroidales bacterium UBA3623
GGCTTCGGCGGCTGCACCATCAACCTGGTGAAGGAAGAACTCTACGACACGTTCGTGACCACAGCCCTGGAGCAGTTTACCCAGAAGTTCGGCCACGCCCCCAAGATTTACAACGTAGTCATCAGCGATGGCGCTCGCAAACTGTAGTCATTGCCACAAGCCCACGGAGGTTCAGCTCCGTCAGAGCATCAACGTAGCCGAAGACCCGGACTTGAAAGCCCGGGTCAAGGACGGCTCGCTCTTCGTGTGGGAGTGCCCCTACTGCGGCCACCGCAACCTGGCCAAATACCAGACCTTATATCACGACCCTCAGGCCAAGCTGATGGTGTGGCTCCTCCCGGGGGAAGAAATGCCGCCAAAAGCCGTGGAAGAGGCCGTTAAAGAGCTGGACGGCTACACGCTGCGCCGCGTAAGGGAAGTGGGAGACCTCATTGAAAAGGTAAACATCCACGATGCCGCCCTGGAAGACACCGTGCTGGAAATGTGCAAATGGGTCACCCGCCGGGAGTTGGAAGCCAAAAACCCCGAAGCCAAGGACGCCCCGCTGCGTTTCCTGCGCCTGGAAGGGGCCGATAACGACTTGGTGATGGCCCTGCCCGTAGGTGGCCAGATGCAAGTGCTCAACGTGGGCTTCAACGTATACGAAGACGCCCGCGGCATCCTCTCCCGCAACCCCGCCGTCAAGCCCGCCGAGGGCTTCGCCGAGGTCAATCAAGACTGGATAGAGCAGTTTTTCCGTTAAAGATCGAAGGATAGGATTAGCGAAACCGAGTAGGGCTTTTTCTGCTCGGTTTTGTCGTATATATTGCCTCCCAGCCAGGAGAAGGATACGCCCAGGTTTATGTCTGTGGCGAAGATGAAAAGCTGGCCCATACTGGCCACCAGGTCGGCCCCGGCGCTCCAGAGAAAATCCTTCCCCAGGCCCAGATAGTCGGCATGCGGGGTGAGCACAAAGTTGCGGATATAGCCCAGCACCGGAATATCCAGGTCTCCCACGAAGATGGGAATACCATAATCGGCCGTTATGCGCCATTGGGTGCGGTAATAGGCCGAAATATAAGAGTTGGTGGCCGAATTGAACCCTCGGGGAAGCACATTCACGCTCATATCCCCGAATACGGCGTCTCCCAGCTGATGCTGGATGATGCCCGTGAGCTTGAGCCCCTGCGTGCGCCACAGGCCGGGCAGATAGGCGTAGGCATAGCCAAAAGCCACCGGGCGGAAATGGGAAGAGCTCCACGGCCGGAAAGAATAACCCGCCTCCAGTCCCAGGCCGCAGCGGGGGTAAATCATGGATTTGGCGCTGGGAAGCATCACATATCCGCGGGCCGATGTCGTAAGCGCCTGCGCATACACGTTGTGGACCTTCCCAATGTCCCCCAGCGACAAGAGGCTCTTCGGGCCCGAGTTGGCCACGAATTGAACCGGATCCAGGCTGTATACATTATTGGAGAAGGAATACTTAATCTGGGGAATGAAGCCGTAAAGCAGGCCGCCCTTCCGGGAAGAAAGGGGCACATAAAGCCTCACATGGCTGCTCAGAAGGGGAGTATTCCGCAGCGAGCTGGTATGGGTACGGGCCACATGGTCCGGGTACAGGATTTCCGTATAATTATACTGCCGGGCCCGGCGGTCTCCATAATCTATCTGCGCCTCAATGGCCGGATACAGCCCGGCATAAGTGAACTTGGCGTGCAGGGCGCCGCGCCAGCCTTTTTCCTTGTCCGGGTCCGGGTGAAGGGCCGCGCCCATCTGCCCGGAAAACGTGCCCAGGAGGTTCTGAACAAAGCCCGTCACGCCAGGAGAGAGATACTCGTAAGTAAAGTCAAAGGAGTTGTTCATAATGGCGTCCGCATTCACATAGGCGGGCAGCCAGGTATGCAGTTTCACGGGATGCGCCAGTCTATGGAAACGCCTGGGGGCCGATAGGGGAGCCTCCTGCGTATAATCTACCTCGGGTCCCAGGGAGCGCTCCTGCCGGGTAAGGGCGTCCTCAATGGGATAGGTGTGGAGGTCTGTATAGCTCACTTCACGGGGCTCCAGGGCGCTCTCCGGCACGGAGAATACCAGTTTGCCATTCAGGGTTTGCGACACGCAGTAAAGCAGCTCTCCGGCATGGCAGAAATCCGTGGCGCCGTAATGCGTATTGGTCAACTGACAGAGCTTGCCGTCAGAGAGGGAATAGCGGTACAGCTCGTTCACGCCCGTGCGGTCGGATACCCATTCCAGATAGCCGGTGCCACTTTCCAGGTTCACCACTTTCTGGTGCGTGGGGGCAAGAACAAGCTCCCATTCTCCGGAAGGAGAGAGCCGATAGAGGCCATACCCCCGGGTATCAATGCCGGCGCAGTAAACCACGTCTTCCTGCCAGGCGCTCTCGGTGAGCTGCACGCCCCTAGGGGCCTCCGTGCGGCGAAGCACAGAGCCGTCATCGGCCGATAAAACTACCAGATAACTCTCCCCCGTGGTGGCATATTCTGTCACCGCCACGCTACCGCCGTCGGCCGAGGGCTGGGGGTTAAAATAGCGCTGCCCTTTCACCAAATCCCGAACCCTGCGGGTTTTCAGGTCCATATAGCGGACGGGGGACGTGCCGGAAAGGTTCCAGCGGGGGTCCGGCACAGTTTCAGTCCAATAAAGGCGCTCCCGGACTGGGTCATAAGTAATATGTGAAGAGGTGGCCGAGAAAATATGCTCCCGTTTCACCTTTCCGCCCCGGATGCTCACCAGCTCCCGGTTCCTCAGATAACCTTCCCGAAGGGCATACAGCGTGCCGTTAACCCAGCGGAGGGAAGAGAAGGTGAGCGGGAAGTCTTCGGCGGAAGTGACGGGATTCAGGTCCAGGAAGGGAGCACGGGTGGCGTCATCGGCCTGCCAAACGTCGTTGAAGGCGTGCATCACGTCCCGTAAGCTCTCATCGGGCTTCTTGCCGGAAATACCCCTGGTGAGCTTGTTATAATTGAAGGGAATGAATTTCCAGGGCTTCCTGGTGGCAAGTTCCAAGGCGTCCTTCGCAAAGAAGGGCTGGTTGTACAGGTATCGGTATCCGGCCATAAACATGTAACCGGATTTGTAATAGTCTGGTGCGTAATACTTGTATGAGCCTGTGTTCCAGCGGGTAAAAGAGCGGAAGTCTCCCTGGTCAAAGGCCACCCTCATGTAATTCAGGAAATCGGCCGTGCGGGCGCGCGTACCATAGGCAAGGCCCGTTTCCGTGGCCACCGCATCTCCTTCTCCCCTTACCCGGGCCATAAAAATGATCCAACCCAGCGGTGCGGCCCCCTGTCCAATTACATAGGAAAGTCCTTTTACCAGCCCGGCGCTCTCCACCTTTTCAAGCTGCGCCTGGTGCCGGGGCTCGTGGGAAGCCAGCTGGATGGGCCAGGCCAGGGGGTCT
>DFLI01000117.1 GCA_002373715.1 Bacteroidales bacterium UBA3623
GCAGCTGCGGACCCAACGACCCGGAGCCCACCCCTACGCCGGATCCCACTCCGAAGGCGCCCACGGCCGTTACCCTGAGCAAAACGTCTGTTGACGCTCCTGCAGAGGGCGGGACTTACGACATTACCGTTAAGTCACCCTTTGATCCTCAGGTGAAGGACAAGCCCAGCTGGGTTACTGTGAGCAATGCTAAAGTTGAGAATTATACCTATACGGTAACAGTTATCGTAGACGCCCAGAGCGTCGGAGCTACCGCCCGGGAGGCCACCCTTACCTTCGAAGCTACGGGTGCCACCTCGGCCACTCTCAAAATATCTCAGGCCAAGGGCCAGGAGCCGGAACCTCCGGCACCCGGATATGACGGTCTGGCCTCCTTCTTCGGCCTGGGCTGGAACCTGGGTAACCAATTCGACGCCTACTATAACGGTTCCTGGGCAGGAGATAAGGAAGGTAAGCCGGATGAAACTTGCTGGATGCCAGATCCGAAAGATGAGTACAAGGCCACCCAGGCCACCTTCGACGGACTCAAGGCCAAAGGCTTCAGCAGTGTCCGTATCCCTGTCTCCTGGCTTAAGATGATAGGCGACGCGCCCGAGTACAAGATTAATGAGGCCTGGATCAACCGGGTTTACGAAGTGGTGGGCTATGCCCATACGGCCGGCCTTAAGGTTATCATCAACACCCATCACGACGAGAATCACGGTGTAAACAATACCTACCAGTGGCTGGACATCAAGAATGCGGCCAACAATGCCGAGCTCAATAACCAGATCAAAGAAAAGATCAAGGGTGCCTGGACCAACATTGCCAACAAGTTCAAGGATTGCGAGGACGACTGGCTGCTGATGGAAGGCTTCAATGAGCTTAATGACGGTGGCTGGGGCTGGAGCGAAGACTTCAGGAAGAATCCCCAGAAACAGTGCAATATCCTGAACGAATGGAACCAGGTCTTTGTGGATGCCGTTCGCGCTACGGGAGGATACAATGCCACCCGCTGGCTGGGAGTTCCTTCCTACTGCGCCAATCCGGACTTCACCAAGTATATGACCATCCCCAATGATCCCGCCAAGAAGGTGGCCGTTTCCGTTCACTGCTATGACCCGTCCGCTTTTGCCCTGGGTGAAACAGTAGATGGAAAGAGGGTGTTCAATTATTCTGACTGGGGCCATACCGGAGATCCTTCCAAGAAGGTGAGCGGCAGTGATGAAGATTACATCAAGAACAAGTTTGCAACCCTGTATAACAACTATGTGGCCAAGGGAATTCCCGTGTACGTGGGCGAGTTTGGCTGCTGCCTCCGTACTGACTCCCGCTCCAAAGCCTTTATCAAATACTATCTGGAGTATGTTGTGAAAGCAGCCAAGACTTATTCCCTCCCTTGCTTCCTCTGGGATAACAGTGTTCAGGGCGGCAGTGGAGAAAACCATGGCTATATCCATCACGGAACCGGTAATTACCTGGGAGGCAGCAAAGAGTTTGTAGATGTGATAACAAAGGCCTGGAATACAACCGATGAGAGCTATACCCTTGATGTTGTATATAGCAAAGCCCCTAAATTCTGATGAAAAGACTGATTCTACTGGCTGCCTTGGCCCTGGTGGCCTGCGGCTCCGGAAATAAAAAACCCATGGAAACGCCCAAAGACCAGCTGGTGCACCGCTTGTTTACTTTCGCAGAAAGCGAACAGATAGCCTACGGCCACCAGGACGACCTCTTCTACGGCCATACCTGGAAGGTGGAAGATTGGGAGAACGATCCTCTGGAGCGTTCGGACGTGAAGGCCGTTACCGGTCACTTTCCCATGCTCATGGGTTGTGACCTGGGCGGCATAGAACTGGCCGATTCCTGCAATCTGGACGGCGTGCCCTTCGGCCTTATGCGCAAGGCTGCTCTCAAGCACATTGAGCGCGGCGGCATTGTAACTTTCTCCTGGCACCCCCGCAACCCGCTGACGGGCGGAGACGCCTGGGACATCAGTTCCAATGAGGTGGTCAAGTCTGTCCTGCAGGGTGGAGAAAAGCATACCGAATTCATGCTTTGGCTGCAGCGTGCGGCCGATTTCATCGAATCTATAGGCCCGGATGTCCCCATTATTTTCCGCCCCTGGCATGAAAACCTGGGAAGCTGGTTCTGGTGGGGAGGAAAGCTTTGCTCCGACCAGGAATACAAAGAGCTTTTCCGTGCTACCTGGCTGTATTTTACCAAGGAGCGCGGCCTTACCAACCTTCTCTGGTGCTATTCCCCCAATGGTCCCATTCCTCCGGAGGTGTATATGTCCCGCTATCCCGGCGATGAGTTTGTGGACATCCTGGGAACGGATATTTATGAATTTGTGGGAGGCGGCTCCCTGGAAGAAGCGGGTGTCCGTTTCCAGGAGCAGGTGAAGAACATGCTTTCTACCCTGGTGGCCCTGGGCGATGAGCATAAAAAGCTCATCTGCCTAAGCGAAACGGGCCTGGAAGGGATTCCGGACCTGAAGTGGTGGACCGGGTCGCTGATTCCGTCCATCCAGGATTTCCCCATCTCCTATGTTCTTACCTGGCGCAATGCCTGGGACCAGCCCGGCCATTTCTATGCACCCTGGGAGGGCTTTGCCGGAGCAGAGGACTTCAAGGAGTTCAGTGAAAAGAGTGATATTGTATTCTTACCATAACCTATGACTTACAAAGAACGCCTGACCTGGCTCAAGGTGAGCCACAAGCAGCTGATTGAGAAGAAAAACTATCCCGTGCAGGGAAACGGTGTGTACGAACGTTATGAGAATCCCATTCTCACGGCCGAGCATGCCCCCCTGGAGTGGCGTTATGACCTGAACCCGGACCGCAACCCTTATCTGATGGAGCGCTTCGGCATTCACGCCACCCTTAATTCCGGCGCCATCAAGTGGAAGGGCAAGTATGTACTGGTAGTGCGCGTGGAAGGCGCAGACCGCAAGTCCTTCTTTGCCGTGGCAGAAAGCCCCAACGGTGTGGATAACTTCACCTTCTGGCCCCGTCCCATTACCATGCCCGAGTGGGGAGAACCCGCCACCAACGTGTATGACATGCGCCTCACGGCTCATGAGGACGGCTGGATTTACGGTATCTTCTGCGTAGAGCGCAAAGACCACAGCCTGGAGGGAGACCTTTCGGCCGCCACGGCTGCCGCCGGCGTAGCCCGCACCAAAGACCTGGTGAACTGGGAGCGCCTGCCGGATATCCGCAGTGCCAGCCAGCAGCGCAACGTGGTGCTGCATCCCGAATTCGTAGACGGCAAGTATGCCCTCTATACCCGCCCGCAGGACGGTTTCATTGACGCCGGTAATGGCGGCGGCATTGGCTGGGCCCTGGTGGACAGCATGGAAGAAGCGGTTATTAAGGAAGAGAAGATTATCAATCTCCGTCACTACCACACCATCAAGGAAGTGAAGAACGGAGAGGGCCCGCACCCCATCAAGACCGACAAGGGCTGGCTGCACCTGGCCCACGGCGTGAGGGGATGCGCCAGCGGCCTGCGTTATGTCTTGTACATGTACATGACAGACCTGGAAGATCCTTCCAAGGTCATTGCAGACCCTGCCGGCTTCTTCATGGCTCCCGAAGGCCCGGAGTACATTGGCGACGTAATGAACGTCCTGTTCTCCAATGGTTGGATTTGCGACCCGGACGGCAAGGTGTTCATTTACTATGCTTCCTCGGATACCCGCATGCATGTGGCCACTTCCACGGTAGACCGCCTGGTGGACTACTGCATGAATACGGCCCCGGACGGCCTGCGTACCGGCCTTTCCGTGGAAACGCTGAACAAACTGATTGACCGAAACCAGAAATAAACCGTGAAAAAAGCGATTCTGATTCTATCGGCCCTCCTGGCCCTGACCGCCTGCAAAAGCAATGGCGTGGTGGTGCATACCGACAATGGCGCGGTGCGTCTGCAGGTAATGTCCCCCGAGATTGTGCGGGTGACAGTTTCGCCGGACGGCAAGTTCCATGACAGGAAAAGCCTGGTGGTGCTTCCGCAGCAGCGCTTCGGAGACTATAGGCTGTCCAAAGATGCGGGCAAGGTGGTGCTTTCTACGTCGGCTCTCTCTGTAGAGGTTTCCAAGGCCGACGGGACCCTCCAATTTTTCAAGGCCGACGGCACTCCGCTCGCCTTGGACGGCCGTTCTTCCTTCGAACCCCTGGAGGTGGAAGGAAAGAGGGCCTGGAGCACCACGGTGAGCTATGCCTCCACCGAAGATGAGGCCTTCTACGGCCTTGGACAGCACCAGGCCGGTGAATTCAACCACAAAGGTCTTCGTGAGGAGTTGTACCAGTACAACACCAAAATCAGTGTTCCGCTGGTGGTTTCCAACAAGGGATACGGCCTCCTTTTCGACGCCTACTCCCTGAGCCGATGGGGCAGCGCCCAGCCTTATAAGCAGCTGGGAGAAGTGTTTGACCTGCAGCTCACCGGAACGTACCGGCCCCGAGAAGGCGAACCCGTGGTCCAGCAGGAAGACAGCCTCTTTTACGAGAACGAATGGGCCCTCAAGAACCTTCCCGAAGTACCCCTGATGGGCGCCAAGGTTAGCTATGAAGGTACCATTACCGCCCATGAGACCGGAGATTATCATTTTATCCAGTACTATGCCGGTTTCCAGAGTACCACGGTAGATGGCGTGGAAGTGATGTCCCGCCGCTGGCGTCCGGCCTGGAATCCCAACAGCTATAAGTTCACCGTTCATTTGGAGGCTGGAAAACCTGCCCCCATCAAGATTGACTGGGACCCGGACGGAGATGTGTCCTATATCGGCCTTCGCGTGGCTCCGCTGGAAACTCCCGAGCAGGAATCCCGCCTTACCTTCTGGAGCGAGTTTGAGCCCCAGGCCGACTATTACTTCATTGCCGGCGGCAACTACGATGGCGTTATCAAGGGCTATCGCCAGCTCAGTGGCAAGGCCCAGGTGATGCCCAAGTGGGCGCTGGGCTTCTGGCAGAGCCGGGAGCGTTACAGTACCCAGGAAGACCTGGTGGAAACCCTCTCCGAGATGCGCCGCCGCCACATTCCGGTGGATAATATTGTGCAGGACTGGCAATATTGGCCGGAAGACCAGTGGGGCAGCCACGAGTTTGAGGCTTCCCGCTATCCCGATCCCGAGAAGATGCTGGACGACGTGCATCAGATGCACGGTCGCTTCATGATTTCCGTATGGCCCAAGTTCTACACCAATACGGAGCATTATAAGGAACTGAAGGATGCCGGTTATGCTTATACACATGCCGAGGACGACGGTCTGGTGGACTGGCTGGGCCACGAGCAAAGCTTCTACGACGCCTATGCCGCCGGAGGCCGCAAGATGTTCTGGAACCAGATGGACGAGTCCCTCTACAGCAAGTACGGCAAGAAGATTGACGCCTGGTGGATGGATGCCTCCGAGCCCAACCTTCGCGACTGCCTGCCCATGGATTATTTCAAGTGGCTCCTTACGCCCAATGCCCTGGGCTCCAGCACCGAGTATTTGAATGCCTATGCCCTGGTGAACGCCCAGGCCATTTATGAAGGCCAGCGCAGCGTAGATCCGGACAAGCGAGTATTCCTTCTTACCCGCAATGGTTTTGCCGGATTGCAGCGTTACAGCACCGCTTCCTGGAGCGGAGACATTGGCACTTCCTGGACGGACATGCGCATGCAGATGGCCGCCGGCCTGAACTACTCCATGAGCGGTATCCCGTTCTGGGGCATGGACATTGGCGGTTTCTCGGTGATGAGCAAGTTCTACGATCCGGCCAATGCCGACGAGTGGCAGGAGCTGCAAACCCGCTGGCATCAGTTCGGCACCTTTGTGCCGCTGTTCCGCACCCACGGCCAGTGGCCCCGCCGCGAACTCTGGAACATTGCTCCCGAGGGTTCATCGGCCTATAACAGCATCCTATGGTATATGCAGCTTCGCTACCGCCTGATGCCTTATCTCTATTCCCTGGCGGCCGATGTCCATTTCAAGGACGCCACCCTCATGAGGGGCCTGCCCATGGATTATCCGACAGACCCTGAAGTGCGGGACCTCTCCGACCAGTGGTTGCTGGGCCCGGCTCTCATGCCCTGCCCGGTGTATGAATATAAGGCCCGCAGCCGCGAGGTTTACTTCCCGGAAGGCGGCTGGTACGATTTCTATACCGGCCAGTACGTCCAGGGCGGTCAGCGCCTTACGGTTGAAGCACCCTATGAGCGCATTCCTCTGTATGTGCGGGAGGGCAGCATCATTCCCGTGGGAGACGCCGCCGAATGGACGGAGAACTTGCCGGCCGATCACATCACCTTCCTGGTGTATGCCGGTAAGGACGCCCATTTCACCTTCTATGAAGATGACGGCCTCACCTATGGCTACGAGAAAGGGGAGTGCAGCAGCATAGAGGTTCGCTGGGACGAT
>DFLI01000139.1 GCA_002373715.1 Bacteroidales bacterium UBA3623
TTGTTGGCGCTGCCGCCGCCCTTTGCCACCATGATGAAGCGGTATTCGTCTCCCTGGGTGGCCTCAATGTCTATCTGGGCGGGAAGGTTGCACTTGGTATTGACCTCGTTGTACATATCCAGCGGGGCGTTCTGGCTGTAGCGCAGGTTTTCCTGGGTATAGGTATTGAAAACGCCACGGCTGAGGGCCTCTTCATCCTCGAAGTCCGTCCACACGTGCTGGCCTTTCTCACCGTGAATAATGGCGGTACCGGTATCCTGGCAGAAGGGAAGCACACCCTTGACGGAAGTTTCTGCATTGCGCAGGAACTGCAGGGCCACATATTTATCGTTGTCAGAGGCCTCAGGGTCTTTCAGGATGGCCGCTACCTGCTCGTTGTGGGCGCGGCGCAGCATGAACTGACAATCGTGGAAAGACTGCTGGGCAACCAGCGTGAGAGCCTCGGGTGATACCTCCAGGATGGTTTTCCCACCGCAGCCGCAATGGCCGCCGAACTTGGATGTCTTGACAAGCTTTTCAGAACCGGGAATCTTGTAGTACTCAGTGGTATCCTTTCCCAGCTGGAACATGGGTGCGTATTTGAATTCTGCCATTATAGTTGTAATTTAATTCTTCAAAGTTAAACAATTCCTGTGCTTTATCAAAAGATATTGGTCCGATGCTGTGTTACTCCAGAGAGCCTTTCACCAGCTTCCACTTGCCGGCGGCCCAGTCGGCGGCGCTGTAGCGGAGACAGAGCGAAAGCCCGTCCGGGAATTGAAGCCCGGCGGTCCCGGAGGCAATCCGGAGGAAGGTGACAGGATCCGTGGCATCTGCGAGAAGACAGGTCCCTTCCTCCTCCCCGGGCTCAAAGGTCATCTTGAGGGCCGGCTGCGTGAGCGGCTGGTCCTCATCGTCTACCAGGATGGCGCTGTTGAAGGTTTCGAAGTTGATGGCTTTGGTGTATTTGACCACCACCATCTTCTTGGGCCAGGGACCCGGACCGTTGTGGAAGGGGCTGTCAAACTGCTCCAGATACTCGTCCAGGCCGGCGAACACATAGAACATACCGCTGTGGGGAAGGAGGCCTTCCGGGTCCAGCGCCGCAAGATCCTCACAGTCTATCTGGCACACGAAAGTGAGAGGGTAATCGTACGTCCCGTCTTCGTCTGTCACTTCCACCGTGGGGTATTCCATATCGGCCGGTAAATCCGGGTCTCCCCACCATTTGGAGGAGCAGAAAAGATTGGCCTCGGTGGTCTGCAGCTTAATCTTGATGGTCATCGTTTTCTTCTCCGATTGTGTAGAAGGTACCGTTCCGGTATTGGAATCTAAGCATTTTGAACGGATAGGAGAGTTCTCCCTGCTTCGGGTCATAAGCGTCAGCTACTACTACATAAGCAGCGCCGTCCTTCAGATGGTCCTGGGCCAGGTCGTGGTGCACCGGTCCTTTTGTGAGCACGTTACCTATGAAGCCGTAGTCTTCATACATGTCCACCACATCGTATAAATAGCCGAAGGGAGTCATGTAGTCGTCGTAAATGCGTTCTTCCGACTCGTAGTCCCAATAATAGGAACAGTCATTGTCTGAAGGGGTGATGACCAGGAAACTTCCGTCAATCTGTAAGGTGAAATCCAGGTCTGATGCTTCTACATTGGGGGTCTGGAAGCTCACTCCTTGGACGTCTCCGAGGATGGTAAAGTCTTTGGGGTTCACTTGGAACACAACCAAACGATAGGATGTATCCGTAGAAAGATAAGTTCTCTTAAGGGTGCGGTTTCCGCGGTAGCAATTTACGTCCGCCAGGGTGGCGCCGAAAGGCCTTTGCTCGGTCCGGGCTTCATAGTCTTCCTTCTGGATATCTCTCCAATAATCGGCCAACTGCTTGTCCGTCATGTGGGCGAAATCCACTTCCACCATGTTCAGATTGGCAATGAAATAGCCATAGTGGGCGTCGGGGTTGCTTATGTCTACCGTGAATTTGACCTTCGTGGCTTTCACCTGGTCTATCTTGAAGGTAAAGTCCACCGGGGTGGTTACCATGATATCTTTGCCCGTGCAGCCCACAAGCAGGAGCACCAGGGCCCATAGGATTAGTTTAAAACGTTTCATGGCAATTCTTTATATACGGTTAGGACAAAACGGACGGCACCCATGGCGTGGACACCATAGTCTCCGAAGTCGTAATGGATGTCATAGCCCTTGAAGTAGGCTTCGGCCCGTACGGCATTCACAAAGGGCACGGTCTGGTCCTGGCGGCTGTGGAAGAGATAGATGGGAGACCTGGGATAGAAGTTGAGGGTGGAGTTCTTCAAGAGAGCCTTGTACAGGATAGCGGTTTCTCCCTGGGAACGGTCCCGGCCTGCGGGGGTCATGATATCCCGGAGGTCATTGGTCCCGATTCTCTGGTTAATCTCCTTAACAGTATATTTCTTGGAATTGATCCACTCGTCGTAGTGGTCCAGAAGGTTTTTCTCGAAGAACACATCCATGTCCAAGTCCAGCCGCTCACCCACGTTCACGCCCTGCACAATCATGGGAATGGCACAGGGAATACCGGTAACACCCACGTCCATGGAATAATCGAAGGTGGCCGCCAGGTCGTAGGGTCCGCCACCGGCATATACGTGCTTGATGGGGAACTCATGGGCATATTCGTCCTGCAGCATATCCATCACGGCCATGGTGGTGGAACCGCCCTGGGAATAACCGAAGAGAATCACCTCCTCGCTTTCGGGCTCCCGGTTAATGTGCTTGAGGTACGGCTTCACGGCCAGCGCCATGTCCACTACGCTGCGGGCGGTGCTCTCCGTGTGCATGTAAGGGTGGATGCGGTTGGCGGTAATACCGAAGCCGATGTAGTCGGCAATGACTACCGCGTAGCCCTTGGAGGCAATGATGGCTTCCAGGGGAAAGGTCTCGGAAGGGCATTCGTAATTGGCGCCGATGGTGTAGTGGCTCACCAGCACCAGGTTCTTGATGGGGCCGCTTTCGGGAAGGATCAGTTTGCCGGAAAGCTCAATGGGGGATTTGTCCACGTCGTGTCCCTTGTAGATGCCGGCGATGTGGAGGAGGGTGTTGCTTCCGGAGACGCCCAGTATGTCTCTTACCAAAGTGGCGGCCTCCGTTTTGGCTACCTTGGTTTCCGGTTCGTCCAGGTTGCCGTCTTCCATGAACTTAATGTCCGGGTTCAGGCTGCCATCTTCCATAAAGACATCGGCCGTTTGGACGGAATACACCTTGAAGGTGTCAAAGTCCAGATACTCCACCGCGGGGTGCTGGCAGGCCACCAGTCCCAGACAAAGGAGAAGGCTAAATTTGAGTTTTTTCATTGCTTACCAGGAGTAGTTGACGCTTACGGAAATCAGACGGGAGCCAAACATGTAAATGGCGTTGGCGTTGCGGAGAGAAATCATGGGACCCAGCTCCAGAGAACCGCTCCAGGGGCCCTTTCCCACCTGTACGCCCAGAACCGTAATGTTAAAGGCCGGGGCCAGTTCCATGTTCTTGGCATTGTCAAAGGCCATCAGCAGCCCGGCGGCAAATCCGCCGTACAGGCGTACCCAGTCTGTGTTCAGACAATTGAGCCGGACAGTGGGGAGGATGCTAAGATCGTAGTTGCGGATGGGAACGGAAGGGCCGGTGGGCTGGCGGTACATATCCACCGGAGTCTCATTCCAGAAAATGCCTTCGAAATCTGTCTGGATGCCCAGGCTTACCACCCGGTTCAGATGGTAGCGGTATTCCAGGAAGATGTGGCCCGTATAGCCGAAATCGCTGTTATGCGTGTTATACTGCCGTGAACCTTCCTGGTGGAAAGCCAGAGTTTCGAAAAGCATGTCACCCCAGCCCAGGCGCCATTCGTGGTGCCTGAGAGGAGTATTTTGGGCTGCCGCCTGGCACAAAAGGGCTGTGCCAAGCAGCAGCGATAGGAAAACTCTCTTCATTTATTTGATGAATTCATGAGAGGCAGTCATAGCCTTGGGATCCAGAGCTTCGTCCAGTTTTTCCTTGGTCATGAGGCCGTGCTCCAGCACCAGGTCGTAGACGCTTCGTCCACTTTCCAGGGCTTCCTTGGCCACCTTGGTAGAGGCCTTGTAGCCAATGTAGGGGTTGAGGGCGGTTACAATGCCAATGGAGTGCTTCACCATCTCGTAGCAGTGTTCTGCGTTAACGGTGATGCCGTCTATGCACTTGGTGCGCAGGGTATTCATGGCGTTGATAAGCCAGGTCTGGCTTTCCAGGATGCACTGGGCAATGACGGGCTCCATTACGTTCAGCTGCAGCTGGCCGGCTTCGGCGGCGAAGCAGACGGCGGTGTCGTTACCAATGACCTTGAAGCATACCTGGTTGGTTACTTCGGGGATAACGGGGTTCACCTTGCCGGGCATGATGGAGGAACCGGGAGCCATGGCGGGCAGGTTAATCTCGTGCAGGCCGCAGCGGGGGCCGGAAGCCATGAGGCGGAGGTCGTTACAGGTTTTGGAAAGCTTCACTGCCAGGCGCTTGAGGGCGGCGGAGTAGCTCACATAGGCGCCGGTGTCGGGCGTGGCTTCCACCAGGTCGGGGGCTTTCACGAAGGTGTCTCCGGTAAATTCGGTCATGCGCTTGGTGCACAGCTCGGCAAAGCCGGGAACGGCGTTCAGGCCTGTGCCGATGGCGGTGCCGCCCATATTGATTTCCTTCAAAAGGACCGCGTTACGTTCCAGGTTGGCAATTTCCTCTTCCAGGTTGTTGGCAAAGGCGTTGAATTCCTGACCGGAAGTCATGGGGACGGCGTCCTGCAGCTGGGTGCGGCCCATCTTGATGATATCCTTGAATTCCACTCCCTTGGCGCGGAAGGAAGCGATGAGCTCCTTCAGGGCGGCCTCCAGATGGCGGTTCATGCGGAAGAAGGTGTAACGGAAGGCGGTAGGATAGGCGTCGTTGGTGCTCTGGGCGCAGTTTACGTGGTCGTTGGGGGAGCAGTACTGGTACTCGCCCTTCTTGTGACCCATCAGCTCCAGGGCCCGGTTGGCAATGACCTCGTTGGCGTTCATGTTTACCGAGGTGCCGGCACCGCCCTGCATCATATCTACGGGGAACTGGTCCCACAGTTTGCCGCCCACAATTTCCTTACAGGCGGCCACAATGGCCTCTCCGATATTCTTCGGGAGCACGCCCAGTTCCGTGTTGGC
>DFLI01000111.1 GCA_002373715.1 Bacteroidales bacterium UBA3623
GAATTTCTCGCATTTTATCTCCCTTTCCTTTTACGCGGAGAGTCTGCCTGCCAAGGTCTACGCTTTGCCTTTTTAGGCCGATCAGTTCTGCCCGGCGGATGCCGGTGGTGTATAAAAGGCTGATGATGAGCCGCCTGAGCCGGCGATTATAGAGCTCGGAGGCCAGCTTGTCACCAGGCTTCAGGCTCTTCAGGATATCAAGCTCTTCCTCCCCCGCCGCATGGGCCGATGCAGCCAGGTACTCCTCCATGGATTTCTCCGTATAATACTCCGGCAGGCGCTTTTCCATCTTGGGGCGCTTCACCGTACGGACCGGGTTAGATTTGAGCTTTCCTTCCTTAATAAGATAGTTGCAATACCCGCTGAGCGCACTCAGATGCAGATGCACCGTCCGCGGCTTGAGGCCCCGCTCTATCAGGTAGGCTTCGTATTCCCGAATCCTGGAAGGAATGAGATGGCCGATCAGGTCGGCCATGACGTCACCCCCGGCTTGACCGGGGGTCTCTGCCCAAAGGGCAAAGTCTTTCAGAGCCTCCTCATACAAAGTCTGTGTCCGGGGAGAGTATCTCCGGACATCTCTCAGATACGATATATAGCTCTCAATTGTCATTCTGAGCGCAGCGAAGAATCTGTAGGCTGCAAACCTATTTCGGCCGCTTTGCGGCGGAGGTACTCATCGGCCGCTTCAAAAGTGTACGGGATTTTCCCGTCCAGGACGGCATTCTTCACCATTTCCTTTAACAGGCCGATGGTATTGCAGGGCTCTAGGCCGAAGACCTTCATAATATAGTCTCCCGTGATGGGGTTCTTCCAGTTGCGGATTTCGTCCTTGGCTTCCACCTCGGCCATCTTCGCCTTCACCAACTCGAAGTTGCGGCGGAGGCGCGCCACCTTGGCGGGGTTCTTGGAGGTAATGTCTGCATTGCATAGCAGCAGCAGGTCGTCTATGTCCTCCCCGGCATCGAACAGCAGGCGGCGCACGGCGCTGTCCGTTACCTCGTCGTCTACCAGGGCTATGGGCCGCAGATGCAGGCTCACCAGTTTCTGGACGTACTTCATCTTCTCGTTAAGCGGCATCTTGAGCTTCTCGAAGATTTTGGGAACCATGCGGGCGCCCACTACCTCATGGCCATGGAAAGTCCAGCCCTGGCCCTGCACATAGCGCTTGCTGGCGGGCTTGCCAATGTCGTGCAAAAGGGCCGCCCAGTGCAGCCACAGGTCCGGTTCCCGGCCCTCTTCCTTCTCGAAGAGCACCACGTTCTCCAGCACTTGCAGCGTGTGGGTAAAGTTCTCCTTATGGCCTTTGCCGTCCACCGTTTCCACACCCTTGAGACGGCTCAGCTCCGGCAGGAATTCCTTCAGAAGGCCCGTCTCCTCCATCAGCTCGAAAGCCATGGCAGGATGGGCGGTGAGCAGCATCTTGTTCACTTCTTCCACTATCCTTTCCTTGGAGAGAATCTGCATCCTGTCGGCCATGGCCTTCATGGCGGCTATGCTCTCCGGGACTATGGTAAACGGATGCTCCTCGGTGCTCAGACGGGTGGCAAAGCGAATGGCGCGGAGCATGCGCAGAGGGTCGTCAGAATAGGTTTGTTCCGGCTCCAGCGGGGTGCGGATAATGCCGGCCGCCAAATCCCGGATACCTCCGAAAGGGTCCACCAGGGCGCCATAATCCTCCTCGTTCAGGGAGAAGGCCATGGCGTTGATGGTAAAGTCCCGCCTAAGCTGATCTTCCTCCAGCGTGCCGTCTTCCACTATGGGCTTACGGCTGTCCCGGTTGTAGCTTTCCTTGCGGGCGCCCACAAACTCCACCTCTATCCCATGATATTTGAGCATGGCGGTGCCAAAACTCTTGAACACGCTCACCCGGGCCCTGGTTTTCTTGCCCATGGCCTCCGCCAGCAGAATGCCCGGACGCACACCTTCATGCCCGCTTCCGCCGGGCATCTCCACCACAATGTCAATATCCTTGTTGGGCTTGCCCAGGAAACAGTCCCTCACATACCCACCTATCACGAAGGCCCTCACGCCGAGTTCCTTCGCCGTCTCACTCACCAGCTTAAAGACCGGATTATCTAAATATCCTTCTGTTATTGTCATATTTGTAAAGATTCCCGGTCAAGCCGGGAATGACGTCATGGCCGGCCCAGACCGGCCATCTCCTCCCACAAGGGGGCTTTCTGCATAAACTGCCAGCCATCAGCGGTGCGCTCAAAGATGAACGTTTTGGCACCGTTTGTGATGGCTATATATTTCACATTCAATTCATTGTTATAACGGAGCGCCTGGTCCACCACTTCCTGGTTCAGCTCCACCTCAGGGCGCTTGCACTCCACTATCATCAGGGGCTGGGGCGTGCGGTCGTACACCACGATATCGGCCCTATATTCCTTGGCGCCGTGCTTGAGCGCCACCTCGGACCCCATCATGTGCTCCGGCACCTTCATACCCTCGTGCAGCACGGAAATAAACCATTGCCGCACCGCCTCCTCGGGCGTATTCTTTACGCTCTTCTTCCTAAGCGGGTCCCAGATATATTCGTCCTGAATCATTTCAACCCCAAATTTACCCTTTTTCCCATTCATATCCAAACTCAGTCCACCATACTCCCGCTCATCCATTCTCCCCATCCCCACCTACGCCCCTGCCTAAAGCACGCTATCGGTCCTCTGCGCACTATTCTGTGCTTTA
>DFLI01000020.1 GCA_002373715.1 Bacteroidales bacterium UBA3623
GTAAAAGATCACGTGTCTGCCGCAGGGGTAACCGCGCAACCCAGGCCGACAGTCATCATAAGACCGCCCAACCAGCGGCTTCTGTGCGAGCGCGCGGCATTCTGCTAACAACATACGGACATAACTCTCCGCCTGCTCTGCCGACCACATTTCTTCCGTATAGTCAGCAATGCTGCGAATGTCTTTTTTAGCCCGTTCGGACAGTATATAATCAGCCATTCTTTTCCCTCCAGCCCGCTTTTAACTCGCCGATAAACGCCTCTTCATCGAAGTTTACCACATCCGGGCTGGCATCCCCCTCATCAATGGCAGAACAGAACGCTGCCATCTTTGCTTCGTCCTCCTCCAGATGACGCAAGGCCGCACGAATCACTTCGCTAACATTGTTATACTTCCCCGACTTAATTCCAGCCTGGATAAACTCTTCAAAGTGAGGTCCTAAAGAAACCGTTACAGTCCTAGCCATAGTCATCATACATTGTCCTCCACAAATGTAAGAATATTTCTTATAGTTTCAAAGTCTAACAAATACTCTAGTATTTCGCCGCAAGATACAAAGACTTATCCGTTTAACGGATAATGAAACATTTAAGTGATTTTGCTCTGATTTTGAGACGGTTATAGTGACTGCTAAACGGATAATTGAGGTAAAAACTGCAGGAGTGACGATTAACCAACTGATCGCAAGTGGGTTAGTTAACTTATCCGTTTCAAAGCTAGTGCGCAGAATTGCGGGCCAATTCCCCCCTTACCCTCCGGGCGCCAGCCCGGACCCCTCGGTGCGGTAGGTGGTCCAAAAAAACGCAGACCTACCGCGAAAACCCGGTCCCAACGCGGTAGGTGGTCCAAAAATGTGCAGACCTACCGCGCGGAGAGAGTGTGTGTAAAGCACAGAATGAAGCACAGATGGCCAATAGTGTGCTTTAGGCCGGGGAATGAAGCGGTGTAAAGCACAGAATTGGGCGCAGAAGGCCGAAAGTGTGCTTTAGGCAGGGTATTTAAAGGGCCGAGGTGGCGTCCCGGTTCAGGGAGCGGGCGAGGAGGTAGCCGATGGCGCCCACGGAGAGGGCCATGGCCAGGATGACGGTCTCGGTGGCCCAGAGGGGGACGGACTTGGAAAGGATCACGGCCACGCCGTCCACCAGGGCATGCAGGAGAATGGCGGCCGGGAATAGCCACAGCCACTTGCCGCCGCGTCGCACGGCCGCCCAAACCATCACCGACAGGCCCAGCTGCAGGATAAGGGCCGATGCCCGCTCCCACAGACCCATTGCCAATGCACCAATACCAACCGTCTCAAGCTGAGAGAGTTGTGTCTCCAGCTGACCACGCGCATCGGCCGGGGAAGCGGAAAGGAGGGTGTCCATCTGCCCGGCATTAATCATGGCCGACAGCACCAGGTTGCTAATCATGGAAAGGCCGAAGATCATGATCATCTCCAATCCGCCGTGCCCCATGCCGTACGTAACGGGGGTAATGGCTCCCGCGGGCTCCTTTTTCAGAAGGAACTTCATGGCCAGGAATCGGCCCGTTTCTTCAAAGATGCCGGCCGCAAGCCCGCCGTAAAGCGCATAGTACCAGACGTTGCCTGTAATAGTTGCGCCGTGCGGGCCCTTCAGCACCACCTGGTGCAGCATGGGCTCCAGCAGCAGGGCGAACACAAAGAACACCCCCGCACCAATGAGGATGGTGTTCACGTTGGCGTGATGTTTCTTAACCAGCCACCAGGCCAGCACCACGGGCACCGCAATGCCCAGCACGGCGTTCACCGCCATCATAACAACAGAACCAGTAGGTACCATAATCGTAAAGTTTACCTACAAATATAATCAATCCTACGAAAAAACGGCCTGCAGGAATACCCCACAGGCCGATAGAACAGTTCGAACCAGGGCGTGAGCCCGGTCACTGAGGGCAACGGACCAACCTACTTCCCGAAGTAGCGTTTGTACAGGCCCAGGAAACCGGCGCCGTGGCGGGCTTCGTCGCGGGCCATTTCGTGGACGGTGTCGTGGATGGCGTCCAGACCCAGCTCCTTGGCGCGTTTGGCGATGAGGAACTTGCCTTCGCAGGCGCCTTCTTCGGCCTCGTAACGTTTCTTAAGGTTGGTCTTGGTGTCCCATACCACTTCACCGAGCAGTTCGGCAATGCGGGAGGCGTGATCTGCCTCTTCAAAAGCGTAGCGCTTGAAGGCTTCGGCAATCTCAGGATAGCCTTCACGGTCTGCCTGACGGCTCATAGCCAGATACATACCCACCTCTGAGCACTCTCCGGCAAAATGTTCTTGAAGACCGGCCCAGATTTCCGGGTCACAGCCTTTGGCAACACCAAGAACGTGCTCGGCGGCATACTGGGGCTTGTCACCACCTTCCTTGATTTCTACAAACTTTTCTGCCTTAGCATGGCACACAGGGCATTCTGCGGGGGGAGTGGGACCTTCGTGTACGTATCCGCACACCAGGCATCTGAATTTCTTTTTCATATAGCTATTAGTGTTTTAGAGTTGTTTTAGAATATTTCTAACATTTACAAATATATGAATTTTTGGAGATTTTTACTAATTTAGCAAAAAGTTATGACGCCCTTCCTCAGGCAAGTGGCCGCGCATTATTGGGACGGCCAGGACATAGCGGGAAAGTGCTTTGTTTTCCCCAATCGGCGCTCGCTGGTCTTCTTCAAGAAGTACCTGGGAGACCTTGTGCGCACAAGTGGGAATGGGCCGATAATGGTGCCCCCCCTCTGCACCATCAACGATTTCTTTTATAAGGTGGCCGATGCCAACGTGAGCGACCGCCTGCGCCTCCTCCTGGAACTTTACGCCTGCTATGCCGCCCTGAACCCCCAGGCTGAACCTCTGGACGAATTCCTCTTCTGGGGAGAGGTGCTATTGGCCGATTTCGATGACGTAGACAAATACCTGGTGGACGCCAAGAAGCTCATGCAGAACGTGGGGGACTTCAAGGCCATCCAGGACCAGTTCGAATACCTGAGCGAAGGGCAGAAGGAGGCCATCGGCCATTTTCTGGCGCATTTCAGGGATGCATCGGGCAAGTGGCGTCTGAACCCTGAGGCCGATGACGTAAAAGCCCGCTTCCTGCGCCTGTGGAACTTGCTCCACCCGCTGTACAGCAGCTTCAACGAAGCGCTGAAGGCCAAGGAAATGGCGTACGAGGGCATGGTGTACCGCGCCCTGGCAGAGCGCCTGAAGGGCGGCGAGTCTGTGGCAGACATCCTGGCCGATGCCTTCCCGGAAGTAAAAGGCTTCGTGTTCGTGGGCCTTAACGCCTTGAACGAATGCGAGCGCACGGTCCTGTCCCGCATGCGGGACGCCGGAGTGGCGCAGTTCGTATGGGACTACGTATCCCCGGAAATCCAGGACAAGGCCAACAAGTCCTCCTTCTTCATGAGAAGAAACGTGGCCGATTACCCCCAGGCCTTCCCAGTTACCGCCGGCGGCAGGCCGAAGGTGACGGTGCTGAGTGTGCCCTCGTCAGTGGGGCAGACGAAGCTGGCCGAGGCCATATTGAAAGAGATTGCCGGTCAAGCCGGCAATGACGGGGGGAGCGGCAATGATGGGGAGAGCGGCAATGACGGGGGGAGCGGCAATGACGGGGAGGATCGTCATGCCCGGCCCCGACCGGGCATCCCGGATGCCATCGAAACGGCCTTTGTGCTGCCGGATGAATCGCTGCTACTGCCGCTGCTGAATTCTTTGCCTCCGGAATATGATAATGTGAATGTGACCATGGGGTATCCCATGACGGAGAGTGCGGTGTATGCGCTGGTCACTACGCTGGGGCAGATGCAACTGAAGTTGCGTAACACCGGCGGAAAGTGGTACTTCTATCATCGGGAGGTGCGGGAAGTGCTGTCCAGCGGCCTGCTGAAGCCGCTTTTCACGGAAGAAGAAAACCAAAACATCCAGAAGATAAAGGCCGCCGCCAAATACTACGTCCCGGAGGAAGACCTCCAGGGCGGGCCGTTGCTGCAGCTCATTTTCAAACCCGTCGTGCGGCAAACCACAGAGCCGGACGCAACCCAGAATCACGCCGTAGAAACCTACTTCTCAAAACTGCTGGAATACATCGGCGAGGCCATCAACAAAACCGACGACCTCCTGGAGTTGGACTTCGTGGCCCGCTGCCATAAGCAGCTGAACATTCTGCAGGAAATGGATCTGAACGTGCTGCCGGCCACCCACCTACGCCTAATAGACCGCACCCTCCAAGGCATTTCGGTGCCCTTCCGCGGAGAACCGCTGCAAGGCCTGCAGGTAATGGGCCCGCTGGAAACCCGCGCTTTGGACTTTAAAAACCTCATCATCCTGAGCGCCAACGAGGGTATGTTCCCGCGCCGCAGCGTGAGCGCTTCGTTCATACCTCCGGAACTGAGAAAAGGCTTCGGCCTGCCTACTTACGAATACCAGGACGCCGTTTGGGCCTACTATTTCTACCGCATGATCCAGCGCCCGGAGCACGTGTGGCTAGTGTACGACAACCGCACGGAGGGCCTCAAAAACGGCGAGGAAAGCCGCTACATCAAGCAGTTGGAATACCACTTCCGCTGGCCGCTGGAGCGTTGCGCCGCCACGGCATCCATCAAAACGGTGGAGGAAGAAACGGATATCCCGAAAACACCGGAGCACGTCCAGATAATCAGGCAGAAGCAACTATCGGCCAGTA
>DFLI01000097.1 GCA_002373715.1 Bacteroidales bacterium UBA3623
CGTCGTTCAGGAGGGATTTCAGGGGCACGATGGAGGCCACGTCGTTGGCCACCTCAATACCCACGGAATCCGAAAGGGTGGTAATACGCACGCCGCGCGCGCCCAGGCTGATACCAATATCTTCCTGCAGCTGCTTGATAGCGGCAATCTTCACACCGGGGGCCGGGTACACCTTATACAGCGTAACGGTGGGGCCCACAATGGCGGTTACATCCTTTACCTGGATTTTGTAATTGGCCAGGGTATTGCGGATTTTAGTATTGTTGCGAACCAGTTCGTCCTGCGACACCTCGTGACGGGCG
Source organism: Bacteroidales bacterium UBA3623 (assembly GCA_002373715.1). Taxonomy (GTDB): domain Bacteria; phylum Bacteroidota; class Bacteroidia; order Bacteroidales; family UBA932; genus Cryptobacteroides. Next base: position 303 of record DFLI01000097.1, read on the forward strand.
TTGGCATAATCTCCCAGGATGCTCAGTTCGGGCGTGCGGTACTTGGGCAGGCCGTCCGGCGGGTCCAGACGGTTGTCTATGGGCTTCAGGGGCTCCTTCACTTCCTGCTCCAGGGTATCGTCCTTCACAATCTTGATGCCCTGTTCCTCTTCCTTATCGGCCTCATCGGCCATCTCTACGGGATGAGTAGGAGAAGTAACGAATACGGGGGCCGATACAGGTTCGGGCTCAGGAGATTCCCGGTCAATGCCGGGAATGACGACACTTTCGTCCTCCGGGGATTCTACGTCATGGCCGACCTGATCGGCCAGCTCTTCCACCTCTGCGGGGATATCGTCGGGATCTTCCTCCTTCTCGGGCTTCTTGCCCATGAGCCAGTCGGAGAAGCGGCGGCTCATGCAGAAGCACCAAATCATCAGAAGCAGAAGAAGAATAAGACCGGTGACAATCTCTCCTACCTTGGAAACGGCCAGTTCCACCAGCGCAGCGCCGGCGCGGCCACCCATGCCGCCTCCGAAGAGGAACTCCCAAGGAGTAAAGATATCCACCAGGGAAAGAATCCAGGAAAGGAGGAAAGTAAGCGTCAAAAGGCCAAAGAACCACTTGCTCAGATTAATGTGAGAGCCGCTCCAAACCAGCTTGATGGTCCAGCCTATCAGGAAAATAACCAGACAGAAGGCCGCCAGGCCAAAGCTTTCGGTTACCAGGAAATGGCCGATGGAAAGCCCGCCGGAAGCGGCTGCATTCTGGATATTCTCTCCGGAAGCGAGGGCGCTCTGGTCCGGCCTCCAGTTAAGGACATAGGAAATGACCGAGACAGACACCAGCACCGTGAGCACCAGCACAATGGCTATGCCCACAAAGCGCAGGCCAGCCTGCTTGCGCTCGCTCTGGCGGTTCCACCACTTTTTCGCAGGATTCATTACTTCTTGCCTTTTTTACCTCTGAAATTGCGGTTGAATTTGCCGCCCTTGCCGCCGAAGTTCAGGTTCATGCCCGGGCGGTTGAAGTTGGCATCGGCCGATATTTTGGACAGCTCTATGCCTTCCGGTACCCTTACGCGGCCGCCGGAGAGGCGCTCGATGTCCTGGAAGATGGTTTCATCGGCCACCGTGTCCTTGTTCCAGATGAGATACTGCTGACGCATGTAGATGGCCAGGGAGCGGATCATGGCGGTTTTAACCTCGCCTTCCGGCTCGGAGGCAATCAAGTCCAGGATGCTCTCTATGTTACGGCCGTAATGACGGGCGCGGATGGGCTTGGTATTCAGCGGGATGGGGTCCGGCTTGCTATTCACCACCTCCGGCTCCGGCTTGGGGAAGGGAGCGTCCACATCCAGATCATAACCGGCAATGATGAACAGATGGTCCCAGAGCTTCTGGGCAAAGTTCTCCTGCTGGTGCACCTGGGGATTGAGGCTCTCCATCACCTTCACTACGGCATAGGCCTGTTCCGTACGCTTGGCCTTGTCCGGGATGTCCTTCAGCTGCTCCACCATCTTGAGCACGTTCCTTCCGTACTCCGGCATTTGCAGTTTCTCTACTTCTGTATTGTAATAAAGCTTGATAGAATTCTCACTCGCTTCCATATCTAGAAATTTCCTTTAGTCTACAAAGATAATGAAATTATCTTCCAAATACCAGATGTAGCCCTCAACTTTTTTGTAACCCATTTTCTTGTAGAGGTTTACGTAGCGAAGGACTTGGTACTTGTATTTGTCTTCCGGCTGGCCGAACTTGTAATCGATAACATGTACGCTGCCATCGGGGTACAGCACCACGCGGTCCGGCCTGTATTCCTGGCCGTCGGCGGCCAGAATGGGGGCCTCGGAGCGCACGGTGACATCGGCCGAGAACCAGCCACGCTCCTTCACGGAGTCCAGGCGGGCCGACAGGAGCCGGAGCGTCTCCTTCTTCATATCCAGCGGGAGGTCTCCGCTCTGAATGGCTGCCTCAACGGCACCAGGGAGGTCTTCCGGGGTCATCACATTCTGCAGAATGCCGTGCAGCACGTTGCCGCGGATGCGGGTGCTGGCGGCGGCGCCCACCAGGCCGCCTTCTCCAAAATAGTCGGCCGCTTCGGGGCTGAAGCGCAGGCGGCTGCCGCTGTTGGCCGGGTAAGAAACATAATCCAGCGGCCACTCCTTCACCTTGCTTTCCTCCCGCTTGAGTTGCGAGAAATCGTACGGCTCTCCCACAAAGAAATGATCTGTCTTCACATAATCGTACAGAAAGTGCGAGAAGTTCTTGAAAGTAAGCGTTTTGGGCGGCTGGGCGGCAATTACTTTGAGCCCGTACTGCGCGCGGGTAAGCGCCACATAAAGCACATTGATATTGTCAATGGCCTGCAGCTCAATCTCCCGGGCATAATCCTCTTTGAAGAAAGAATCGGCCGATGTTTTATCCAGCTGCACGCGGTACAGTCCTTCGGCCTCCTGCTCCAGGTCAGAGCCCGCCACCTGCGGCTGGGCCCAGGCGGTGGGGGCCTTGTACAGTGTCACTTTCTCTGCGAAGGGCACAATGACAAAGGGAAATTCCAGGCCCTTGGACTTGTGGATGGTCATTATCCGCACGGAGTTGCCTGCCGCCGGGGAGGCAATCTTGGGCTTGGCCTCTTCCCAGTTACGAAGGAAGGCATCCAGTTTGTTGCCACCGGTAAGCGTCCATTCCTGCAGGTAGTCCATGAAGGACTGGATATAGGGTATCTCTGCCTCAAATTGGGCCGGATCTGCTTCCCGGAGGTTCCTCAGAAGCGCTTCTGCCAACTCCACCAGCGAATGATATTGCGTGGGAATCTCAACATCCATGGAGCGGGCCATGTAGCCGGCCACGTCCGGTTTTCCTTCCCGCGGCGGGTTCTCCACCAGCGAAAGCTGGGAAACCAGCCGGCGCACCGTAACGGAGGTTTTCACATACAGCGAATCGTCGGACACTACCGGGTAGCCGTGGGCCACCAGCTCTCCCGCTATCTGGGCTCCTTCGTCGTTGCCCCGCACCAGGATGGCCACATCGGCCCATTGGGCTCCCCTGTCCTTCAGTTCTTCCAGGGTGCTCAGGATTTCTCCCATCTGGTCATCGGTGAAAACCACCTCTACCGAACCGGGGGCCTTGTCCCGAAAACGTACTTCCTGGGCTACGTCTCCGTACAATTTGGAGATGCGGTCTGTATTCAGGAGGCCATCCAATTGCGCCGCTGCAAACTTGAAGAATTCGTTGTTAAAGAGCACAATCTCCCGGCAGGTGCGGTAATTGCCGCCCAGCACATCTATTTGCGGCTCCCGGAACTCCTGTTCCAGGCGGCTTCCCAGAAGGTTCCAGTCACTGCCTCTCCAGCGGTAAATGCTCTGCTTTACGTCTCCCACCACCAGCGAATCGTTGCCGGAATCTATGCTGCCGTGCACCAGGGGGCGGAAATTATCCCACTGAATGTCGGAGGTGTCCTGGAATTCGTCCAGAAGGAAATCCTCATAACGCACGCCCATCTTTTCGTAGATGAAAGGCGTGTCCGTGCCGTCTATGATGCGGTGCAGGATGGTATTGGAATCGTCCAGAGACAGGACGTTTTTCTCTTTCTGAATCTGTGAGAAGGCCTCCCGCAGTTCTCCGGCCACTCCCAGGCTGTACAGCTGGCCCTTGAGGATAAGGGCTGTCACATACTCCTCATAGGCATGGCCGAAGAGGGACAGGTAGTTATTAAGAGGCCCTGCCAGCACCGGCTGCACCTGTGGCAACAGATTAGCCTTAGCCTTGGCAAACCAAAGCTCCGGGTCCTGGGCCTTCTTGACAAAAGCCTCCGTGGGCTTAACTACGCCCTCTTTCTTGATGGCTGCGAGGAACTTGCCATTGGTATCCTCAGCCTCCACTCCCACACTCTGCAGGGCATCCAGCACCGCCTGCCGGGCCTCATCGACCTTCTTTGGATAGGCTTCTGTGATTTGACTGCAACGCTTCCGAAGGCGCTCCATGGCCTCCTTGTCGTACTTAATCTCCCCTTCGGGCACTTTGGCCAAATCGGCCGCCATCTTCAAAAGATCCTCTTCCAGGCCAATCTTGCCCTTTTCCTGGAGGCTTTCCTGCGCGCTGCGGGTGAGCCAGTCCAGCATGGGGGCATCTTTCTCCGACAGGCCGTCCAGCACGCGGTCTACGCTTTCATTCAGAAGGCTCTCGCGGTCCACCTGCACCTGGTAGGAGGCAAACTGCCCAATCTCCCGGGAGAAGGCCCGCAGCGTCTGCTGGAAAAAGCGGTCTATGGTACTCACGGCAAAGGCAGAATAGTCGTTCAGGAGGGCCGATAACTGCTGCGCCGCCCGCCTGCGGAGCGCCTCTGCATTGGGCTGGGCCGATGGAACCAAGTCCTTGAAATAAGGCGATTCTTCCGGCGTGGTGGACAGGGTGTACAGCTCCTTCAGGATGCGGCGCTTCATCTCGTCCGTGGCCTTGTTGGTGAAGGTGACGGCCAGCACGTGGCGGTATGCGTCGGGCTGGTCGCTCCCCACGATGAGCCGGATGTATTCCCGGGCCAGATTGTATGTTTTGCCGGAACCTGCCGACGCCTTCAGAATCTTAAGCATACGTTTACAAATATACGAAAAAACCCGGCGAATAACGCCGGGCTTTCAGGAATTTATTCTTCGGGCCGATATTCCAGTATATCTCCCGGTTGGCAGTCCAGGGCTTTGCAAATGGCCTCCATGGTACTCAGGCGGATGGCCTTCGCTTTGCCGCACTTCAGGATGGAAAGATTGGCGGGGGTGATGCCGACTTTCTCGGCCAGCTCGCCGGAAGACATTTTCCGGCGGGCCAGCATTACATCAATATTGGTGATGATCGGCATACGCTCTTACTTTTCGGGCTGGGGCTGCTCATCGGCCTTGGGGGCACCCTTCAGGTAGGAAGGAAGCTCCATGCCGGCCATCTTGAAGAGGTCATCCAGCGGAGGAACGCTCTTCATCATACCGGAGATGAAGTTGGAAGTGGCGGTTTTGCCGTCGGCGCCGTTGCCGGTGTCCCATACGGTGACCTTGTCTATGTTGATGCCCTTCACGGCCTCTACCTGGGTCTTCACCAGTTCGGGCAGTTTGTCGGCAATCATCATGAGAACGGCCTTCTGGGCGTCTCCCTCGGCGGCACTTACCAGGTTCTTGAAACCATCGGCCTGCTTGGTGAGGATTTCCAGCATACCCTTTGCCTGGGCATCCATCTTGGCGAAGATAGCGTCGGCTTCACCCTTGGCCTTGCGGCGAATCTGCTCGGCTTCGGCCTCGGCCTCGATGATCTTCTTCTGCTTGTCAATCTCGGCAGCTACCACGATGTTGGCCTTCTGGGTGGCCTCTTCACGTTCGGCACGGGCCAATTCAGCGTCACGCTCACTCTGGTAGGCTTCTTCCAGAGCCTTAGCGGCCTGCACCTTTTCTGCGGCCACGGCCAGGCGGTCTGCTTCAGCGGTCTTCTGACGACGGAGGGCGTCGGAGTTGGCAATCTCAATCTTGGCGCTGTTCTCACCCTTTACGGCGTCTGCGTCTGCGGCAGCCACGTTGATACGGGTGTCCTTGTCGGCCATGGCCTTACCGGTTTCACCGTAACGGTTCTGCTCGGCCACAGATTTCTTAGCGTCGTTGATGGCCTTGGCGGCAGCTTCCTTACCCAAAGCCTCAATATAGCCGGATTCGTCCCGGATATCGGTAACGTTCACGTTGATGAGCTTGAGGCCAATCTTGCGAAGTTCGGCTTCCACATTGGTGGAAACGTTGGCCAGGAACTTATCACGGTCTGCGTTGATTTCCTCAATATCCATGGTAGCAATGACCAGACGGAGCTGACCGAAGAGAATATCCGTAGCAATGTTCTGGATGCTGTCTACGCTCAGGCCCAGCAGACGCTCTGCGGCGTTGGTCATGTTCTCGGGCTCGGTGGAAATACCCACGGTGAAGCGGCAGGGAACGTCTACGCGGATGTTCTGCTTGGACAGGGCGTTGGTGAGGTTGCATTCAATGGAGATGGGCTTGAGGTCCAGGAAAGCATAGTCCTGGAAAACAGGCCAGATGAAGGCGGCGCCGCCGTGGATGCAACGGGCCGATGAAATGGAGCCAGCTCCGTTCCTGCCCGTCTTACCGTAAATGACAAGGATCTTGTCGGAAGGGCAGCGGCGATAGCGCTTGAGGATGGCCGACAGGGTGACGAACACCACGGCCACAATGATGAGGATCAGATACAGTTGAGGCATAATAATTATACGGTATAAGTGTTACTTTCTTCTACTAAAAGGGTGTTGGCGTCCACAGCGTCTACTACACGGATGGAGGTGCCGGTTTTGAGGGCGCTTTCGCTCTCGGTGATGGCGTCGTATTCGCGCACGGCTCCGTTGATGGTGATTTGCACCTTGCCGGAGCCGCTGCGGGCCTCGGGGATGGTGAGATACACCTTGCCTTCGCAGCCGGCGGCGCTCCTCTGGAGGTTGATGTTGCCGCTTTGCTGCATGCCGGCCAGCCATTTGAACAGGTACATCACGGCCACCACCAGGGCCAGGCCGATGATGACGGAGATAATGACGCGGAGCACTACGTTGGGCACGCTATCCTGCAGGAGGATGGCGCTCCAGCCGAAGCCCAGAATGAAGTTGACGAAGTTGCGGAAGGTGTACAGGTTCGCGCCTCCATCAATGTTGGAGAGATCTGCCCCGTCTATGGAAGTATCCACGTCCACATCAAAGTCGGAGTCGGCATCGGCCCCTACGAAGGTGAGGATGCTCTGGATAATGAACACAAGCGAGGCGGTGAGGGTAACACCCCACAGGATTTTCATAACGAGGCTGAGTTCAGCCCACCAGGTAGCAATCATAGTGTTATAGGGTTTTGTTTCTGCAAATATAGTAAATATTTATTGATTTGCAATAAAAATTTAAAAAATTTCTAGAAAATTTATTTTTCGTATATTTGTAGTTTATAACACTTGAACCTATGAATACACATGTTGTCATCATGGCCGGTGGTATTGGCAGCCGTCTGTGGCCGCTTTCCACGCCGGATGTTCCCAAGCAGTTTATAGATGTGCTGGGCGTGGGGCGCAGCCTCATCCAGCTCACCGTGGACCGTTTTGCCCCCGTCTGTGCCCCGGACCACTTCTGGGTGGTTACAGGCGAAAAGTACGTGGGCCTGGTAAAGGAACAGCTTCCTGCCATACCGGAAGACCAGATTCTGGCAGAACCCGAGGGACGCAACACCGCCCCCTGTATTGCCTACGCCTCCTGGAAGATTCGCAAGAAAGACCCTGATGCCAACATTGTGGTCACCCCGGCCGACGCCCTGGTGCTCAAAACCGCCGAGTTCGCAGAAACCATTGCCAAGGCCCTGGCCTTTACCGAGGAGCGGGATGCCATTGTTACCGTGGGCATCACTCCCTCCCGGCCGGAAACGGGTTACGGCTATATCCACGCCACGGAAGCCCTGCAGGGCCAGCTGGTGAAGGTGAGTGAGTTCAAGGAAAAGCCGGACCTGGACACCGCCATCCAGTACCTGGAAGACGGCCACTATTTCTGGAACGCCGGCATCTTCGTGTGGAACGTAAATACCATCATAAGGGAACTGAGCGCCTACGCCCCCCAGATTGCGGCCGTGATGGAGGAACTCTCCCCCGCCCTGTGCACACCCAAGGAACAGGAGCAGCTCCGCCGCCTCTTCCCCACCTGCGAGAAAATTTCCATAGACTACGCCGTCATGGAGAAGTCTCCTTATATATATGTAATAGCGGAAGACCTGGCCTGGAGCGACCTGGGCAGCTGGGGTTCCATCCAAACCCACCTCAAAACGGACGAAGACGGAAACGCCGTTGTGGGCCAGGACGTGCGCCTGTTCGACTGTCAGAACTGCTTTGTGCACACCGCCTCTGAAAAGACGGTTGTAGTGGAAGGCCTTGACGGCTACATAGTTGCAGAATCCAAAGACCGGCTGCTGGTGTGCCGCCTCTCTCAGGAGCAACACATCAAGGAATTCAGCGCTTAGCGCCGTCATTCCCGGCACAACCGGGAATCTCAAATTTTTTAAAAAAACTTTTGCGGATTCCAAAAAAGTTACTACCTTTGCAATCCCGATTTGGGACGGAGGACTCGTTAGCTCAGTTGGTAGAGCACAACACTTTTAATGTTGGGGTCTCGGGTTCGAGCCCCGAACGGGTCACAAAACCAGACTGTTTGCACTCTTAGCTCAGCTGGTAGAGCAGCTGACTCTTAATCAGCGGGTCTAGGGTTCGAGTCCCTAAGAGTGCACAAGAGAGAAACAATCAATTGTTTCTCTCTTTTTTTGTGCACTCTTAGGGACTCCGTCGGCTCACGTTACCCCCTCCCTAAATCCCTCGATAAGTTGCGCTATCGCACAATGCAACCCTTCGCAACTTATTCCACATTACCCCACCCCAACCCCTCCCTTGGGGAGGGGCTTCGGGGGGAGGGACTGGCGGCAGAAGCCGCCTGCGCCTGCAGGCGCGACGCTTCGCGGAAGGACATGGAGCATGTGGAAGTCTTTTTTTGTATATATTCTTATGGATTAT
>DFLI01000058.1:0-3635 GCA_002373715.1 Bacteroidales bacterium UBA3623
TTAGCTCCAAAACCATCCTCTGGGCACTCTTGAGGCCAATTCCCTTGACGGATTTGATCTTGTTCACGTCCTCTGCCAGGATGGCCTGGCGAATCTCTTCTGCCGTGAGCGTAGACAGCATCATGCGGGCCGATGCAACGCCAATTCCGGACACGCTGATGAGCAGCCGGAACAGTTCCCGCTCGTCTTTGGTGGCAAAGCCGTAGAACAGTTCTTCGTCTTCCCGGATGTAATGATGGACGTAGGCGGTAGCTTCCGCTTTCCCTTGGAAAACCTCATAGGTTTGGAGGGAAATTAGGAGGCTGTAACCAATTCCGTGGTTATCCAGAATGAGTTCCGTGGGCGTAAGGTCCACGATTTGTCCTTTAATATAGTCAATCATACCGCAAATTTATGTAAATTTGCAAACTTATCAAAAGCATATGAGTCTTACACAAATACGCAGTCAATTCCCTATTCTGGATACTCAGGTGTACGGAAAGCCCCTGGTGTATCTGGATAATGCCGCATCGGCCCAGCGGCCGCAGGCGGTGGTGGATTGCTGGAAAGGCCTTGTGGAGGGCTCCAACGCCAATATTCACCGGGCTGTTCATCATTTGGCGGCCCAGGCAACGGATGCTTATGAAGGAGCCAGGGATAGGGTAAAATCCTTCCTGAACGCAGAAGCCCGCGAGGAGATTGTGTTCACTTCCGGAGCCACGGCGTCCATGAATCTGGTGGCCTTTTCTTATGGGCAAGTGTTTGTAAATCAGGGAGATGAGATAATCGTAAGTGTTGGCGAGCACCATTCCAATATAGTCCCGTGGCAAATGCTTTGCGAGCGGAAAGGCGCCATGCTGAGGGTGCTGGAGACAGAGGAGAATGGGCTGTTGAGCCCGGCCAAGCTGCAGGGGCTCCTGAGTGAGCGCACCAGGATTGTAGCTATCACGCACATTTCCAATGTGTTAGGTCTTGTAAACCCGGTCAAAGAGCTGGTTTCCGTGTGCCATGAAGCAGGTGTTCCGGTGCTGGTTGACGGCGCCCAGGGAGTGGTTCACGAAAAGGTGGACGTGCAGGACCTGGACTGCGATTTCTACGCCTTTTCCGGACATAAGATCTATGCCGCTACCGGTACGGGAGTGCTCTATGGAAAGCGGAAATGGCTGGATGCCATGCCTCCTTATATGGGAGGGGGCGAAATGATTGAAACCGTGCGTTTTAGCGGAACCACCTACGCTCCCCTTCCCATGAAGTTTGAGGCCGGTACGCAGAACTTTAACGCTGTTCCCACGCTGGTTCCAGCGCTGGATTTTGCCCAGGCAGTTAGAGAGGAAAAGGCCGTTGCTGACGAGCAGGAGGCCATTTTGGCCTATGTTTACGATGCCCTCATGCAGGACGAACGCATCACGCTTTACGGCACGGCCCGCGAGGCCAAAGTTCCGCTTTTTTCCTTTGCCGTAAAAGGCGTGCACCACGAAGACCTGGCACTTATCCTGGATAAGATGGGAATAGCCGTCCGTTCCGGCCAGATGTGTGCAGAACCGCTGATGGATCACCTGGGCGTAACGGGCCTTCTGAGGGCCTCCTTTGCCCCCTACAACACCCTGGAAGAAGCAAAATACTTTATTGCAAGCCTGAATAAGGCCATTAACATGCTCATATGACGTTAGAAGAACGCAAACAAGAAGTAATAGAGGAATTCTCCCTGTACGACGAGTGGCTGGACAAGTATGAATACTTGATAGAGCTGGGCAAGTCGCTGGAAGCGTTCCCGGAAGAGAAGAAAACGGAAGACCGCCTTATAAAAGGTTGTCAGTCACGCGTTTGGCTGGATGCCGAGGAGCGTGACGGGCGCCTCTTTTTCACGGCCGACAGCGACGCCATCATCACCAAGGGCATCATTTCCCTGCTCATCAGCGTCTACTCCGGCCGCACGCGGGAGGAGATTGCCGCCGATGATTTTGCCTTTGTGGCCGAAATCGGCCTGAAGGAGAATCTCTCCCCCACCCGCGCCAATGGCCTGGTCTCCATGATTAACACTATTAAGAAACTGGCAGAAAATGGCAGATAAAGAGGTACTTACAGCAGAGGACGTGAAGGAGTTGCAACCCCTTTATGCGGCGGTTATATCGGCCCTTAAAGAGGTTTACGACCCGGAAATCCCCGTAAATATATACGACCTGGGCCTTATCTATGAGCTCACCATTAATAAGGCGCGCGAAGTGTCTCTCCTAATGACCTTCACGGCCCCTAACTGCCCCATGGCAGACCAGGTGATGATGGAGGTACAGCAGGGCGTAGAAAGCGTCCCCGGCGTTACCAAATGCACTATAGAGCTCACTTTCGACCCGGTTTGGGACCGCAGCATGCTTTCCGAGGAAGCCCGCGTGGAACTGGGTCTGGACTACGAAGAAGACGATTACAGTAAACTGAACGACTAAATGGAAAGGGTAGATGTGTTTCTGGGGCTGGGCTCCAATGTGGGAGACCGGGATTTGAACCTCTTGAAGGCCATGAACCTCCTGGATCAGACCTTTGGGATGCATCCGGAACGCATTTCCCGCATTGTGGAAACGCCCGCCTGGGGCTTCGAGGGGCCGGATTTCCTTAATCTTTGTGTTCTCTATCGGCTCCCGCGCAAAGGAACGCCGGAGGAGCAGGCCACAGAGATTCTGCGTCAGGTGAAAGAGATTGAAAAGGCTATGGGACGCACCGAGGAGCTGGTTTTTGATGCCGATGGCAAGCGCATTTACCACGACCGGCTCATAGACATAGACATCCTGCTTTACGGCACCCATGTGATTAAGACTGAGGAACTTACTATCCCCCACCCCCTTATCTGCCATAGGGACTTTGTAAAGAAGCCTTTGCTGGAGATCTCAAAACCCGCCGTACGCGAAGCGTTTCCCGAAATTTTTGCGTAATTTTGCACCCTCTTTTGAAAGTATAAAGTTTAAACAATATGACTCAAGACGAATTATTTAAAGTGCTGGTGGCCCACTGCAAGGAGTATGGCTTCATCTTCCCTTCCAGTGAGATTTACGACGGCCTGGCCGCTGTTTACGATTATGGCCAGATGGGCGTCCAGCTCAAAAACAACATCAAAAACTATTGGTGGGAGGCGATGACCCGCCTGAACGAGAACATCGTGGGCATCGATTCCGCTATTTTCATGCATCCCCGCATTTGGGAAGCTTCCGGCCACGTAGGCGCATTTAACGACCCTCTCATCGACAACAAGGATTCCAAGAAGAGATATCGTGCCGATGTTCTCATTGAGGATTACCTGGGCAAGATTGAGGAAAAGATTGAAAAAGAGGTGGCTAAGGGCAAAAAGAGGTTCGGAGACGCCTTTGACGAGGCCCAGTTCCGCGCTACCAACCCCAACGTGCTGCGTGAAAAGGCTAAGTGGGACGAGGTTCACAACCGCTACGTGGCCGCCGAAAAGGCCAACGACTTCGCCGAATACCGCCAGATTATCATTGACTGCAATATCGTGTGCCCCATTTCCGGCACCTGCAACTGGACGGAAGTGCGTCAGTTTAACCTGATGTTCTCCACCTCTATGGGCTCCACGGCCGATGGCGCCAACCTCATTTATCTGCGTCCGGAGACCGCCCAGGGCATTTTTGTGAACTACCTGAACGTGCAGAAGA
>DFLI01000058.1:3790-17260 GCA_002373715.1 Bacteroidales bacterium UBA3623
AGTTCGAGCAGATGGAAATGCAGTTTTTCATCAAACCCGGCACCGAGCTGGATTGGTTCAAAAAGTGGAAGGAAACCCGCATGAAATGGCATGTGAACCTGGGAATGGGCGCCGAGAACTACCGTTTCCACGATCACGAGAAGCTGGCCCACTACGCCAACGCCGCTACGGATATCGAATTCAACTTCCCCTTCGGCTTCAAGGAGCTGGAAGGCATCCACAGCCGCACCAACTTCGACTTGGGTAACCACCAGAAGTTCTCCGGCAAGAAGATTGAATACTTTGATCCTGAGGAGAATACCTCTTATACTCCCTACGTCATCGAGACGTCCATCGGCGTAGACCGTATGGTGCTGGCCGTGCTCTCGCACTCCTACACGGTGGAGCAGCTGGAGAATGGCGAGGAGCGCGTTGTAATGAAGATTCCCGCCCCGCTGGCCCCCATCAAGGTGGCTGTGATGCCTCTGGTGAAGAAAGACGGTCTGCCGGAGCTGGCCCAGAAGGTGGTGGACGAGCTCAAGTACGACTTCTCCTACCAGTACGACGAAAAAGACTCCATCGGCAAGCGTTATCGCCGTCAGGATGCCATCGGAACCCCGTTCTGCGTAACTGTGGACCACGATTCCCTGAACGACGGCTGCGTAACCGTGCGTGAGCGCGACACCATGAAACAGGAGCGCGTAAAGATTGAAGAGCTCCGCGCCATGATTGAGAAGAAGGTTTCTCTCACCAACCTTCTCCGCAACCTGTAACATTTATGCGAAAAGCGCTTATAATCATAAACTTGTCTATCCTCTCGGCCGCTTGTGTCCGGGAGGATAGTCAGGATTATGGGCCGCTTTTCCTCCTTATTACGGCCATTCTGGCCACCCTAGTTCTCTATTTCTGGGCGCGCAAAGCCCAATTGGAGAAACAATTGCTGGAAGAACGCGAAGAGCACGAGCGCATGATGGATATAGCGGAAGACCTGAAAGCCCGCTTAAATGTTCTCCAAAAACGCTCTGCCGGTCCTAAATATGATGCTCTGGACCGTCTGTGCGAGCAATATTACATTTATGAGGGTACGGAAAACCTTCAGCCCCGCATCCTGAAAGAGGTCCGCTCCATCGTGGAGGGTTTGCGGTCTGACGAGGCCGCCCAAAAGCAGCTGGAGCAGGCTCTCAACGAGAGTGCCGACAATGTAATGGTGAAACTGAGGAACACTTTTCCCATGTTGAAACAGGAAGATTACCTTTTGTACCTTTTCACCGCCTCCGGCTTCTCTTCCACAACCATTTCCACCCTGCTTGAAAAGGACAAACCCTACGTCTACAACCGTCTCTATCGGCTAAAAGAGCGCATAAAAGCCTCTGAATGTGCAGATAAAGCCCTGTTTTTGTCTTGTTTAGATCGTTAGCCCTCGTTTGGTGGTTAACCACTAAAAAGTAAGGGTTTTCGACATAAAAAAGGACAGATGCGAGATTGTTTTTCGACAGGTTTGTGGTAAATGGCTGTCTGTTAAAGGGTTAATGTAACAAAAATGCGAGATTCTTTTTGGCCGATTATTTTGTGGCATAAAAAATCCTTTGCAACTTTGTATCGAAGAAAATAAACCCAAAAATCAATAAACCATGGAAGTAAAGAAGTCCCCCAAAGCCAGCCTTGAGAACAAGCGCCTGCTCTTCACTGAGATTGGTCTTGTCGTAGCTCTCGGCATTGTGTATTTGGCTTTCAACTACTCTTCCAAAGACGCCAAGGTGGCTGTCCTCGAGGATACCACCCAGGTTCTGGTAGAAGAAGAGATGGTGGCCATCCAGAATGAGCTCCCTCCGCCCCCGCCCGAAGCTCCCCAGATCCCCGTGCTGTCAGACCAGATCGATATCGTAGACGATGATATCAAACTGGATGACGACCTGTTCATCAACCTGGAAGACAACAACCAGGCATTCGAGATCCAGGATTATAAGGAAGCCGCCGTGGAGGAAGAGGAAGTGGAAGAAGAAGCCATTCCTTTCCAGCTCGTAGAAAAGAAGCCCTCTTTCCAGGGTGGTGATGCTAACGAGTTCTCCAAGTGGGTTAACTCCCGTCTGGTTTATCCGGAAATCGCTAAGGAAAATGGTGTACAGGGCCGTGTAACCCTCCAGTTCACTGTGGAGGCCGACGGCCGCGTAACCAACGTACGCGTACTCCGTGGCGTGGATGAATCCCTGGATAAGGAAGCTGTTCGCGTTGTGTCCAGCTCCCCCAAGTGGACTCCTGGCCGTCAGCGTGACCGCGCTGTAAAGGTTACCTACACCTTCCCTGTGATCTTCCAGCTCCGCTAAGCACGGAAAGGCATAAAAAAAGAGCCTGACTCAATTGAGCCGGGCTCTTTTTGTGTGTAGCTTGTACTTTCGACCGTGTTTTTTGTATCTTTGTGGGAGTATGAAAAGACTGATAACCCTTGCCCTGCTGGTGCTTACTGTGAGCACGGGGGCCCAGAATGTCCATTTTACCAGCAAAAGCCGTATCGTTTGCGAAAGCCTGACCAGGGAACTCTTGGAAACGGCCAACCTGCTTCAGCCCTATCTGGAGGAATCTACGGGAGAACCCTTTCCCGTTGCAGTGGATAAGCCGCGCAAGACGGATATCTTCCTGAGGGATGTGGCCGATTTGCCGGAAGATGCTTTCCGCGTGCAGGTGGTGAAGGGTGCAATAATACTGGAGGGGCATGGAAAAGGCCTTTCATATGCCGTCTGTGACTTCCTGGAGCAGGAGGTTGGTATGAACTACTGGGGCGGTGGTGAATACGACCTTCCCCATATAAATAGCGTTACGGTGCGCCCCAGAACGGAGATTCCGGCCTTCCGCTACCGGCAGAGCAGCCATTATCTTCTGAGGGAAGATCCCCTTCTGCGCACTTGGATGCGGCTGGAAGAGCCGGCAGACCTGTTTGTAGATAATCTTTGGGTTCACACCTGCAACCGCTTGTTGCCGGCTTCCCGCTATGGCGCAGAGCACCCCGAATACTATGCCTATTACGGTGGGAAACGCCATCCGGGCAGCGCCAGCCAGTGGTGCATGAGCAATCCGGAAGTGCTGGAAATCGTATGTAGAACGCTGGACAGTCTGTTCCGCGCCCATCCGCAGCAGAGCATGATTTCCATCTCACAGAACGATGGCTCAGACACTTACTGCCGATGCCCCGCCTGCCAGGCCATAATAGACGAGGAGGGGAGCCCCTCCGGGCCCATCCTTCGCTTTGTGAACGCCGTGGCAGAACGTTTCCCAGACAAGGAAATCTCCACCTTAGCCTATCTGTTCTCCGTGCAGCCCCCGAAGCATACCAAACCGCGTCCCAACGTGTCCATTATGCTCTGTGACATAGACTGCAGGCGGCAGACTTCCCTGCCGGAAAACCCTTCCGGACAGGTTTTCATGCGGGCCCTGGAGGGTTGGAGCGCCATCTGTGACAACATTTTCCTTTGGGACTACGGCATTAACTTCGACAACTATCTTTCCCCCTTCCCGAACCTCCAGACACTTAAGGACAACATGGTTATCTTCCAAAATCACGGGGTAAAGATGCACTTCTCGCAAATTAACAGTTCCCGTGGGGGAGACTTTGCTGAATTAAGGCCCTATCTGGTTTCCAAACTTATGTGGAACCCGCAGGCCAGCCTGGATTCCCTGGAACAGCATTTCTGTGAGGCCTATTATGGTGCCGCAGCACCTCAGATATTAAGGTACATTCACACGCTGGAAGGGGCTGCAGTAGCCACGGACGTGGATCTGTTTATCTACGACTCCCCCGTTTCCTACAAAGGCAATATTCTTCAGCCCGCCCTAATGAAGCGGTACAACGCCATGTTTGATGAGGCAGAAGCCGCTGTGGCCGATGACCCCCTGAGACTCTCCCGCGTTCTCCGCACCCGTCTGCCGCTTCAATATTCGGCCCTGGAGATAGCCAGAACGGATATTCACAGGGATAACGAGGCCGTTGCCAAGGACCTGGACCTCTTCGAAAGCCGTATCCGAGAATTTAATGTGCCCAGCCTGAACGAGCGTGCCAACAGCCCGTTGGAATATTGCAAGCTGTACCGTGAGCGCTATCTAAAATCGGCCCAGGACAACCTGGCCTTCGGCTGCCCGGTCACTTACGCCATCTCTCCCCGTCCCAAATACGTAGAACTGGCTAAAACCGCCCTTACAGACGGCCTGTACGGCGGCGCCGGCTATGTAGAAAGCTGGGTAGGTTGGGAAGGCACGGACGCCGATTTCACCATAGACCTGGGCTCCGTGCTGCCCATCCATGAAATAGGGGCCGATTTCCTCCGCCAGATTGGCGCCTGGGTACTGGAGCCCAAGGCGGTGCGCTTTTCTGTATCGGCCGATGGGAAAGAATACAGGGAATTCGACTACAAACAGTTGGAGGAGAACCGCAGCGGAACCATTGAATTCACGCCTGTAGTAGGGAAGGGCAGCGCGCAGGCCCGCTACGTGCGCCTGTATGTGGAAGGCGTCAAAGACTGCCCAGAGTGGCACTACGGCGTGGGCAATCCCTGCTGGTTCTTCATAGACGAGGTGTGGGTGAAATAAGGAAAGCAAATAATTGCTATCTTTGCATAAATAGCATTTGCAATGGCAGAAAGTTTCTCGGATATTGGAAAAATGGAGGCCATAGAGCAGCTCTATCGCCTTTCTGCATATAGCCCCGTGAGCGGGCTCAGTTATACCAGCGCCAAGGGCGGCAAAGTCATTACCGCTGCCCGTATGTACCTGGAGGGGATAGACTTTAACCTGGTCTATTTTCCGCTTAAACACCTGGGTTACAAGTGCGTAGTGGGCACGGTAGGGGAGTTGTACGCTGCCCTGGCGGCCCCTAAGCTCCTGAACGTGGTGCTGGGCGTATCGGCCAAACTGGATTTCCCGCAGATTAAAGACCTTTGGATGGGCATTACGGTGGCCGCGAAGGAACATGGTTTTGAGGCCGTGAACCTGGACCTCCAGCCCTCCAATAACGGCCTATACGTGAGCGTATCGGCCACGGGGGAGACGTCCCTTCTTACGGATAAGCGCCGCATGGCCGCCAAGTCCAAGGACCTCATTTGCGTTTCCGGCAGCCTGGGAGCGGCCTATCTGGGCCTGCAGGTGCTGGAGCGCGGCGCCAAGGAGTTCCAGGAAAAAGGAACCCAGCCGGACATGAGCGCGTACAAGATGCTGGTGGGTTCTTATTTAAGGCCCGAATTGGACGCCTCTGTGGTCTCCAGGCTGGAAGACGTGGAAATCTATCCCTCGTACGGTTACTTTGTCACCAAGGGCCTTTCTGATGCCTTAAAACGCCTGTCGCGGGACAGCGGCCTGGGAGCCAAGGTATATGCCGATAAGATTCCCTTCGAGGGCAACAGTTTCCAGCTGGGCAAAGAGCTGGACATGGACCCCGTATCGGCCGCTATGAACGGGGGAGACGACAACCGGCTCCTCTTTGTGATTCCCATCCTGCATCTGGAGAAGTTCCGCCGGGAGTTCCAAACCTTTGACGTGATTGGCCATTTGGCGCAGCCGGAGGCCGGTACGGTGCTGGTTACCCCCGAGGGCCTGGAGTTCCCCGTGAAGGCGCAGGGCTGGGCCGATGAAGACGCAACAAACTAAAAACCAATATGCTATGAAAAAAGTAGTTTCTGTACTCGTTCTTTCCGTAGCTTTGAGCTTCTCCATGAGCGCACAGAGCGTCCTGGACAAGCTGGGCAGCCTGGGCAACGTGCTTTCCAACGCTGCCGGCGTGGTGTATTCCGCCCCGGTAAGCCTCAATGGCACCTATTCCTATAATGGTGTTGCCGTTTCGGCCACCAGTTCCGAGGGCGGCATCCTCACCAACCTGGCGGGCTCTGCGGCTACATCGGCCCTGGAAACCAAGGCCGACGGTTACCTCTCCAAGGTGGGCATCAAGCCTGGCGCCATGAAATTCACCTTCAATTCTGAGGATAACACCTTCACGCTGAACGTGGCCGGCATTTCCATTCCCGGCACCTACAAGGTGGGAGACGGCGAAAAGACGGTTTCCCTTACCTTCGGCAAGAAGATGCAGTATTTCAGCCTCACCGGCTCCCTGGAGTCCAGCCTGAGCGGCGCCCGCATGGTTTTCCCGGTGAACAAGGCCGTCACTCTGTTCAAGAAAGTGGCTTCCGCCATTGGTCAGAGCTCCTCCAGCCTGGGTTCCCTGGCCAGCCTGGCCGACGGCTACGACAACTATCGGCTGGGATTCAGGCTTAGCAAGTAATAAGCCCGGTTTTTTATTTCCTGAGCACTTCGTATTGGTCTACCCCTATCCGGTGCAAATCCTGCAGGAACTCGGAAGTAACGGCTACCTGGAACTTTTTGGAGTAGAACTGGATGCGGTAGCGGGTAACGGGGTCGTACAGATAGAGGGTAAGGGGAATGTTGCCCTTGTGCTTCTTTACCACGGCCACAAGATCCTTTCTGAACTGCTGGGTGAGCATGGGGGTGGTGATATCCAGGCAGAAGCCGGTGAGGATATCGTCCGAGATATTACCCAGCAGCGTCACTTTGCGCAATTTAAAGGCGTATGGCGACGTTTTACCCTGCGCACGCTCCTCGGGCTTAACGAA
Organism: Bacteroidales bacterium UBA3623; assembly: GCA_002373715.1. Taxonomy (GTDB): domain Bacteria; phylum Bacteroidota; class Bacteroidia; order Bacteroidales; family UBA932; genus Cryptobacteroides. The sequence goes on from DFLI01000058.1 coordinate 10,378, forward strand.
GAACTTTTCTTCCACTACGCCCTCTAAAAACAGCGTTGCGCGGGGTGTCATATAAGACATGAAGGCCTCGTGGTCTTTTCCGAAGAGAGTTAGCTCGTAAGAGCCGCTGTAGTCTTCCAGGATGGTGCGGGAATAGGGCTTGCCGGTTTTGGTGGAAAGCTGCTTGAAATCCGTTACAATGCCGGCTATATATACTTTTTCCGACTTTTTCCGGGCTTCGCATTCTGCTACAAAGGCGTTCAGGTCTATCAGCTTGTGATTGCAGAAGTTGTTAATCTCAAAGCGGTAGCGGTCCAGAGGGTGGGAACTGAGGTACATGCCCACCAGGTCCTTCTCCTTCTGCAGCATATCCATGATGTCCAGCTCTCCTTCCGTTTCCGGCAGGGCGGGACGCTCCGGCTTCATTTCTTCCATGTCTCCGAACAGGGATACGCCGCCGGAAAGGGTATCGTTCTTATAGAGGTCTCCGTAGCGGGTTATCTGGTCTATGAACAGTTCTCCTCCCCGGCCAGGCTGGAAATACATGCCGCGCTTGTGGCCCAGGCTGTCCAGGGCGCCGGAAAGCACCAGGCTTTCGAAGCTCTTTCGGTTTACACAACCGGCCATGCGCTCCACGAAATCGTAAACATCTGAGAACAAGCCGTTTTCCTCCCGCTCTTTCAAGATGGCATCCACCACATTGGCGCCAAAGCCCTTGATGCTGCTAAGGGCGAAGCGCACGTCTCCGTTCTTGTTTACGGTGAAGTGAGAGGAGCTTTCGTTCACATCCGGACTAAGGACTTTGATGCCGTGGGCCTTGCAGTCGTCCATAATCTTGATGATTTCCTCCATGCTCTTGGCACAGTTGAGGCAGGAAGCAAAGAATTCGGACGGATAGTGGGCCTTGAGCCAGCCCGTCTGGTAGCTAACCCAGGCATAGCAGGTGGCGTGGGACTTGTTGAAGGCGTACTGGGCAAACTTTTCCCAGTCTTTCCAAATCTTATCCAGCACCTTTTCCGGATGGCCGTTGGCCTGACCGCCCGTCATGAACTTGTCTTTCAGGGAGTTCAGGATGTCTATCTGCTTCTTACCCATGGCCTTGCGGAGCTTATCGGCCTCACCTTTGGTAAAGCCGGCCAGCTTCTGCGACAGCAGCATCACCTGCTCCTGATACACCGTAATACCATAAGTATCTTCCAGATACTCAGCCATTTCCGGGAGGTCGTACTCTATGGCTTGCTCTCCTTGCTTACGGGCTACAAAGTCCGGAATATAATCCATGGGACCGGGCCTGTAGAGGGCGTTCATAGCAATGAGGTCTTCGAAACGCTCCGGTTTCAGGCGCTGCAGCCACTGCTTCATGCCCTCTGATTCAAACTGGAACACGGACGTGGTGTCTCCGCGGCCGTAAAGCTCCAGCGTGGCCTTATCGTCAATAGGGATGGCCTCAATGTCAATGTCTTCCCCGTGATGCTCCTTAATCAGATCCAGGCAATTGTGGATAATCTGGAGCGTAATGAGCCCCAGGAAGTCCATTTTTAGCATGCCCACATCTTCAATGTAGTGGCCGTCGTACTGGGAGGTGCGTACATCCTCTCCCGTTTCCTTATCCTTGGAAAGGCAGATGGGCAGGTAATCCGTAAGGTCTCCACGGCCGATAATGGTGGCGCAGGCATGCATACCCACTTGGCGCACGCAACCCTCCAGGGCCTGGGCGTATTTAAGCACCTCCTTGTTAATCTCCGGGCCGTTTTTGAGCTCTTCAATGAACTCCGGCACCAGGCGGTAACAGTTCTTGAGGTTAATCTTTACGTCTACGTCTTCCATGCCCTTCTGGAAGGTCTTTTTCACCTTCACCAGCTGACCGTCCTTCTCTTCCTCCACTTCTTCTTCCACCACCTTGAAACCGGGCTTCAGTTCGTCCAGCTTGGGGTTGAAGGGGTATTTCTTCTCCTTTTTCTCACTCAGGCGGTCCGGGACCATCTTGGTGAGGCGGTTGCTTTCGTCTATGCTTACGCGGCTTATGCGCGCCACATCCTTGATGGCGCTCTTGGCCGCCATGGTGCCAAAGGTAATCACGCGGGAAACGTGGCTGGCCCCGTACTTTTTTTCCACGTATTCGTGGGCCTTGCTAAGGTCTTCAAAGTCCACGTCTATATCCGGCATGGAAATACGGTCCGGATTGAGGAAACGCTCAAACAGGAGCTGGTATTTGATAGGGTCCAGATTGGTGATGCGAAGGCAGTAGGCAACCACGGAACCTGCGGCGGAGCCACGGCCCGGGCCCACCATGCAGCCCATGGCGCGGGAGGCGGCTATATAGTCCTGCACAATGAGGAAATAGTCCGGGAATCCCATGCGGCAGATGGTCTTGAGCTCAAAGTCTATGCGTTCATCCTGCTCCGGTGTAAGGGTTTCCCCGTAACGCTCGTGGGCGCCCTTGTAGGTTAGGTGGCAAAGGTACGCCACCGAGTGGCAGAAGCCGTCTCCGCGGTAGGTACCGTGCTTGTCGCATCGGCCCGCATCTATGATATCCTTGTATTTCTCCAGGTAGGTGTCTATCTCTGCCATGAAGGCCGGGTCTATCTCGTATACCGGCAGCACAGGGTCTCTGTCTATGGAGTATTCCTCTATTTTGGAGGCCACCTCCAGCGTGTTTTCCAGGGCCTCCGGGTGGTCCGGGAACAGCGCGGCCATCTCTTCCTCCGTCTTGATGTACTCCTGCTGGGTATAGCGCAGACGGTCAGGGTCGTCTATATTGGCGTTGGTGGTAAGGCAGATAAGGCGGTCGTGCACGGGGCCGTCTTCTTTGCGCACAAAGTGGGCGTCGTTGGTGGCTATTACCTTGATGCCGTATTTTTCGGCTAGTTTGAAGATTTCTCCGGTGTAGTAGCACTGGTCTTCGTACAACTGGTTGTCCAGCCCCGGGACCTCCGTTTTATGCTTCATCACCTCCAGGTAATAGTCTTCCCCGAACACGCGCTTGTGCCAGAGAATGGCCTTTTCCACAGCGGCATCGTCGTGCGCCATGATAGCGCGCGGCACCTCTCCCGCCATACATGCCGATGAGCAGATGAGCCCTTCGTGGTACTTCTCCACAATTTCATGGCTCACGCGGGGCCGATAGTACATACCGTTGATATGGGCCTCGGACACAATCTTCACCAGATTCAAGTAGCCGGTGTAGTTTTTGGCCAGCAAAATCAGGTGATAATAGCCCTTTTCCCTTATGCGGTGATCTCCTTTGGACACATAGATTTCGCAGCCGATGATGGGCTTCACGGAAGGGTGTTTTTTGGCGTATTTGAAGAACTCTTTTACGCCGTACATGTTGCCGTGGTCTGTGATGGCAAGGGCAGGCATCCCCAGCTCTTCGGCCCGGTTAAACAGGTTTTCTATGGAAGATTGTCCGTCCAGAATGGAGTACTGGGTATGGACATGGAGATGCACGAAACTCATAGCGCAAAGATATAAAAAAGCCGCGGCCCAAAAAAGACCGCGGCTCCTTTTATTATAGAAGAATTTTACTTCTCTTCTTTCTTCACGCCCTTGTTGGTTACGTCGTACATGATAGGAGTACCGATCATGATGGAAGCATAGGTGCCGATGAGCACACCCAGGCACAGGGCAACGGCCAGACCGCGGATGCTCTCACCGCCCCAGATAGCGATGGCTACCATAGGAAGCAGGGTGGACACGGAGGTGTTCACGGTACGGGTGAGGGTGGCATTCAGAGCGGTGTTCACCGTCTTGCGGAAATCGTCCTTCGGGTGCAGGCCGCGCTGCTCACGGATACGGTCGAAGATAACCACGTTATCGTTGATGGCGTAACCGATGATGGTGAGGATAGCGGCGATGAAGGTCTGGTCCACATCCAGGTTGAACGGCAAGATACCGTTGAACAGGGAGAAGAAGCCAATGATGATGATAGCCGTGTGAGCCAGGGATACCACACCACCGAGACCCCAGGTCCAGCCCTTGAAGCGGAAGGCGATGTAGGCGAAGATTACCAGGAGGGCCAGCAGCACGGAGATGATGGCGCGGTTGGTAATTTCGTTGGAGATGGAGGCCGATACCTTGTCGGAGGAGATGATACCGTTGGGGTTCTCCAGGGTGGAGGTAAAGCTGGCCAGGGTGACAGGCTCCTTGTAGAAGCCCTTCAGAGCCTCGTACAGCAGGCCTTCGATCTCCGTATCAACAGCGGAGCTTTCCTCGCGGTACTTGTACTGGGTGGAGATCTTCATCTGGGAGTCGCCACCAAACTGCTTGACCTCGACGGAGGACTGGTCAATGCCAGCCTGCTCGGCAGCGGCGCGGAAGGTGTCTTCCACGGCGGAGCGGACGCTTTCAGCGGTAACGCTCTGGTCGAAGCGGACTACATAAGTACGGCCACCGGTGAAGTCTACACCATAGCTGAAGCCCTTGAGGGAGATGGAAGCGATGGCGATGACGATGAGGGCGCCGGAGATAATGTAAGAGTACTTCTTCAGGCCGATGAAGTCTACGTGGGTGTTCTTCAGGAAGTTCTCGGTGAACTTATTGGACAGGCTCACGGTCTTACCCTTCTTGATGCGGTCGTCAAAGATGAGACGGGTGATGAAGATGGAGGTAAGAACGGAGGTGATGATACCGATGATGAGGGTGGTAGCAAAGCCACGAACAGGGCCGGAACCGGCCATGAACAGGATGATACCGGTGAGGAGGGTGGTTACCTGACCGTCGATGATGGCGGAGTAAGCGTTCTTGTAACCGTCGTGCACGGCCAGGGAGAAGCCCTTACCGGCAGCCAGTTCTTCCTTGATACGCTCATAGATAATCACGTTGGCATCCACAGCCATACCCAGTGTTAACACCAGACCGGCGATACCGGGCAGGGTGAGAACGGCGCCGAAGGAAACCAGCACGCCGAACAGCAGGAGCACGTTGCACAGCAGGGCCACGTCTGCGATGAGACCGGCACCACGGTAGAACAGCACCATGTAAACCAGCACCAGGATGAAGGCGATGAGGAAGGAGATGAGACCGGCGCGGATGGAAGCGGAACCCAGGGAAGGACCAACCACCTGCTCCTGAATGATGGTAGCGGGAGCGCGGAGCTTACCGGCTTTCAGCACGTTGGCAAGGTCTTCGGCCTCTTCCACGGTGAAGTTACCGGTGATTTCGGAGGAACCGCCGGTGATAGGACCGTTCACGTTAGGATAGGAATACACCAGACCATCCAGAACGATGGCAATCTGGCGACCTACATTGTCCTTGGTGAGGTTGGCCCAGATGTTGGCACCCTCACGGTTCATGGTCATGCTCACGGAAGGAGCGCCGTTGCCGCCACGCTGTGCACCGTTGAAGTTCACGCGGGTGTCGGTAACTACGGAACCATCCAGGGGAGCGTTTCCGTCGGGATCCGTCACCTTCAGGGCTACCAGCTCATACTTGCCGATAACAGCGTTGGAGTAGTAAGGATTGCCATCCTTGTCGTACTGCTGCTCTACGGGCTTCACAGACCAGGCACCGCGGAATTCGGCGGGGAGGTAATCGGAAGCCATGGCCAGGTAGGTGTTCACGGTAGCGGTATCCACGGCGCTGGCATAACCCAGGCAGGCGCTGGCACCACCGGTAGGGAGGAGCACGCTGTACAGAGGGTCTGCTACGGCGCCTTCTTCGCCGGCGAGGAGCTCGCTCACGCGGGCGTTCACGCTGGCCAGGTCAATTTCCTGGGCGGTGAAGGTGGGCCAGAACTCCAGGGAAGCGGTTCCCTGCAGGAGCTTACGCACACGCTCGGGATCCTTAACACCAGGCAGTTCGATGAGAATCTTACCGGTGTTGCTCACCTGCTGGATATTGGGCTGGGTAACACCCAGGCGGTCAATACGCTTGCGGAGCACGTTGAAGGAATCGTCGATGGCGCTCTTGGCTTCTGCGCGGAGGGCGGTGATAACCTCACTGTTGGAGGAATCGTTGGAAATCTTGTCGCGGAGCTCGGTGGTGGCGAAGATCTCGTTCAGACGACGCTGAGGGGCCACCTGGTTCCAGGCAGTCTCGAACAGGCCGATGAAGTCACGGCTGTCGTTCACGTTGTCCTTCTTGGCCTTCTCCATGGCGGCCACGAAGTCCGGGTCTTTCGGGTTGGCGGCCAGGGCCTTTAGAACGTCTTCCAGCTGCACCTGCAGCATTACGTTCATACCGCCCTTGAGGTCCAGACCCAGGTTGATTTCCTTTTCCTTAACGCTCTTGAAGGTGTACCAGAGATACACTTTTTCGTTGTTAAGGGAGTCAATGTAGACTCTGCTGATGTTGTTTGCCACCGAGTCCTTCACATATTCCTGAACCTCGGCGGGGACGTTGTTAGCCTCTACAAACTGCTGGGCCTGAGCCTCGGCATATTTGGCAGCTTTGCTCTCCTGGTAACGCGTTACAGCGGTGAAGGAGAGCTGCCAAATGCTGGCAACGGCAAGCAGAATGGCTACAAATCTAATCCAACCTTTGCTTTGCATGTTTTTATTGTTTTGATTTAACTTATTTTCACTCGTTTTACCAAGGTGTTTAGACACTACGGCAAAATAGGTTGCAAATTTACGATTTTTTTCTGATTTCCCATCTTTCCGGCAGCGATTTTCAATATTTTTGCACGCGTCCCTTGCAGTTTTTGGAAAAATACGTATCTTTGCAGTCCCGCTTGAGTGGCGGGAGTTTCAGGAACATCATTCCCGGAGGGGTGGGTGAGTGGCTGAAACCAGCAGTTTGCTAAACTGCCGTACGGGTTATTCTGTACCACGAGTTCGAATCTCGTCCCCTCCGCCAAAAGAAAAAAAACCGCGCCAAGTTTACTTGTGCGCGGTCTTTTTTTCTTTTAGGCAAGCCCGCCGCAGGCGGGAGAGATGTCGCGAAGCGGGATCTCATCGGCCTT
>DFLI01000060.1:0-1492 GCA_002373715.1 Bacteroidales bacterium UBA3623
GGCTCCGGCGTGACGGTAGTAAAATTTGACTAAAACCGAACCAATGAATTTATTAAGAACCAGTAGAATCGGCCAGGCCGGAGAACAGATGGCCTGCGATTTCCTGGAAACCCAAGGACATCAAATCCTGGACAGAAACTGGCGCTCGGGCCACCTGGAGCTGGATATAGTCTCCGAGGCCCCGGACGGCTTGCATTTCGTGGAGGTAAAGGCCCGTACGGCTCCCGTTACCACCACCGTTCTGGATCAGGTGAACAGCGTTAAGCAAAAACGTATTTCGGCTGCCGCCGGACAATATCTGAACAAGAAGCACATGGAGGGAAAGGAAGTTTTCTTTGATATCGTATCCGTTCTGTTCGACGGAGAAGAAACCACTGTTCGCTATTTCCCCCAGGCCTGGATCCCCATGTACGTTTAATATATGAGTAATCATAGATACTGCGTCATTATGGCAGATGGTTCGGGAACGCCCGACCAGCTTAAGATGACGTATGAGCGCTTCAGTCGCTTCCTTCCCCAAAGCCATATCCTGGTTATCACCCTGGACCATTTTGCCCAGACGGCCCGGGAGCTGTTGCCTTCCCTTCCGGAAGAAAACCTGCTGGTAGAGCCCGTAGCCCGCAAAACGGCGCCCTGTATGGCCTACGCCGCCTATACCCTGCTCTCGCGGGACCCGGAGGCCGTCATTGTAGCCACCCCCTGGGACCTTTTCATCCGGGACGAATCCCTCTTCGCCCAAACCATTAACGACGCCTTCCAGTACGTAGAAGAAAACGACGTTCTCATGACGCTGGGCATCGTGCCCAAGGGGGCCGATGTGAACTTCGGTTACATCCAGGTGAAAGAGGGCCGCAACGCCCATCTGATGGCCGGCCCTCTGCAGGTAAAAACCTTCACGGAAAAGCCCTCGGCAGAACTGGCGGAAGTCTTTATCCGCACCGGAGAATTTTTCTGGAACAGTGGTATCTTCGTATGGAAAGCCTCCACCATCTGTGCCGAGATGGAGAAATACATCCCCGAGGTAACGGAGCTCTTCCGCGGCTGGGAAACCCAGATAGGAGACCGCGCTTTCATAGAGCGCGCCTACGGAGAATGCCCCAAGGTGTCCCTGGACTACGGTGTGATGGAACACACAGATCGCGCCTGGCTATACCCGGCAAGATTCGGCTGGGCCGACATCGAAAGGTTGTAAAAGAGAAGCCCTCCTGCTCGGGAGGGCTTTTTCTTATATACCTAATTCATTTAATACATAATCCTGTTTTCCCAGGTAGCGGATGACCCAGAGGACGTAGCGGATGTCTACACACACGCACATGTTGTAGCCGGGTACACTCTCGTAGTTGCTGGCCAGGGATTCCTTATTTCCGTCAAAGGCCAGGCCGATGAGTTCGCCTCGGGCATTGAGCACCGGAGAACCCGAGTTACCGCCCGTGATGTCCAGGTCTGTGAGGAAGTTCACGGGGAAATCGGCCGGAGGCAGTACGTCGGCAAA
>DFLI01000060.1:1615-9721 GCA_002373715.1 Bacteroidales bacterium UBA3623
TGCCAGTGGGTGTAAACGCCGTCCCAAGGTTCCATGGGTAGCACCCGCCCGTAGGAGAGGCGCAGGGTGGAATTGGCATCCGGATACTGGGGCACACCTTGCCCCAGCAGGTACTGATAGCGGGCTTTCACGTAGTCGTGACGCAGGCTCCTTAGCTCGGGAGCCAGGGTGTCTTCCTCTTTGTTGAGGTCTCCCATGGAGAGCTCGCGGATATAGCGGTACAGGGCGTCCTGTTCAATGGGGCCCTGGAACTGGGCGGCCACTTCGTTATCCGGCTTAAGGCCCCAATCGGCCAGGCAGGAGTTGTCCCACAGCCACTGGGCCATGGCCTCATAGTCAGTTCCGAAGTTTTGCAGAAGCTGCTGGTGGATGGGCCTTAAGAAGCGCTCCGGCATGTGGGTGAGGAATTCCTTCACGGAGAAGGTGAGCATTTCCTTTTCCACGCGGGGGTCTGCCTGGGCGAGGCCGTCGGCCAGAATCTTTCTCTGGTGTTTCACGCCGTCCCGGCCAGCGCCGCCCATGCGCATAAGGCATTGGCCCATGACCAGACCCCTTACCAGGTTTTCGCGGTAATACACCTTCAGGCGCTCAATATCGGCCACAGAAGCGTAGGAGGCGTTGAGGCCGTTCACAATGGCGGCATATTGGGTGCCGGCGGCGCTGAAGTCCTTTTCCCAGGCCTGGCGGCGTTCAATAACGCCGAAGCGGTGCATGCTCTCGCCTTCGCCCTCCTGCAGCTCCGCCACGTTGGAGAGGTTGAAGAAGGCGTTGGAGTATTTCATGCGAACGGCGGGATCTGCGTTCATCCATTTGCGGTAAACCTCCATCTGGTGGTTTCGCAGATAGTTGCCTACGGGACGCTTCACGTTAATTTCCTGGTTCATCTCGGCGGCGCTGGCATAGCGAGCCGTGCTGCCGGGATAGCCCATCACCATGGCAAAATCGCCTTCCTTGTAGCCTTTTTGGCTAATCTTCAGGTGGCGACGGGGGTGCAGGGGCTGGCCCTTGTCATAAACGCGGTACAGGGCAAAATCGGCCTTGTGCTGCGGCCATTCCCAGTTGTCCTCGTCTCCGCCGAAGGCCGCCACCGTTACGGGCGGGGCCGCTACCAGGCGAACGTCTTTGTAGGTGTCGTAGAGGCAGATATAGTACTTGGAACCGTTCCACATGCTGGCCAGGGAGGCCTCCATTTCGTATTCGTCAGAATACTTTTTCTCCATGATGGAGTTAATGCGGCGGGAACCAGCGGGTTTGCCATCGGCCTCCAAAGAGGCGTGGAGGGCTTCCACCTCGTCCGTCACGTCCAGTACCCTCCGAAGGATGTAGAACACTTCTCCCGGCAGGGGGATTTCCTGGGCGCGGTTAAGGGCCCAGAATCCCTCTTCCAGGTAGTTGTTCTCTGGGGTGGAGAGATTGGCCACGTTGGAATAGACGCAGTGGTGGTTGGTAATGAGAAGGCCGTCTTCGGAAATGAGGCTGCCGCTGCAGTAGAAGCCCAGCGACACCACTGCGTCGGCCAGGCCGCCCGCCTCCTCGTTGTAGATTTCCCTCACCCCCAGCTTGAGGCCGCGAGCCTTCATGTTCTTTTCCAGCGCCCGGTCCAGGCTTTGGATGAGCCACATGCCCTCATCGGCCCGTGCCCCCGGAAGGAGGCACAGGCTCAACAAGAGACTCAGCAATACTTTCCTCATGAGGGGTTTATTCGGCGGAGTTACGGACGCAGCGCAGGGGGGCGGCAATGCGGTAACTCACCTTGGAGCCGTTGCAGGTGTATTCGGCCTCCGTAGCCTTGTTGGTCATGGGCATGAAGCCATAGAACTGGAGGTTCTTTATGCCGGAAGAGGCATCGTCCTTGGTGTTGTAAGTGACACCGGCATAGGTGGAACCGCAGAACATTCCGGAAGAGAGCTTCTCAGGATAATTCTTGGCCCAGCCCATGAAGGTGCCGGCGTCCTTGGTGTTGTCAATGATGGACACGGCGCCAAAGGCATCCATGTTGAAGCGGTCGGCATTCAGCAGGGAGATGGAACCGTTCTTGCCGTCATAATAGGGGGCCTTGTCATTGGTGGCGAGGGGAGAGACGGCCTTTCCCACCAGGTTGATGATGTCGTCGCTGGTAGGGACGTGCCAACCCTCAGGGCAAATGCCCTGGGCGCCGTTGAGTGCTTCGGCAGCCTCCACGGAAGTGAGGTCTCCCACTTTCAAGCCCAGGACCACTTCGGCCTGATACAGATAGCCATTAGCCCTGATGGCGGCCGGGTCGTTGATGAATTGGGCGGCCGTGTTCTCGGCATTGATCATAAGGGGATAGAAGATACCGGCGGTAACGGCCGTGAGGTCCTCGGACGGCGTAAAGCCTTCCGGGATATAACGCATATTCTGCGTCATCCACCATTTGCCGTCTTTCATCTTGGCCACGGAGTACTGGTCCATATGGTAGACAATATACCCTTCCGTGAGGTGTTCTTTCAGGATGGCGGGTTCAGGATCTTGTTTGTTGCAGGCGGCAAGCACCAGCAGGCCGGCTGTCAGGAATAGAATACGTTTCATAATGTTTAAACTAACTAAAAATGATATCCTAAAGTTAAATGAGTGGTTTGTCGGTTACTTCCAGGGAGCTGCTCAACTTCAAAGGCGTGACAGGCGGTGCAACCCGCCTCCACAAAGAATTTGTATTGGTGGCCGATGGTAAAGTTGTACCGCACATTGAGGAAGCCGCCCAGAAGGGGAAGGTCGTTAAATTCTTCCTCCATCTCCCACCAGTATTGGAGACGGAAAGGGAAAGTGGTCACGCCCTCGTCATTTTCGTCCATATCCACCACTTTGTGGTCTTCGGCTACCTCTATCCGGAACCGAAGGCCGGCGTCCAGCCGCACGGGGCCCAGCGTAATGCCGCCTTTCGCCTCCGTTTCCAGCATCATTCCGTCGTCGTATTCCAGGAAGGGATACATATGGGTGCCCCGTTCGCGGTTTTCCGAGAGCACGGCCGTCCAGGAGGCGTCCCAGTCCCGTTTGCTTTCGTAGGTATAGGTGGGACCCACCGCGTACTGCCGCTGCACGAAGATGCGGTTGCTGCCGTACTCCCGCGGCGTGGTAATGCCGCCGCTGGTCACTTTGTCCAGCACGGTTTCGTAATTGTCCTGCCGGCTCCAGGCCCAATCGGCCCTGAGGGAGTGCATTCCCTTGTCCCCTTCTATGTTCCAAATCACTTTTCCCGTGACGGCGCTCTTCCAGAAGCGGAACCAGGTATACCCCTTTTCTCCCACGTGGCCGGGAGAGTAAGCGAACTCGACGTCGCCGTACAGGCTGTCTCCCAGAGAGACCTGCAAGGCAGAGCCAAAGCATACCTGACTCACGGCCAGGCGGTCCAATCCGGGTTCGGCCAGGTGGATGCCGCTGCCGTCCCAGGCCTGAAGGGTGCCGTAGCGCCGTCCCTTGTCCAGGAAGGCATAATAGGTTTCCGATGTGGCGGCGCCCACTACCTCGGCCTGGATAAACTCGGAATTCTTTTCGAAGATGGCCGATAAGCCCATCCTCCAGTTATCGCCCTTGTACAGGAGGGAGGGAACCACCTCCAATTCCTGCCGGTAGGTGGTGTGGCGGAGGTCTTTTCGCTTGGCGTAGTTGATGCCTTCGAAACGGAGGGCAATGCCCGGTTTCCAGGCAGAACGGGTGTCCCAAGCCATGCCGCCGCTTACGGCATAGGTTTGCATGGTCTTGGTGCCCGGCACAAACTCCAGTACGTCAATGGGGTAAAAGCCGGGTTTGGTGAACATGGAGCCGGTCATCTCCCGGCCGCTCTTCACGTCAAAGGAGAAGGCGCCGGTAAGAACCAGGTCCTTGTAGTGCGTTTCGGCCTGGGCGTTGAGCCCGCCGCGCCAGAGGTTGGCCGCTTCGGAGGGGGTGCGGAAACCGCCGGAGGTATACTCTCCGCCCAATTGCACCTGGGCCTCGTTCCCTTCGTATAAGGTAAGGCCACCTATGTTTCTTCCTTCACGCCAGGGTTCCTGGGCGTTCAGGCTGAGGGCGCCAAACAGTGCGCCCGCCAGGAGCAGGAGGGCCCTACTCGCTGAGTGACTGTTTAAAGCTCTCATAAAAATCATTAGTGGAATTATTGGTGTCCATTAATACCTCAAAGCCGCGGGCTTTGGTGGCCTCTATATCTTCGCTCCTTCGCAGGGTGTGCCCCTTAAAGGTGGTGCTCAGGAGAACATGACCGGCGTCTACGGACGGGTCCAGGCGCTTGTTGTTGGAGGAGGAACTGCCGTTGAACACTTCCACGCCGTCTTCAATCCAGTCCAGGGGGATGGCGACAACGCGGTCAATGGAGCTGCCGGGCACCTGTATCAGATTCTCCGGCTGGGCCACAAAATCGTAAATGTCTGCTCCGTCCTGCGGGCGGAAGAGGATGAGTACGGGGGAGTTGATGGAAAGGGTATAGGCGTTGGCCTGACCGGTCTTAATCACCACCTCCAGGTAATGGTCTTCCCTAATCTGATTCCCGGGGATGGGATGGTAGGTGGTGTTGGGGAAGTATACCGGATTGTAGCAAACAAAGTAATCGGGCTTGTTCAGATTCACCGAACGGGGATATTGGGCCGTATGGTCAATGGCTCCCCTGAAGCAAATCACAGCGTCTTCTCCGGGTTCCAGAGGGAAGGAGTGGCCGTTGCCGCCAATTCTCCAGACGGCCTGGATAACGGGGGCAAAGTCCGGCAGGTTGCCATCCTTGTCCACCCAGGGGTTGTTGGCGTTGCTGTTATAGGGAGACAGGGTGCCCAGGCACAGGCCGTCCAGATAGGCGGTCTGGATGTCGTTGTTGTGTACAATCACGTATTGGTCGCTCTGGTAGGTGCCTTCCTTGGGCTCTTTACTGCATCCGCCGCAATACAGCTCCTTAATCACCACTTGCCCTCTGACGGAGCGAATCATGGGTATCTGCACCATCATGTCTTCTCCGGATATCACCAGTTTGTCCACGCTGCCGTTGTAAAGACTGCTGCCGGCCTGGTCGCTTACGGTTATGCGGAAAATGCCATTGGGGACGTGTGTGGTTGCCGTTCCGTCTGTCCCGGTGTAGAGGGTATAATTGATAACGGTAGAAACGCCTTCAATAGTCACTTTGGCGCCTTGACGGCCCTCGACTCCTGCCGGATAAACGGTCTGAACGGTTATCTGGTTCAGATTGTCCGCATAGGGATTGCCAAGGTCCATACACCCCGTCAGGAGTACGGATGCGGCCATCAGAAGAGTTAAAACTTTAGTCTGCATGTGAGTCCGTAGTAAAAATTAGGGGTGAAAATGGCGCTTACACCGGTGGCCCGGCTGGTTACATACTGTCGGGAGTTGGTGAAGTTGTTGGCAAAGAAGGAGAAGGAGGCATGCTTTCCCAGTTCCTTGGTTATGCTAATGTTGGCGCTGAAATAGGGATTGTAGCCGTCCTGGGCAAAGGTGTAAATGTTGCCCGAACGCAGAATCAGGCGGGCCAGCTCGGGATCCTGGGCACTCTCTTCAGTCCAGAGATGTATCTGCCCGTCCAAATCCATATAGGCCGAAGGGTAAATGGCCGTGTAGGAATTGCCCTCATAGATGCTGCCCTCTACGGGCCGATTGGAAGTGTCGGCCACCTTGAAAGCGCGGTCCGACGTGTTCTGGGAGTTTCGCAGCAGGGCTGCCTCCAGCCGAATGGTAATTACCAGCCGGGCGCGGGGGATATGCGTGATGGCGGTGAGGTTGGCGTCCAGGTTGTCCGTCTTCCTTCCGTTATAAACGTTGGCACCGCCGGGGTAAATGCCTACATACTGGTAGGAGCGGTTGGGAAGCGAGGTATGGGACCAGCCGGCCTGGTAATAGTACACGGGAATGTCGGAATGGTACTGGCTGTGGTTCCAGGCTGCATCCAGGCGCAAGGTGGTTAGCAGGGGTTTAATCTGGGGGAAGTCCACCGTTAACTCTACGCCGTAGCGGTGCACATCGGCCCCGTTTTCCTGGCGGCGGGAAGCCGCAAAGCTTTGGTCTGTCACCAGCAGTTTCGTGGGCACGTACCGGCCGCCGGCCGTGGGGAAGAGAACTTCTCCCGTCTGGTGATTCAGCTGAACCTGAGGGTTGTCGGGCATTACGTAATTGTCCGGGAGACTCATGACATTATAGGAGAAGGGCTCGTATACGGTTCCCAGCTGGTAAGGGTCTTTGGTAATGTTGTAGAATCCCACCAGAGACAGTTTGAAGCCCTTCAAGGATGCGTCTATGCCCACCTCGGAATTGATGTTGCGCTGCCAGCGGAGTTCCGGATTATACACCATGCTGTAGGGCTGCGTATAATAGACATAGGAGGCCGATTCGCCATGCGAGAAGCCGAAGGTCTGGATATCCCTGTACTCCTGGCGCGGGTACAGGATGTAGAAGGAAGGCAGCTTGCCGGCAACGCCCCAGCCGCCGCGGACGGCCAGGTTCTCCGTGAGGGCCCACTTGAGGTTGAAGCGGGGAGAGAGGATGCGGAGGTTCTTATACTGGGAGCCCTTGATGAAAACATTCTCCAGGCGCACGCCGGCCATCAGGTTCAGAAGGGTGTTTCCCACCGGAACGGCCAGGTTGTCCTCTACATAAGCCGCCAGCGTGTGCATATAAGGATAATCGGTATAAGGCCTGGGCCGATAGCCGCTGGGTGCCAGGGAGGCGTCCTCGTACCATTCTCCCCGGCCCACGTTGCCGTCGGCCTTCCACTGCAGGCCGGCCTTCAAGGTGTTCTTGACAGGGCCCCAATGGTGCAGCCAGTCGTATTTGAGGGAGGCGGCGTAGTCCAGCTCGCGGGAATCGTTGATGAGGTCTGAATAATAGGTGAAGGGGAGGGGATCGGCCATCCAGTATCCCTGCTCCTGGGCATGTACGGAAGGCTGGGCCGATCCATAAGAATTATATTTATGGTAGTGGGAGCGCTGGTCGTGGTAATAAATGCTGCCGTCCAGGGTGAGGTTGGTTACCCAGCTGCGGTTCAGCAGCCACACCAGTTTGAAATGCGGCGTAAGCAGGTTGTCCCGTTCCTTGGTGTATTCGTCGGAGAAGGAGTCGGGATCTGAGGAAGAGTTCATTCCGCCGATGTTGCCGCTTATTCCGGCTTCCAGGCGAAGAGTATTGGTAAAGGTGCGGGTGTAATCCAGCGTAAATCCACGGCGGGTATAGGAGGTATAAGGGGAGGTGAGCTTGCTGGTGGCGCGGGCCCATTCGGCCCCCAGGTTCACAACGCCTTTTCCCAGCTCGAAGCCCTTGGCCACAGATACCTCGTAGGTACGGGGATTGGCCGACAGCACAATGCTCCAGGGCGAGCGTCCGCGCTTGGTTTTCACTTTCACCATGCCGCTGCCCAGGTCTCCGTATTCGGCCGACGGCACACCGGTAATCACTTCTACCGATTCAATATTCTCCACGGAAAGGCTGCGGGTGCCCACGCCGGAGAGGCTGCCGAAGTTGCCGTTTCCGCCCATGCGCACGCCGTTAATCTCTACGGCGGTGGCAAAGGCGGCGTTACCGGCGCTGGAGCCGCTGCTTCGGAGAGCCAGCGTATTGTCCTGCGTAAGATCAGGGTTCAGCGTTTTGCCGCCCGGCAACAGTGCGGCTATGCCGCCCATACTGTTCATCTGCAGGTGGTCCAGGGCCGTTCGGCCTATGGTTTGGGTGGTATTCAGGTTGTCTTTGGCGGGTTCGGCGGTCACCACCACCTCTTCCAGGGCCAGGGTGTTCAGTGAAAGGGTAACTACCAGGTTTTTCACATCCTGTCTTACATCCAGGGTTTTCTGCCAGGTTACATAGCCCAGGCAGGAGACTTCCAGTTTGTATCGGCCCGGCTGGACGCCGCTGAGAACGAACGCGCCCTTTTCATCCGTGACGGCCCAGAGGTAATGCTCATCCAGCCTTACGACGGCTCCCGGAATGGGTTCGCCGCTGTTGGCCTCCTGTACCAGGCCCGCCACCCTCACGGGCGTTGCGGCCAGAACGGGGAGGACCCACAAGACCAGAATAAAGAATGAAGCCAGTTTTCTCATAGGTTAACTTGAGTTTGCAAAGGTACGGGTTTTTGTGCGCCCTTGAAATCCCAAAAAGTTGGTATTG
>DFLI01000116.1 GCA_002373715.1 Bacteroidales bacterium UBA3623
TTGCCCTGCTGGGCATCTTTGCCTTCTTCGCCTTTGGTGGTGTGGTCAATAATGTCTGGCAGGCTCTTATCGGCCTGCTGGTAGTGGCCATTGTGTCCTTCCTCTTTACCACGGTGGCGGCCAACGCCATTGCCATTGTGGGTTCCAACCCCGTGAGCGGCATGACGCTCATGACCCTTATCATTGCTTCCCTCATCCTGGTGGCCGTGGGCCTGAAGGGCAACGCCGGTATGGCGGCCGCCCTTATCATTGGCGGCGTGGTTTGCACAGCGCTTTCCGTAGCCGGTTCCTTCATCACGGACCTCAAAATCGGTTACTGGATTGGCTCTACGCCCAAGGTGCAGGAAGGCTGGAAGTTCCTGGGCGTGGCGGTTTCTGCCGTTACGGTTTGCGGTGTGATGCTGGTGCTGAACAAGACCTACGGCTTCACCGGAGACCAGGCCCTGGTAGCTCCTCAGGCCAACGCCATGGCCGCTGTTATCCAGCCCATGTTCTCCGGCGGCGGCGCACCTTGGCTGCTGTATGGCATTGGTGCTGCCATTGCTCTGATCCTCAATTTCTGCAAGGTTCCCGCCCTGCCCTTTGCCCTGGGTATGTTTATTCCCATAGACCTGAACCTGCCCCTGCTGGTGGGCGGCGCCATTTCCTGGTATGTGAGCACCCGCTCCAAGGATACTGCCCTGAATAACGCCCGCACGGAAAAGGGTACCCTCATTGCTTCCGGCTTCATTGCCGGCGGCGCCCTCATGGGTGTGGTGAGTGCCATCCTCAAGTTCGCCAATGTGGACCTCTATCTCACGGACTGGGCCGCCAACTACGGCGAGGCCGTGGCCATTATCCCCTTCCTCTGCATTATCGCCTACATGATTTATTCTTCCATGAAAGTTGAAAAGAAGTAGTCCTATGGAAAAGATATTAGACCGTTTTCTCAGATATGTGTCGGTAGACACCCAGAGTAACGAAGAATCCGAAACCCAGCCTTCCGCCGCCAAGGAGTGGAATCTCCTGAAAATGCTGGAGGCAGAGCTCAAAGCACTGGGGGCCGATGTCACCCTGGACGAGTTTGGCTATGTAATGGCCACTATTCCCTCCAATCTGGATAAGGAGGTGCCGGCGGTGGGTTTCATCGCCCACGTGGATACGGCGCCCGACGCCAGCGGAGCCAATGTAAAGCCGCAGATTATTCCCAACTACGACGGCGGCGCCATCGATCTTAAGGGTGTCCCCGGCCTGCAGCTCAAACCGGAAGAGTTCCCCGAAATGCTGCACTACGTGGGCCAGACGCTCATCACCACCGACGGAACCACCCTCCTGGGGGCCGATGACAAGGCCGGCGTGGCCGAAATCATGACCGCCGTGCAGTATCTGGTGGAGCATCCCGAGGTCAAGCACGGAAAAATCTGCATCGGCTTCACCCCGGACGAGGAAATCGGGCGTGGCGTAGTCAAATTCGATGTTCCGCGCTTCGGGGCCGATTTCGCCTACACCATGGACGGCGGCGAAGTGGGAGAACTGGAGTTCGAGAACTTCAATGCCGCATCGGCCAAAATCCATATCCAGGGCCGCAACGTGCATCCCGGCTATGCCAAGGGAAAGATGAAGAACGCCATCCTCATCGGCCAGGAGCTCAACGCCCTGCTGCCGGCGCTGGCCCGTCCCGAGCATACCGAGGGCTATGAAGGCTTCTTCCACCTCATTTCCTTCAAGGGAACCGTAGAGGAGGCCGATTTTGCCTACATCATCCGCGACCACGACCGCGCCAAGTTCGAGGCCCGCAAGGAAATGATGCAAAAGGCCACGGACTACATCAACTCCCAGTACGGAGAAGGCACGGCCACGGCGGTCATCAAAGACCAGTATTACAACATGCGCGAGCAGGTGGAGCCCCACTACCACATCATCGACAAGGCGGTGAAGGCTATGGAGATGGCCGGTGTCAAAGCCAAGATCCAGCCCATCCGCGGTGGTACCGACGGCGCCAACCTTTCCTTCAAGGGCCTGCCCTGCCCCAACATCTTCGCCGGTGGCCTCAACTTCCACGGCAAGATGGAATTCGTGCCCCTGGAGAGCATGGAAAAGGCCACCCAGGTTATCCTGAACATCATTTCTCTCTTTGCAGAGTAATTCATGATAGAGGTAGATGTCCTGGTTGCCGGCGCCGGTCCGGCAGGCAGTACCTGCGCGTATCTTCTGCAGCAGGCCGGACATTCCTGCCTTTTGACAGACCCCGCCGAGTTCCCCCGCGACAAGATTTGTGGCGGGGGACTTACGCCTCGGGGCTGGGCCATTATGGACCGCTTGTATCCCCAGTTGGACTACGATTATGTGCCGGTACACTGGGCCCACTTGTACATCAATGGAAAGTACAGGGGCAAGTACCACATGGAAAAGGAAATCCGGGTGGTCCGTCGCAAAGCCTTTGACAAACTGCTGCTGGATGAGTATCTGAGGATAGGGGGCCAACTTCTGAAGGACCGCGTCTGGGAAGTCCGGGAACGGGAAGATGGCACCATAGAGGTAAGTCTTCTGTCCGGAGAGAAGGTCCACTGCCGCTATCTGGTGGGGGCCGACGGCGCCAACAGTCGCGTCAGGCAGTACCTGAACCCCGCCAGCAAGCCCCGGGTGCTCATCTTTGAGCAGTATAACCGGCGCTCGGGAACGGACGAGATTACCTTTGAACTGGCCAATAAGTACAAGAACGGTTACTACTATCTCTTCCCCAATAAGGACTATGACATCAACGGCTACTGCGAGCTGGGTTCCAGCCGGGAAAAGTTTGCCGGGGTGCTGGATTCTTTTGGCATAGAGAAGACCCAGACGCTGGGCGCATTCATTACTACGGATATAGACTATCCGTATCATCCGCACATCCTGCTGGTGGGGGACGCCGGCTGCTGGTGCGACTGCCTGTCTTACGAGGGCATCTACTTTGCCCTGGCCACCGGAGAAAACGCCGCCCTGGCCATTCTGGAAAACAGACCCTTCGAAGAGGTCAACGCCCCCATCCTAAAAAAGAAACTTCACCGCAACAAGGCGGCGAAGCTTCTATACAATCCCATAGGCCTGGCTATGGTGAAACTGATTTCACGCCATCAGGACCGGACGGAGAGGATTCTCAACCGATATCTGCAATAAGTTTCTTGAACCGGGCCTGAATCTTGTCCAGGCAGAGGTTGCCCAGGGAACCTTCGTGCGTATGGCGCAGTTCTCCGGAGAAATGGAAGGTACCGTTCTGCACGGCCTGGCCCACCTGGCGGTAGGCGTCGCGGAAGGGAACGCCCTGGGCCACCAGCCGGTTCACTTCCTCCACGCAGAAGGTCTGCTCGTAGAGGGGCTTGGACATGAGTTCCTTCTCCACGGTGATGGCCGGGATGGCGTGCAGGAGAATATCCAGGCAGCTGTCCAGCTCGTCAAAGAGCGGGAGATAGATTTCCTTCAGCAGCTGCATGTCCCGGAAGTAGCCGGTGGGCAGGTTGCCGGTAATGAGCCGGATGTCATTGGGAATGCCCTGCAGGCGGTTGCAGTGACCGCGGACCAGCTCAAACACGTCCGGATTCTTCTTCTGCGGCATAATGCTGGAGCCGGTGGTATAGGCATCGGGCAGGTGCAGGAAGCCGAAGTTCTGGCTCACGAAGAGGCAGCCGTCGGTGGCAAATTTGCCCAGCGTTTCGGCCAGGGCGGCGTAGGCGAAGGCCACGGTGCGTTCGCAGCGGCCGCGGGCGCTTTGCGCATAGATGGAATTATAAGCAAGAGTGGGGAAACCCAGCAGCTCCGTGGTGCGGGCGCGATTCAGCGGGGCCGATGAACCATACCCGGCCGCAGAACCCAGCGGATTGCGGTTGTTGATATCCCAGGCTGCCTTCAGGAGGGTGAGGTCGTCGCAGAGGCATTCGGCAAAAGCGCTGAACCAAAGGCCGAAGGAAGAGGGCATGGCCACCTGCAGGTGGGTATAGCCCGGCATGAGGACGTCCTTCAGCTCATCGGCCTTTTGCAGGAAGAGACCAAAGAGGCTTTCTACCTTTTTAACCGTACGCGCGATGCGTGCGCGCGTGAAGAGTTTGATGTCCAGGGCCACCTGATCGTTGCGGGAACGGCCGGTGTGCACCTTCTTTCCCAAGGGTCCCAGACGGGCCTCTACCTCGGAGTGAACGTCTTCCCCGCTAATGGTAAACTTGCCTTCCAGAGCTTCCTGGCGCAGTTTCTCCAGGGCCGGCAGCAGCTGCTCCAGCTCATCGGCCTTTAACAGCCCCACTTCCGAGAGCATGGTGATGTGCGCCATGGTTCCCTCTATGTCGTAGGGGGCCAGCAGGAGATCCAGCTCCCGGTCTTTGCCCACGGTAAAGGCGTCTATCTGCGGGTCGTTGTCAAACCCCTTGTCCCAAATCTTCATATCTTGAGTCCATCTAATAGTCTTACATAAAGCTCTGTGGCTTTGCTTATATCGGCCACTTCCACATATTCGTCGGCGGTGTGGGAGCGTACAGAATCTCCGGGGCCCATTTTCACGGAAGGAAAGCGGCAGAGCGCCTGGTTGGAAAGCGTGGGGGAGCCCACGGTGGGAATGCCCAGCGCCTGTGCCCGTTTCACCAACGGATGATCTTCCGCAATGGAGGAACCGCACAACCGGGTGGAACGCGCTACGGCCTGGCAAGGGGCTTCGGCCTGGATGAGGGCCAGGAGCTCCTCGTTGGTATACAGCCCGTTGGAGCGGATGTCCACCACAAAAGAGCAGAGGTCCGGAATAACGTTGTGCTGCGTGCCGGCCTGGATTTGAGTAACGGTCATCTTCACCGGTCCCAGCAGGGGAGATACCTTCTCGA
>DFLI01000093.1 GCA_002373715.1 Bacteroidales bacterium UBA3623
AGGCCTCACAGAACGACGACATAGCCATCATGACCATCCGGATCTTATAAAAATAACCCCTCTGCAGTTTCCTGTAGAGGGGTTTTGGTACTGGGTAGGAGAATCGAACTCCTATTGCGAGATTGAGAATCTCGAGTACTAACCGTTATACGAACCCAGCGGATGGGATTGCAAAGGTACGATAAAAATCTGAATCTCCAAATTTTTTATTCCCAGAAAACGAAAAATACGGCCATCACCATGCACAAGAAGGCCGCCAGGTGATTCCACTGGATGGGCTGGCCCCGGAAGATGAAGGTGACGATGATGGTGAATACCGTGAGGGAAATCACTTCCTGGATAACCTTCAACTGCATCAGGTTGAAGGGGCCGCCGTTGCCCTGGAAACCAATGCGGTTGGCGGGCACGGTGAGGCAATACTCAAAGAAGGCAATGCCCCAGGAGAAAAGGATGATGAGGATGAGCGGCCAGCCGGTGGAGATTTTCATTTCCTGCAGTTTGAGGTGACCGTACCAGGCGAACGTCATGAACACGTTCGAAAAGATGAGCATAAGGATGGTCCAAAAGCCGTTCATACTTTGTGATTTTGAATTGGGGCGCAAATTTAATAACTTTGTATGATTTAAAGAACATAAATAGCTTAAATATGACACTTATCAAATCCATTTCCGGTATCCGCGGCACCATCGGTGGCCAGCCCGGCAATTCCCTTACCCCCATTGACGTGGTCAAGTTCACGGCAGCCTATGCCGCAACGCTTCCTCAGCGCAAGCCCCAGCCCAATGGGGAGCGCTATAAAGTGGTAGTGGGCAAGGATGCCCGCATGAGCGGAGACATGGTGGAACAGCTGGTGGTGGGCACCCTCATCGGCTGTGGAATAGACGTGGTCAAGTGCGGTTTCGCCTCCACGCCCACTACGGAAATGGCCGTCCTCTTTGCCAAGGCCGATGGTGGTATCATTCTCACCGCCAGCCACAACCCCCGTCAGTGGAACGCCCTCAAGCTCCTGAACGACAAGGGTGAGTTCCTCACCGCCGTGGAAGGTCAGGCCGTGCTGGATTTGGCAGAGAAGGAAGACTTCAACTTCGCCGAGGTAGACCAGCTGGGTACCATCGAGGAAGAAGATTTCACGGACAAGCACCTGGACGCCGTCCTGGCCCTTCCCGCCGTGGATGTAGATGCCATCAAGGCCGCCAAGTTCACCGTTGTGGTAGATGCTGTGAACTCCGTGGGTGGCATCATCATGCCCCGCCTTCTGAAGCGCCTGGGCGTGAAGTGCATCGAGCTTAACTGCAACCCCACCGGAGACTTTGCCCACAACCCCGAACCTCTTCCCGCCAACCTGGTAGACCTTTGCGACACCGTGGTAAAGGAAAAGGCCGATTTGGGCGTTTCTGTGGACCCGGATGTAGACCGTCTGGCCTTCATCCAGGAAGACGGCAAGCCCTTCGTGGAAGAATATACTCTGGTAAGCGTGGCAGATTATCTGTGCGAACTGGCCCAGAAGGAAGGAAAGCCCATTGCCACCGTATCCAACCTCTCCAGCACCCGTGCCCTGCGGGATGTGACGGAGAAGCACGGCGGTAAGTACTACGCTGCAGCCGTGGGTGAGGTGAATGTAACCACCAAGATGCATGAGGTGGGCGCCCTTATCGGCGGAGAAGGCAACGGAGGCGTTATCTATCCTGCCATCCACGCCGGCCGCGACGCCATGGTAGGTGTGGCCCTGTTCCTGAGCAACCTGGCCCACAAGAAGATGAAGGTGAGCGAGTTAAAGAAGACTTATCCGCAGTACTTCATTGCTAAGAACAAGATCCAGCTCTCTGACACCGCCCTCATCGAAAAGATCCTGAGCGAACTCAAGAAGATTTATGCCAAGGAGAACATCAACGACATAGATGGTGTGAAGATTAACTTCGAAGCCAACAAGACATGGGTGCACCTGCGCAAATCCAATACGGAGCCCATCATCCGCATCTACTCCGAAGCTTCCACCCCCGAAGCCGCCGAGGCCCTGGGTAACGAAGTCATTGCCGTAGCACAGAAGATCATCGGTTAATGTTTTCATTTAGAACTACACCCTTAGAGGACCAGTTGGACAAGGCTTTGCTGTATGGCAAGGTGGGCTGCTTCTGCACCCAGAACTGCTGGGATACGGGAAAGGGCCGATGGATGTGGGACATCTTCCGGGAGCGGGGCAACCTGGCCACGGTGTTCAACCCCCGGGAGGCAGAGCTAACACCCGGCACCAACCACATAGTGTTTGAGGCCGATGAACTCCGCGGCCTGGACGCCGTGGTGGTGGAAATCCAGGATGTGGGCGTGCGCTACTTCAACTACACCAAAGACGTGATGCAGCTCATGGAGATGCTGCGCCTGCTGGGAGAGGAAGCGCCTTCGCTGTACATTGTAGACCACATCAACCCCTCCGGCCGTGTGGTGGAAGGCTCCATCCCCGCGGTGAGCGGAGAGATGTTCGTCCCGCAGGTGGCCCATCGGCATGGTCTTACGCTGGGAGAACTGGTGAACCTGTACGCCGGTGAGATTGGCGCCAAGTTCCCCATCCATGTGATATCGGCCATGGCCACCGACGCCAACCGGCAGCTTATGCCCTGGACCATTGCGCCGGCCAGCGACATCCCCGGCCTGTTCAGCTCCTATCTGTACAGTGGGGGAGGCCTGTGGAACAATACCACCATTACGCCCGGCATTGGCACGGCCCGTCCCTACGAGTACATTGGCGCGCCCTTCATTAAGCCGCTCAGGCCCGAGGAACTGCCCCAGGCTCACGGCGTGCTCATGCGTCCCTGCTCCTTTACGCCCGCCGCCGGCCGGTATGCAGGGGAGCGTTGCTTCGGTTTCCAGCTCATGCTGGTGCCCGGAGAGCCCTACCACAGCCTGCTGCACACGCTGCACCTGATGCGCTGGTTCCGGGAGCACTATTCGGCCTTTGAGTTTGAACCCGCTTTCTGGACCAAACTGGCAGACCCTGTGCTGGAAGCCTACCTGAAGGAGGACATCTCCTTCGACGTGGTGCAGGAACATGTGAAAGTGGAAGAGCAGAAGTGGATCAGAAAGGCCAAGAGATATATTCTTTACGACGACCAGCCGTATAGAATGAAATAATTTGGAAATCCCGTAAACTATTCCTATCTTTGCGGTCCCAAATTGTTAACAATTTTAGTTTTTACGTAAAATGAAGAAAGGAATTCATCCCGAAACCTACCGTCTTGTAGCTTTCAAGGATATGTCCAATGACACCGTCTTCGTAACCCGCAGCTGCGCTCCCTCCAAGGAGACCATCACTGTGGAAGGTGTTGAGTACCCGCTGGTAAAGCTGGAAATCTCCAACACCTCTCACCCGTTCTACACGGGTAAGGTGAAGCTGGTGGACACCGCCGGTCGTGTGGATATGTTCTATCAGAGATACAAGAGCCGCAAGAAATAATTTCTGCAGCCAAAAGGTACAAAAAAACGGCAACCCGCAGCGGGCTGCCGTTTTTCTTATATGGGTAAGTCTACTTACAGAAGTGATTGTACAGGCGGGTCAGGGTGCCGTTTAGGACGCCGCTGTCCTCGTCTTCATAGTCTCCGTAGGTGCCGGAGGAGATGCATACCAGGCCGAAGGAGCGGTCCGGGGCCCAGAACATGGCGCTGCGGAGGCCGTAAGCGCCGCCGGTGTGGCCCACCAGCTCTACGCCGGGGATCTTGTCATAGTCGTGCCACAGGGCCAGGCCGTAGTGCTCGGGCTCGGAGCGGGGGGTCTGCATGCTGCGTGAAGAGGCTTCGGAGATGATGACGGTACCATCCGGAGCGGTTCCCCAACCCATGTGCATCATCATGTAGCGGGCCAGGTCGCAGGCCGATATCTTCATGCCGCCGGTGGGAGAGAAGACGGGGGTGTCGTAGCCGAAGCGGTAGTTGGCAATGCGCTTGCTGCGGGGAGCATAGGCTTCCACCTGCTCCACAAACTGGCCGTTTTCATACTGGTACAGGCTTACGAAACGGGACGTGTCCAGGGAATCTACGCAATAGCCGCCATACAGTCCCAGGGGCTCCAGAACATGGTGTACTACATACTGGTCGAAGCGCTCTCCGGAGAGCTTCTCAATGAAGGTGCCCGCCAGGTTAAAGTTCAGATTGCAGTACTCGTAACCGGTGCCGGGCTCGTAGTCGTTGTAGCATTGCTCCCAGTTCTTGTTGGTTTCGGGATTGATGCGGTCCAGTTCAAAGTAGCCCTGGCTGTCGTTAATGCTGGAAGTGTGCGAGAGCAGCATTTCCAGGGTGATGACGGTGTCCGGGAACTTGGGGTTGCGGATGAGGAAACCGGCCAGGTCGCTCACATCCGTGTCAAGGGTTACCAGGCCCTTTTCGATGAGCTGCATCATGGAGGTGGCACTGAAGGACTTGGAGATGGACGCAATGCGGAAGAGGGAGTTCTCCTGCACGGGCGTCTTTTTCTCCAGGTTGGCCAGACCAAACTCATGGCTGTAGACAATCTGGTTATTCTTCACCACGGCCACAGCCAGACCCACGTTTCCAATCTCCTTGCGGAACGCCTCTATATCTTTTTCAAAAGCTGCCTCTTTGGTCTGAGGGCCACCGCAGGAAGCAAGGCATGCGGCCATGGCAGCAAATACAAACAGTCTTTTCATATTAATAACCGAACATTTCTTCAGGGGTAACAATCTTAACCGGGCCCAGGGTGCGGAGGAAAGCCATATCCAGGTCTTTCACGTCTCCCAGGATGGAGTAGTGGTAGGTTCTGCCGCGCACCCAGTCTTCGTGGGTGGAAAGCAGGTCGAACATAGTGAGGCTGCCCACCTTGTCGTAGATGAGTTTCTCCCTGGGAACGGTGAGGCCCAGCTCTTTGTTGCGGATGTAGTTATACAACACCGAAATGCCGTGGACGCGCTGGGAGCGAATCTTGTTAAGGATTGCACTCTTGGCAATTTCCAGGTTCTCCGGACTCTCGGGCATGGTTTCAATAATCTCTGCAAATCCCTCCACGGCCTTGCGAAGCTTGTCGTTCTGCGAGGCGATGGTGGCGCGGAAGTAATACTCCTCATTGGTGAAGGAAGGCCGCACCAGGTTGGCACCGGCGCTGTAGGCCAAGGCGCGGGATTCCCGCATTTCCTGGAACACAATGGAGTTCATGCCGGTACCGTAGTACTCGTTGAACAGTTCAATGTAAGGGGCCTGCTCCACAATGAGGGATTCCCCACGGTTGGAGTACTGCATATAGCTGAACTGGCGGGAATTGTAGTTGCCCACATAAACTTTCGGTTCACGGGTGAGAATCTTGGGCGGCATCTTCTTTTCCACCGGCTGCAGATTCTCCGCATTGTGGCTCTCCAGCATTTCCTTCACCTGCTCGATGGAGGCGGGGCCGTAGTACAGGATGCGATGCTGGTAGGTGAACAGTTTCTGAAAGCTCTTTACCAGCTCCTCAGAGGTAATATTCATCACCTGTTCGTTGGTGAGGGTGGACTGCCTGATTACCTCAGGGCCATACATCATGTACTTCTGCAGGGCGGCGTTACAGGCTCCCTGGCGTTTCTTGGCGTCGGCCCTGGAACGGATCAAATCGGCCTTCATGCCTTCCAATACCTGGCGGTCCGGCACGGCGTGGCGGGCTAGGGCATCGGCCAGTTTGAGTACCTTTTCGGTATTTTCTCCCAGGCCGCGGAGGGTGACGGTGGTCATGTTGGCATTTACGTTCATGTTCCACTTGGAGGCCCAGGCGTAGAGTTCTTTGGAGATTTCCTTGGCCGATTCACCCGGGACGCCCAGGAAGCGGACGTACTCGGAAGCCATGGGAAGGGCAGGGTCTTCGTTGGCACCCCGGTCGAACCAGAAAGTAAGGGTGGCAATGTCGTTCTTCTCGTTCTTCTTGTACAGAAGCTCCAGACCGTTATAGGAATCTACCACCATGTCTTTCTCGAAGTCCACGAAAACGGGCTCGATGGGGGTAACTTCGGTGAGGGAAATCTCTTGGAGGAAGGAGCTCTGCTTGTCACGGTTAGTAACGATGGGGGTAATCTTGGGGGCGCTGATGCGCTTTACGTTCGGGTCCGGCCCGTAGTGCTTGTACACTACGGCGAAGGTCTCTGGCGCCAGGTTCTGCTGGGCCCAGGTTACAATTTCTTCCTTGGTAAGGGCCTCGGTATTCTTAATCTTGGCCACCTCACTGGCCCAGTCGCGGCCTTCTACGAAGGAATTCATCATGATGCCGGCGCGGGAGCGGTTGTTCTCCAGGCTGTTCATCATAGAGAGCCGATAATTGGCCTTGGCGGCCTCCAGCAGCTGCTCGGGGAAGTCTCCGGCGGCCAGGCGGTATACCTGCTCCTTGATGATGGCCTCGGCCTCCTGCAGCGTCTGGCCTTCCTTGGGTTTCACCTCGGCCAGCATGAGGCCCCAGTCGGAGCGGCTGTAAGGCGAAATGGTTACATCCAGCACCTTCTGGTCCTGCATTACGTCCAGATCTATGAGGCCGGCCAGGCCGTTGGACAGGATGTCACTGGCCAGTGTGGAGTAGTCGGCCTTCTCGAAGGAATTGCCGGGGGTGCGCCAGCCCATGAGCACAAACTCTCCCTCGAAGCCGAACACATCGGCTACAAGGGGCTCTGTGACGGGGCTTTCGGGCACAATGGTGCGCTTGGGGACATCCGGATTGGGTTTCCACTCTCCGAAGTACTTCTCAATGATGGCTACCATCTGGTCCGGGTCAAAGTCTCCGGACAGGCAGATGGCCATGTTATTGGGTACGTAGTACGTGTCTTTCTGCTTGCGGATGGCCTTGAGAGAAGGATTCTTCAGGTGCTCCTGCGTGCCAATCACCGTCTGGGTGCCATAGGGATGGTGCGGGAACAGCATGGCGTTGAGGGCGTCAATGGCCTTCTCTCCGTCGTCTATCATGGTCATGTTCTTTTCTTCATACACGGCCTCCAGTTCTGTGTGGAAACCGCGGAAGACGCAGTTCATGAAACGGTCGGCCTGGATGCGGGCCCAGTTTTCCACCTGGTTGGAGGGGATCTCCTCCACATAGCAGGTGACGTCTTCGCTGGTGAAGGCGTTGGAACCTTGCGAGCCGATGATGGACATCAGTTTGTCATACTCGTTGGGAATGGCCAGCTTGGAGGCCTCATAGCTCACGGCGTCTATCTGGGCATAAAGGGCCTCTCTTTCGGCAGGGTCCGTAAGGGTGCGGTACACCTCGAACAGGCTGTCAATCTGTTCCAGCAGCGGACGCTCGGCCTTGTAGCTCTGGGTGCCCAAAATCTCGGTACCCTTGAACATCATGTGCTCCAGGTAATGGGCCAGGCCGGTGTTGTCTGCCGGGTCGTCCTTGCCGCCCACACGCACGGCCATGTATGTTTGGATACGGGGTTCGTCCTTGTTCACGGACATATAAACCTTGAGACCGTTTTTGAGGGTGTAGATTTTAACATCCATAGGGTCTCCCTCTACGGTCTGATAGCGATTGCAGGCCGGGAAGGCTGCCAGGCACGCCATGGCCAGAAGAATGAGGTAACGTTTCATAAACCTTACTATACTAGCGGTATAGTCACAAAAATACGCAAATTTTCGTATCTTTGTGCGTTTTTAAGGAAAGATATTCGTTTTTAAGGAAACATATGAAGAATTTTGTAGAGGAACTTAAGTGGAGAGGCATGATTCAGGACATCATGCCCGGTACTGAAGAGAAATTAATGGAAGGCCCCCAGGCTGCTTATGTGGGCATAGACCCCACGGCAGATTCCCTGCACATCGGCCACCTGGTGAGCGTTATGATATTGAAGCATTTCCAGAGCTGCGGGCACAAGCCCTTCGCCCTCATCGGCGGCGCCACCGGCATGGTGGGAGACCCTTCCATGAAAAGCGCAGAGCGTAACCTCCTGGACGAAGAAACCCTCAACCATAACGTAGCTTGCCTGAAGGCCCAGCTGAGCCGCTTCCTGGACTTCGAGTCCGATGCCCCCAACAAGGCCGAACTGGTGAACAACTACGACTGGATGAAGGACTACACCTTCATCAACTTCATCCGTGACGTGGGCAAGCACATCACCGTTAACTACATGATGGCCAAGGACTCCGTGAAAAAGCGTCTATCCCGCGAATCCTCCGAGGGCATGTCCTTCACGGAATTCAGCTACCAGCTCATGCAGGGTTACGATTTCTACTGGCTGTGGAAGAACCGCGGCTGCATCCTGCAGTTCGGCGGCTCAGACCAGTGGGGCAATATTACCACCGGTACGGAGCTCATCCGCCGCATGGACGGAGGCACCGCCTACGCCCTCACCTGCCCCCTCATCAAGAAATCCGACGGCACCAAGTTCGGCAAAACCGAGAAGGGCAACGTCTGGCTGGACCCGGAGCGCACTTCCCCCTACGAATTCTACCAGTTCTGGCTGAATGTGGCCGATGACGACGCAGAGCGTTACATCAAGATTTTCACCCTGCTGGACCGTCCCACCATTGAGGACCTCATCGCCCGTCACCGCGAGAACCCCGGCGCCCGCGAACTGCAGCAGGTACTGGCCCGCGAAATCACCATCATGTGCCACGGACAGGAAGCCTATGAAAAGGCCGTTGCCGCTTCCAAGATGCTCTTTGGCGGCAATTCCGAAGACCTCAGAAAGCTGGACGAGCGCACTTTCCTGGCCGTTTTCGGAGACGTTCCTTCCTTCGACATCACCAAGGCCGATCTTCCATGCAACATCCTGGACCTGCTGGCTGTGAAAACCGCCATCCTTCCCTCCAAGGGAGAGGCCCGCAAGATGGTGCAGGGTAACGGCATCGCCATCAATAAGGACAAAGTGACGGACATTAGTGCCGAAGTCACCGAGGCCGACATTGTGAACGGCCACTACATCCTGGCCCAGAAAGGCAAGAAGAATTACTTCATCATTCACGTCAAGTAATGGAAAAACCGGCAAGCACCCGGCAACTGAAGGTTGCCCGCGAAATCCAGAAAGAGCTGGCAGAGATTATCCGTTCCAAGGGAATGGCCGCCTTTGACGGCGCCCTGGTAACGGTGAGCGAAGTCCGCGTGAGCCCGGATCTGTCCGTGGCCAAGGTCTTCGTGAGCATCTTCCCTTCCGACAAGCAGGGAGAAGTGATGCACATCCTGGAGGAGAACAACAAGGCCCTCCGTGGGGAACTGGGTCACAAGGTGGCCAAGCAGTTCCGCATTGTGCCGGAGCTCATTTTCCTGCTGGACACCACGCTGGATTACGCAGAACATATTGAGGAACTTTTGAAGAAGTGAACCTGCCTGTCAAATTCGCCTTCCGTTATCTCTTTGCCCGCAAGTCTTACAATGTCATCAACCTGATTTCGGGCATCGGGGTAGCCGGCATGGCGGTGGGCACGGCTGCACTCATCATCATCCTCTCGGTTTTCAACGGCTTCAATGAACTGGTGGCCGATTCCCTCTCCCACGCCAAAGCCAACCTGGTGGTGCGCCCCGCCACGGGCAAGGTCTTCGTCCCCGACAGCACCCTCCTGGAGGAATTAAGGGCCGATGAACGCGTCCTGCGTCTTTCCGGCGTGCTGGAAGAGCAGGTGTTCGTCTCCTACGAGGGCCGGCAAAGCTTGGCCCGCGTGAGAGGCCTGGACGAAACGGCGCAGGAGGAATCCCCCCTGAAACAGCATATCATTGACGGCGAGTGGTCCTTCGGCCTGGGAGATGTGCCCTATTGCATAGCAGGGGCAGGTCTCTCACACAGTCTGGGTCTGAACCCCCGCTTCGTTACCCCCCTTGAAATTTTCTACCCTTCCCGCACGCAGCAGGTGAATATGGCCAATCCGGCCGCCTCGCTGCGAAGTGCCAAGGCCCGCCTGGCTGGTGTCTTTTCCGTGAATACAGACCTGGACGCCCGCCTGCTGCTGGTTCCCATCGGCCTGATAAGGGAACTCCTGGAATACGATTCCGAGCTTTCCTCCCTGGACATCTGGACCAAGCCTGGCACCGAGGATGCCTTGCAGGAAGAGCTTTCCACCAAACTGGGAACCTCATTCCGCGTCCTTAACCGCGTGCAGCAGGACGAATCCCTCTTCCGCATGATGCGCTACGAGAAACTGGCCATCTACCTTATTCTCATCTTCATTGTACTGCTGGTAGCCTTTAATATCTACAGCTCCCTGCGCATGCTCATCATCGAAAAGCAGGAGGACGCCGGAACGCTCCGCGCTCTGGGTGCTCCCGAGGCAATGGTGCAGCGCATCTTCCTCTGGGAAGGCTGGCTCATGTCCCTGCTGGGCATGGTTATAGGCCTGGTACTGGGCGTGCTGGTGGTGTGGGCGCAGCAGCGCTGGGGCCTGGTTTCCATGCCCGGGAACTTTGTGGTATCGGCCTATCCGGTGGTGCTCAAGGCTTCCGACATTCTCTGGACGGTGCTGGGCGTTGCGGGTATTGGCTTTCTCATGGCCCTCATTCCTTCCCGTCGGCCGTGATGGAAATCCATCATACGAAGGGCTCTTTCCACTTTTCTTGCGGCGAGTGCATCTGGCTGGCCGGCCCCAACGGCTCCGGCAAGACGGAACTCCTGAAATGGCTGGCTCATAACGGCTATGGCGTGCTGGTCCCCGCCCGCTATTCCAAGCCTCTGTTTATGAATGAAGAGGCCAGGCGGCGCATGGAAGGAGCACAACAACTGCTGGAGATGGGGAGCCGGAATTCCGTTCTGGGAAAGGCCGATGAACTGAAGGCCAGAATAGCCTTAGCCCTAGCCCGAAAGACGGATTTATTGCTGCTGGATAACCCCGTGGAAGGAATGGACATTCAAAACCGGCAGGCTGCCCTGCAAGCGCTGCGGCAACTGGCCCACAAAACGGGCATGGCCATTCTGTTCACCTCCCACGAGTTCAGTGACTCCCTGTCCGTTGCCCATCGCGTGCTGGCCATCACTCCCGGCGGCAGCCTGGTGGAATCCACCCCCGACACCCGCCTGGACACACTCCGAGCCGCCTTCCCTCTGGCTACAATCTAGTCGCCAGCGGGTTTACTTGCTGAAAAAGAAATAGAACGCAGCCCACTTCAGAGGTATCCCGTCCGCGTGACCGAATGCGTTTCGCTTAAAAAAGTTTTTCCCTGACGGCAATGACGTTGGGGACAACGCGCTGTCCGTAGTGGTCGAACGTTCCGTTGTCGCAGGGGTAATTCAGCACTCCGGCCGATTGGGCCCATAGTGTGGAGGAACCACCTCCGTCCAGGTTCAGGGCATCGGTGAGCCCCATCATCCCGGCAAGGGTGGTGAGCTCCGCGATGGTCATGCCATCGGCATTCCCCGAAGACCTTCCGTCCACCACAACGAGCCAGACATAGCCGTCCGCATCCGTCCCGACAAGGGAGCGTGGATGGCGGTAGTTATAGAAGCTGCTCCAGCCCCTGATACCTTCCTGGTAGGTGATGACGGTGCCGTTATCTATGAGGATGGGACCGCTGGCAAGGGCTTCCCAGGGGGTCATGTCAAGGATAGTCGTATCGGTAGCTTCGATGGCCACCCTGTCCGTGAAGGACAGGAAGAGCCCGTTGGTGCGGAAGAGCTCCCCGTCCGTTGTCTGCCCTTCATCGACACCATCGTTCCTGACATAGGTGACGGGTGTGAGCTTACTCATGTTGAAGTAGCTCCCGTTGATTCCCGCCAGGGCACCGTGACGGAGGCAGAGGGCGCTAGTGCTGTCGGCCTGCTCTCCTTCGCCGCAGAGGATATCCAGCTGCCAGGCCTCCGGATTGATACGGATGAAAGTGACGGCCTGGGGGCCTCCGAACAGCGTCCCCTTCCATTCGCCGAAGATGCCCGGGGCTCTCAGAGCCTCTTCCATCGTGAGGGCGGTTCCCGTCTTGAGGTCGCGTACCTCCGGGACCCCCTGGAGGAAGTCCTGGGCATGCACCCCATGACAGAGCAGGGCTCCGGCAAGAAGCAGTATGACCGGGGGGCGAATCATTCTCCTTCGAGAATTTGAGAGGCGGCGTTCTTGGTGTCTACCTTCTCGATGATGCGCTCGAGGACTCCGTTCTCGTTGAAGATGAAAGTGCGGCGGAGGGTTCCCAGCGTGGTTTTTCCGTACATCTTCTTTTCGCCCCAGGCGCCGAAGGACTGGAGCATCTCGGTAGTGGTGTCGGCAAGGAGCCGGAAAGGGAGAGCGTACTTGGCCCGGAAGCCCGTGTGGCTCTTCGAGCTGTCCTTGCTCACGCCCACAACGTTGTAACCCGCCTCGGTGAGGGCGGCATAGTTGTCGCGGAAGGAGCAGGCCTCGGCCGTACAGCCGGAGGTGTTGTCTTTGGGGTAGAAGTAAATGATGGTCTTTTTCCCTTTGCCGATGAACTCTTCCGAACTCACCGGATTTCCGTCCTGGTCGATAACCTGGAAGGACGGCATTTTGTCTCCAATCTTAAGCATGGTACAAA
>DFLI01000010.1:0-2924 GCA_002373715.1 Bacteroidales bacterium UBA3623
GCATCGGCTCCGGCTGCTATGACTGGTATTCCTGCATGTTCGAACCCGAATATGAGGAGTACTTCCACAAGAACATCGCCACGATGACGAAGAACGCTATTAACTATCTGACCAAGTAGAAGTTATGAAAACATTTTTCCAATATATTGCCCTTACCGGCGTAGCCCTGGCGGCCACCCTGGCCTGCACCAAGGAAAACTATGGTGATGCGCCCAAACCCTGGGACGAGACCGCCAATTACTTCGCATCGGCCGATGAAAAAGGCTTCAGCACCTACTATACCCCGGCGATCGGCCGAGTGGGTGACCCCATGCCTTTCTACGACGGCAAGGCCGGCGAATTCAAGGTACTGTACCTGCAGGAGTTCGACAACAATGCCACCTATAACTTCCATCCCATCTGGGGCGTAAGCACCAAGGACGGCGCTTCCTATGCCTCCCTCGGAGAAGTCATCCCTGTGGGAGCCTCCATCCTGGAGCAGGACGCAGCCATCGGCACCGGCTGCTGCGTTTACAACGAGGCTGACGGTCTGTACTACATCTATTACACCGGCCACAACGGCAACTGCACCAACCGTGAGGTTATCCTGCGGGCCACATCCCCGGATTTCACCACCTGGACCAAAGACCTCCTTTGGGCCATGAAGGGCGATGATTTCGGCTATTCCAAGGAAGACTTCCGCGACCCCCAGGTGTTCAAGGCCGATGACGGCAAATGGCACATGGTGATTTCCAGCAACCTCAAGTTCGCCGACTTCGTGTCCGACGACCTCAAAACCTGGTCCCACGTGGGTTCCTTCAATATGGTCTGGGACCGTATGTGCGAATGCCCGGACGTGTTCAAGATGGGCGACTGGTGGTATTTCATCTACTCGGAAGGCTACCGCGCTCCCTGGAGCCGCAAGGTCAAGTACATGATGGCCGATTCCTGGGAAGGACTCAAGGACTGCTTCTCCAACCCGGGTGCCCACTGGCCGCAGGATATGCGCGAAGGCGTGCTGGAAACCCGCGCTTTCTATGCCGGGAAGACCGCTTCCAACGGAACCGACCGCTACATCTGGGGCTGGTGCCCTACCCGTACCGGTGCCACCATCTTTGACCGCAACGTGAACGTGGGTGCTTCCAGCGAGCCCAACTGGTCCGGAGCCCTTGTGTGCCACAAGATTATCCAGAGGGCCGACGGTACCCTCGTCCTGGGCGAAGTGCCTGCCATCGCTGACAAGTACACCCAGGACAAGACCATTAAGGTCATGGATTCCAACGGCTACACGCCCGCCAACAACACCGACGGAAAGCTCTCCGGAGAAGGCGCCTATGTGCTCTACAACCGTCTGGGTTCCCACAACCACATTTCCTTCAAGGTAACCGCTTCCGACAAATGGGACCGCTTTGGCATCTCCCTGGTGAGAGGAATGGATTCCAAGAAGTACTACACGATGGTCGTGAACCCCGAGTGGGACGAAGCTTTTGCCCGCAAGGTGAACTTCGAGGAAGAAGGGGAAGAAGGCAAGGGCTTCATTGAAGGCATTGACGGATATGTTTTCGCCCGCCCGGCGGACAATGTGTACAACATCGATATCTTCACGGACAACTCCGTAGTAGTGATGTACATCAACGATGTGTGCTCCTACACCCAGCGTATCTACGGTATCCAGAAGAACTGCTGGAGTATCAACAGCTACGGCGGCACCATCACCATCTCGGATCTGTCTGTCAAGCAGTATTAAAAGTCTCGTTTTTTCGCTATATTTGAAGCATGAAACGACTCCTTACCCTTATGGCTCTGATGCTCCCGGTCCTTGCCGGGGCTCAGAGCCTTACTGTTACTCATCTGAGTGAAACGCACAGTATGGTCCAGGTTGGCGGAACCGACCGCTACATCCTCCTGCCCGTGCAGGAAACGGCCCAGGAAGCACAAGTGAAGGTGCTCTCCAACGGAAATGTGGTCCTCAAGGCCAACGTTTCCCTGGCCATTGACAAGACGGACTACCTGGTCCCGCTGGACCTGGGGAAATGGGCCGGCAGCAGCATTCTGCTGGATATCAAGATGACCCAGGGCCGCGGTGTGCGCCGGGACCCGTCCGACGATGTGTGCTGGGCCGATATGGCCACGGCCGCAACCGTTGACCGTACCAACAAGGAGAAACAATACCGTCCCACCTACCACTTTTCTCCGGACTGGGGCTGGATGAACGACCCCAACGGAATGGTCTACAAGGACGGGGAATGGCATTTGTTCTATCAGTATAACCCTTACGGCAGTTTCTGGGGCAATATGCACTGGGGACACGCCGTCTCCAAGGACCTCGTGAACTGGGAGCATCTGGACGTAGCCCTGGCCCCGGACGATTTGGGCGCCATCTTCAGCGGCAGCGCCGTGGTGGATAAGGACAACACTGCCGGCTTTGGCCGGAACGCCATTGTGGCCATGTATACTTCCGACGGTGACAACCAGACCCAGAGCATAGCATACAGCCTGGATAACGGCCGCACCTTCACCAAATATGCCGGCAATCCGGTGATTATGGCCGAAGATACGCCCGACTTCCGGGACCCCAAGGTGTTCTGGGACAACCAGACCCGCCAGTGGAAGGTGGTATTGGCCGCCGGCCAGGAGGTGCAGTTCTATAGCTCCGACAACCTTAAGGACTGGAAGTATGACAGCAGCTTCGGCCTGTCCTACGGCAACCACAACGGGGTGTGGGAGTGCCCGGACCTGATCCGCCTGCCCTTCGAGGGAAAAGACAAGTGGGTGCTTCTTCTGAACATCAATCCCGGCGGCCCCTACGGTGGCAGTGCCACCCAGTATTTCGTGGGCAGCTACGACGGAAAGACGTTCAAATGCGATGACCTTCCCACCGTTACCCGCTGGATGGATTACGGCAAGGACCACTATGCCGCCGTTACCTGGAGCAACGCTCCGGA
>DFLI01000010.1:3045-3769 GCA_002373715.1 Bacteroidales bacterium UBA3623
CCCAGTTCCGCAGTTCCAACTCCGTGCCCCGGGATCTCTCCCTTATCCGTAAGGGCAAGGAGGTAATCCTTAAGAGCACCCCGTCCCCTGAAGTGGAAGCCCTTCGCGGCAATCCGGTTTCCTATACGCTTTCCACGGCACCCGTGGAGCTGTTTGAAACCCCCGCCAAGGCTTACGAGCTGGTGATCCGCTTTACCCTCCAGAAAAAGGACGGCGCCACCTTCGTGCTTTCCAACGAATCCGGGGAGCAGGTGGTCTTCTCCTATGATCCGGAGTCCCAGACCTTCTCCATGGACCGCCGCGGAAGCGGAATGGTGAAGTTCTCCAAGAAGTTCGCCGCCGTTACCGCTGCCCCCACCCGCGTGGGAGGCAGGATGGAGCTGCGCCTGCTGGTGGACAGCGCCAGCATAGAGGCTTTCGGCGAAGACTTTGCGATGACCAACCTCGTCTTCCCTTCGGCCCCTTATAACACGCTCAGGCTTTACGGCAACCTCAAGGCCGATGTAACACTTTATCCTATAGCCAAGTAATGAACAAAAAGATACAACTTTTGCCGGTGATGCTCTGCTTCTTTGCCATGGGGTTCGTAGACCTCGTGGGCATCGCCTCCAACTATGTCCAGGCCGACCTCAATCTCTCCGATTCGGCCGCCAATATCTTCCCCTCGCTGGGGTTCTTCTGGGTCCTCATCTTCTCCGTTCCCACGGGCATCCTGATGAACCGC
>DFLI01000017.1:0-4863 GCA_002373715.1 Bacteroidales bacterium UBA3623
CACCTTGGAAAGGGCAATGGAATAGGCCTCCTGATAATAGACAATCTGATTGGTCCAGAGGGCAATCTGGGCCACTTCCCGGGCATTTTCCCGGTACTTGATGCACTGCTCCTTATCCAGAGCGGCCATCTCCCGGATGCGGGCCACTACGCCATCCACCACCTCATCGTAGTTGTTGTCGTCGCGGTCCTGCACCTTGATGCCGGGGTGTTCTCCCTGGTAGTGGGAACGCACCCACATACCAAAGCCGGCCAGGGAGGTGGTAAGGGTAGGAACCCGGAAAGCCAGGGCTTCCAGAGGGGTATAACCCCAAGGTTCGTAATAGGACGGGAACAAGGCCAGGTCCAGGCCGCAGAGAAGGTTGTAGTACCGCGTATTGAACACACCGTCATCCCCGTTCAGGTAAGAAGGGATGAAGTATACCTTCACCTTATCTCCAATGGCATTGGTGAGACCCACTTCTTTGAGCCGATTGGTAATGGTGTCATACTCGGCGTTCATCAGGTAGTGGGAAGTCTGGGTCTGGTAGGCGGGGTCTCCGCTGCCGGAGAGCTTGGCCACCAGTTCCTTGTCCGGGCCGTGGTGGCCGGAAGGAATCATAATGAACGCGTGAATCTGGCGTCCGTTGTAGTCCGACTTGTTCACCTTGTTCAGGGCGTCGATGAACACGTCGATACCCTTGTTCCTGTATTCGTATCGGCCGCCGATACCTATAAAGAGGGCATCGGAAGGCACCTTTTCGGCACTCATGGCCGTTGCCACCTCCGACAGGCGCTGACGGGCCTGTTCGCGAAGGTGCTGGTACTCCTTATCGGAGGCAGGCGTAAAGCTGTTCTCAAAGCCGTTGGGCGTAACTACGTCTACAGGGCGCTCCAGGAACTGGGCGCATTCCTTGGCGGTAATTTCGCTCACTGTGGTGAAGGCGTCGGCATTCTGGGCCGATTTCTTCTCCAGGGAATAGATGGCCGTCACGTTGAAGCGGCGGGCCATTTCGTCTCCGTTGTACTGGCTGATGTCGTTGTACAGGGGCAGGTTGTTGCCGGCCAGACATCGGCCCAGCATGGTGGCGTGGGTGGTGAAAACCGTTGCCACGGGTACAGAAGACTTCTTGAGCTGGAGAACACCGGCGCCCGTCTGCCACTCGTGGAACTGGGCCACCACCTTCTCCCCTCCCTTGAGGTTGTAATTGTAGAAGCTCTCTATCACCCTGCCGGCCAGTACACCGAACACGGCCGATTCCTTATAATCCCAGTTGCCCGAGAGGGAATCTACGCCAAAGCCCGTCCAGAGGTCTCCCAGGATGGTATCGGCCTCGGGAAGGTGCTGCTTGTAGTCTACCAGGATGGCCAGGGGTTTGCCGGGAATGTTCCACTGACCCACGCGGAAGACAAGGCCCTCGGAATGGGCCTGGGCCTTCCAGGAACGGTACAGATTGGGATCTTCCAGGAAATCCGGGTTATCGGAGCGGTGCATCCATACATCGGGGCCGATAAAAATATGCCGCCTGCCCAGCTGGGACTGCAAATGAAGTGCCTTGGTGGCAATTACGGTATAAATACCGCCCACCTTGTTACACACTTCCCAACTAACTTCAAACAGGTAATCTGCCTGCAAAAATTCTTTCTTCTTTGTCACGGTTTATTACTTCTTCTTCGCTACTTTCCTACCTACCGTTTTCTTGGCGGGAGCCACCTTCTTCAACTCCTGATGAGCGGTTTCCTTCACGTCCAGGGCGGCACGTTTCTCGTCCAGACGAATCTGGAAGTCGGAAATGACGTTCATATAGTTGATGAAGGCCTCGTAAGGTGTATCGTAAGGATTAAAATACTTATGCACCTCTCCGTCGGAGAAGAACTTGGTGCACATATAATAGAAGTGGTCGCTTTCCTGGAGGTGTCCCCAGTCTGCGTACAGGTCTTCGTCGTTCACGATGGCCAGCTTCTCCGTCATGGCGTAGACCTTCTTGAAGGCCTCGCTCTGGAGCTCGTTGCCCAGCCAGGCGGTTACGTCACGCTCTTCATCGGCCCAGGAGATAGGATCCTCTACGGCGATATCCGAGACGGGTTTGTACTTCTTCACCACCTCTGCAGGCGTGGCAAAGCCAAAGGTTCCGTCTTTGAGCACGGCACCCGGGAGGGCGCGCATGAACTCGAAGATGCCGCTTTCGGCGCTCTGGTGCTCTCCGAAGGTTTCGTAGTCCATGAACAGGTTCACAATGTCTCCTTCCTTGGCACTTTCCTTCATCCAGTTCACATACTTCTCGGCGGTAAGGGGCCACATGTTCCATCCCTTGTTGGAGAAACGGAAGGCAATGTCGTCGGAGAGGTTGTAGTTACGGAGCAGGAGCTTGAGCTTAGGCTGGGTTTCACCGGTGTACACATAGTTGGGGCTCTGCCAACCCATGATGTGGCGGGCGCCCTCGGTGAGCATGGTCTTGTAGCCCATGTCGTACACCATTTCACCGATGCCGTTGGAATAAATGAGCTCGGTGTTGCGGAAGGTGACGGGCTTCTGGCCGAACAGTTCCTCAATAAGGGCGGCCTGCTTCTGCACCTGGTGACGGAACTCACTCTCAGAAGCCAGGGAGGCCAGGGAGTGGTAGTACGTTTCGGCCAGGAACTCTACGCAGCCGGTGGCAGCCAGAGCCTTGAAACTCTCAATAACCTCCGGAGCAAAACGCTGGAACTGCTCCAGGGCGCTGCCGGAGATAGAATAGGCAATCTTGAATTTACCCTTGTACTGGCCGATGAGCTCCAGCATGAGCTGATTCATCGGAAGGTAGCACTTCTGGGCTACGCGGCGCAGGATGGTCCGGTTGGCAAAATCGTCATAGTAATGGGAATCTTTGCCGATATCGAAGAATCTGTACAGGCGAAGCCGGGTGGGCTGATGGACCTGGAAATACAGGCAGATACTCTTAGATGCCATAATATCTTATTTTACTACTGATTCATAAACTTGCTTGAGCTTGGCGCATGCCCCGTTCCATTTGAGGGCATTGACCTCGTCGTATCCCATGCGGGCGCTGAAATCCGCAAGGGCCGGGTAAGAGAGGAGGGCGTAGATGTCGTCGGCCATGGCGTCCACGTCCCAGAAGTCCACCTTGAAGGCATATTTGAGGATTTCTGCGGCGCCGGACTGCTTGGAAATAATGGACGGAACACCCGTACGCATGGCCTCCAGAGGAGAAATACCGAAAGGCTCCGAGATGGAAGGCATGATGTACACGTCTGAGAGGGCGAACATCTTCTGCACATCGGCCCCGCGGAGGAAGCCGGTGAAGTGGAAGCGGTCGCTGATGCCCAGACGGGCGGCATGGCGGATGGCACGGTTCATCATGTCTCCGCTGCCGGCCATCACAAAGCGGACGTTCTTGGTGCGCTTGAGCACCTTGGCGGCCGCCTCGATGAAGTACTCGGGACCCTTCTGATAAGTGATACGGCCCAGGAAGGTAACCACCGGTTCCTTTACGCCGCGCTCTACCACCAGGTTTTCGCGGCCGCTGAAATCTACCGCGTTGTGCACGGTGACCACCTTGGCGGGGTCTATTCCGTAGCGGTTGATGACGGTGGTGCGGGTGAGGTCACTCACGGTGACCACCCTGTCGGCCATTTCCATACCCTTCTTTTCAATGGCGAAAACGCGGGTATCTATATTGTCCACGCTGCCACGGTCGAAGGAGGTGGCGTGCACGTGAATCACCAGCGGCTTGCCGGTGAGCTCCTTGGCGGCGATACCGGCATAGTAAGTGAGCCAGTCGTGGGCGTGAATCACATCGAATTCGTCTTTTCTCTGCATGGCGATGGTGCCGCCCACCATGGCGTAGCGGGCCACCTCTTCCATGAGGTTGGCGCCATACTTACCGGAGAATTTGAACTTCTGGCCAAAGCTGATGGAGAAATCCTTCACCTGGCGCTTCTTGTCTTCTTCTACCAGTTTGCCAAACTCCTCAGGGTCTGCGTAGGGGACCAGGTTGGAGCCGATATGGATGAACTTCACCTTGTCCAAGTATTCTTCCACTGAACCCGAAACATAGTCTACAGCTACATCCGAGGCGTTAATGATGGTAGTGGCGCTCTGGTCTTCGTCTCCGGAGGCAGAGGGCATCACAAACAGGGTTTCCACGCCGTTATGGGCAAGGCCTTTTACAATGCCTTCGCAAGCCGTACCCAGACCGCCTGCGATATGGGGAGGGAACTCCCAACCGAACATAAGTACTCTCATAGCTTAGTCCTCCCTGTATTTGTTGATGAGCCAATTGATATTGAGAAGGGCGGCGGTGGTCATGGCCGATGAGATGGCGCCGTGCGGCTCGTGGGGCGGGTCTCCGTCGTAAAGTTCGGAGAAGCAGCCCACGCCGTGCTTGGAGAGGTCTTCGTAGAAGCCCTCGGTGAGCCATTCGGCCCTTCTGATGAAGCCGGAGCCCATCATGTTAAAGCTGGCATAGCAGTATTGGGCCAGCAGGAACGGCCAGGCGCAACCATTGTGGTAGGCTTCGTCTCTTTCCTGCTGGGAGCCTTCGTACACGCCCTTGTAGCGGATGTCACGGGGGCTCAGGGTGCGGATACCGCGGCGGGTAACCAGTTCTGCGTTCACCAGGCGCATTACCTCGCTCACTACCTCGTCACTGACGCAGCGGTAATCCAGGGATACGGCCCACAGCTGGTTGGGACGCAGCTCCAGGTGCTGGCCGGCATTGTCCACATAGTCTGCCAGGAAGCCCAGATCTGCATTCCAGAAGGTGGGTTCGTAGTTCTGCTCTATCAGTTCTTTTACCGGCGCCCACTTCTTGGCGAAGGCGCTGGCTTTCTTTTCGTGCTCCAGGGCAAAGCAAATAGCGTTGTACCAGAGAGCATTGGTTTC
>DFLI01000017.1:4976-6186 GCA_002373715.1 Bacteroidales bacterium UBA3623
CCACACCGTCCTTCTGGGCCCACAGGAGGCCGTTGGGCTGCATGGCTACCTCCTGGCGGCCGCCGGGCAGGTAACTCTCGATGACGGCCTTAACCGTGGGGCCGTACTTTTCCCACACCGCCTTGGCGTGCCCGCCGTATGCAATGTACTGCTGCAGGGTAACGGCCAGGAAAAGCGGAGCCTCTACCTGCGTGGTTCTGCGGGTGAAACGCTCCTGGTTGGCGGCAATGAGGTTATCCAGGATTTCTTCAAATTCCTTAGGGTCGTTCTTTCCGTAGAGGGTGAGGCCCGGCAGGGAAACCAGCGTTTCTCTCAGCAGGCCCGTATACAGCCAGCTATAACCTGCCACGATGCGCTTGATACCGCCATCTTCGCGGATGAGGGTATCGGCCTGACGGACCAGCTGGTCGTGGAAGGAATTGATGGGGCCGATTTTGTCCACCACGGCGGTGAAGCGGCGCTTGAGGCTGGTGGCATTCACCGGCTCTCCGGCAGCGGCGCTCACCACCAGGGTGTCTCCGCTGTGGAGGTCTACCTCGAAGGTGCCGGGGACCAGAAGATCTTCCCGGCAGTCGAAGCCGCGGCGCATCTCGTCCGAATAGGTAATGCCCTTGTACCAGACAGGGTTGGCCTTGAACGAAGAGGCCGATGTGCTCAGCTGCAAGTTCAGTTTAGGAAAGTCTTCGTAGAGGCAGAAAGCGGCACCGTTCTGGATGGGTTCGAAATCCGTTTTGGCGGTGGCGTTTTCTCCCGTCAGGCCATGCACGTTGCGGAAGGCCAGGAAAGGCTTTAACTCCAGTTTCACCTTGGCAGGAGCGTTCACCAGCTCGTACTGAATCATGAGCTGGTCGTTGTCCGGGCTCAAGGCAATTTTCTTGCGGAAGACGATTTCTCCGATCTTGTAAGTGATG
The DNA here is from genome assembly GCA_002373715.1 of Bacteroidales bacterium UBA3623. Lineage (GTDB taxonomy): Bacteria > Bacteroidota > Bacteroidia > Bacteroidales > UBA932 > Cryptobacteroides. The sequence goes on from DFLI01000017.1 coordinate 5,888, forward strand.
CAAGGGACGGGGTCTGCGTCGAAGTCCACGATGTACTTGTGTCCACGGGGCTCATACACGTCTCCGTAGCAGTGGATTCCCAGGTTGAAGCGCTTGCCCCGCAGGGTGAGGCTTTCGTCCAGGGAACTCAGCAGCACGTGCCGGTAGCCATCGAACTTGTCTACCGGAACTGCCAGCAGACCGTGATAGCGCCGCGTGTTACACGTTACGATGGACGTGTTGCAGTAGGCTCCGGTCTTGTTCGCCAGGATAATCTCCCGTTTCAGCGAATACGAGAGGTTGACGAGTTCCGACTTGTT
>DFLI01000017.1:6263-10140 GCA_002373715.1 Bacteroidales bacterium UBA3623
TATGTGTTTATACTTGCTTCAAAACAAACGCCGTACGCGCAGGCAGATACAACTTCAGGGTGTGGTCGTATGCCTGGTTACCATTGGGGCATCTCTCGGGCAGGGCCACGTGATGCTCTCCTTCGTTCAGACGGCCGAAACCGTCGAAGCGGGGCTGGTCGGAGTCCAGAACAACTACGTAGTCCCCCGCCGGTGCCGAGACGCCATAATTGGCGAACGAACCCGCGGGCGAGAAATTCAGTGCAAAGATACAGTTTTTCCGTTTGAAAATCAAGATTTTCTTTTCTTCATCGGCCACCAGAAGCTCCGGGCGGTATTTCAGGAGACCTTCCTTTTTCAGCAGATGAATCATCTCGCTGTCAAAGCGGCGGAGGTCTCCGTAGCGGAGGTCTTCATTGTCGGCCAAAGACCACTGCCGGCGGGCATATTTGAAAGACCAGCCGTTTCCTTCACGGGGGAAGTCTATCCACTCGGGATGGCCGAATTCGTTGCCCATGAAGGTGAGGTAGCCGTCTCCGGCCGTGCCGGCGGTTACCAGACGGATGAGCTTGTGCAGGGCTACTCCGCGGTCTACAATGCCGTTCTGGCTGTCCCGGCGCATGGCAAAGTACATTTCTTTGTCCATGAGGCGGAAGATGATGGTTTTGTCTCCCACCAGGGCCTGGTCGTGGCATTCGGCATAGGAGATGGTCTTTTCGTCTACGCGCTTGCCGCTCAGTTCCCACCAGATTTCTCCCATGGACCACTGCTCATCCGAGCGTTCCTTGATCCACTTGATCCAGTGGTCTGCAATGCCCATGGACATGCGGAAATCGAAGCCCACGCCGAAAGCCTCGAAAGGTGCGGCCAGGCCGGCCATACCGGACATATCTTCCGCAATGGAGAAGCCAGCGGGGTTCATTTCCTTCACCAGTCGGGTGGCCAGGGCCAGATAGATAACGGCATCTTCATCCACGCCGCCGTCAAAGTACAGGCTGTAATCTACGAAGTCCTTGCCCAGACCGTGATCCCAGTACAGCATGGAGGTAACGCCGTCGAAGCGGAAGCCGTCTATGTGGTACTCTTCCATCCAATACTTTACGTTGGACAGGAGGAAGTAACGGGTTTCGTCTTTGCCATAGTCGAAGCAGCGGGAGCCCCAGGCCGGATGGCGGCCGGCAGGGCCCTGGTGGAAGTACAGGTGGTCTGTTCCGTCAAACTCGGAAAGGCCTTCCAGGGTGTTTTCCACGCTGTGGCTGTGTACGATGTCCATGATAACCGCGATACCCTTTCCGTGGGCATCGTCCACCAGGGCCTTGAACTCTTCGGGTGTACCGAAGCGGGAGCTCAGGGCAAAGAAATTGGACACCTGGTAGCCGAAGGAGCCGTAATACGGATGCTCCTGAAGGGCCATTATCTGGATGGTGTCGTACCCCAGGGCCTTCACCTTGGGCAGTACGTCTTTGCGGAATTCCTCAAAGGTGCCCACCTTCTCCTTTTCCGAGGCCATGCCAATGTGGCACTCGTAGATGAGCGGGTTGGGGCGCTTGCCGGCGTGGCCGTGTTTCCACTGATAAGGCTTGGGGGCCCAGACCTGGGCGCTGAATACCTTGGTAACCTCGTCCTGGACCACGCGGGTGGCATAGGAAGGCAGGCGCTCCCCGCCGCCACCGGGCCATTCAATGTACAGTTTGTACAGCTGGCCGTGGCGCAGGAACATCTCCGGCACCTTGAGTTCCCAGTTGCCGCTGCCCAGCGGTTTGAGGGCATAGGCTTCCGTGCGCTTCCAGTTGTTGCAGTCTCCGATAAGGAAGATTTTGGAGGCATTGGGGGCAAATTCACGGAACACCCAGCTGCCGTCTTCACACTGGTGAAGGCCGTAGTAAAGGTGGTTGTTCACGGCGTCCTTCAGGAGGCCGTCTCCGGCAATGTGTTTGAGGGTTTGCCAGATGTGCTCATGCCGGGCGTCAATGGCGTCTTTGTAGGGCATGAGCCAAGGGTCTTGCTCGTAAATCTTTTTCATACCTCTTACTCCTTATCCAATGAATCTATCTTGTCCTTCACGGTTCTCAGATACTCCCGGCACTGCCCCAGCAACTCCTTGCTGCGGCCCACCAGCGCATCAATATCATCCAGCTTGGTTTCGGGATTCTCTACCTTGGCAGCAATCTCCTCAAGCTCGGCTATAGCCTTGGCGTAATCAAATCTTTCCATAAATCAGTCTTTTGCCTTCGATTCATCCTCCTTACAGGCCCACGCACAAAAATAAGCTCACGTTACCCCCTCCCTAAATCCCTCCCTCGGGGAGGGACTTTTGTCGGCCTTCGGCCTCCGACTCAGAATCGAGTATTATAGTTGTTACAAATTATCTGGTTATCTTGTGTGTATTTATGCTATACTCTTTTTGGATTGGTCTAAATGGTCACTGTAAATTTCGTCCACCTTGGCGATGAGGGAACCGTCGGAGAAACGGACTCCTATGCGGTCTCCTATGGCCACGCGGTCCACCGTTTTCAGGACTTTGTTGTCTTTGCCGGTGACCAGGACGTACCCCAGGCCCAGGATTTTGCGGGGGTCTGAGGCGCCTATAAGGGCATCCTTCAAGGCCACGCGGGAAGTTTCCGCGCTAACCTTGGCCATGGCGGCAAACTTGATGCGATGGGCAGCGTTGTCCCGCAGGCGGGCCACATCGGCATATTTGTGCAGGAGGCCTTTGGAAATGCGGCCGATGCTGCGCTGAAGCAGCATCTCCAGAGAAGCCAGGCGCCCCTGGATGGCGCGGTGCACCTGGGCATCCAACGTCTTGAGGCGCAGCTCTTCGCGGGAAAGCACCCGCTGGGCAGAGAGCGTCACCTGCCGGCCCAGGCGGTCCAGCAGGGCATCCTGCGCCGCATAGGCTTCCAGGAATAAATCGGCCAAAGCGGTGGGCGTTTTCACGGAGGCGTGGGCCACCATGTCTGCAATATGGACATCCTTGTCGTGGCCGATGGCCGTAACTACCGGCACGGGGCAAGTGGCAATGGCAACGGCCAAATCATAATCGTCAAAACAGGCCAGGTCCAGTTCGCTGCCTCCGCCGCGAAGAATGAGGACGGCGTCGTAATTCTGTTCTCCGGCCTCTTCCAGTGCTTCCATAATGGATGCGGGAGCCTGCTCCCCTTGCATGAGGGCTTCCAGCAAATCCAGCCGGAAGGCATAGCCCTCGGGGTTGTTCAGCAGGTGGTTGCGGAAATCCTGATAGCCGGCGGCAGTTTGGGAGGTGATAACAGCCAGGCGGTACGGGAGGTCTGGCAGGGCCAGTTCCTTCTGCATGTCCATGTAGCCTTCGGCCGTTAATTTCTCTATGGCCTTCTTGCGCTCCAGGGCCTTTTCTCCCAGGGTGAAGGCCGGGTCTATGTTTTCTATGAAGAGGCTTACTCCGTACAGTTCGCTGAAGTTTACCTGAACTTGTACCAGTACGGTAATGCCGGCCTGGAGTTTTTGGCCGGTGCTGCTTTCGAAGAATTGGGTGAGCTGGGGGTATTTCCAACTCCAGATCATGGCGCGGGCTTCCGCAATGGACTTACCTCCCCTGCTCTGGGCCAGGCTCAGATAGCAGTGACCATTGGCCCGCGGGCTCCAGGAGGCGATTTCTGCTTTGACCCAGTACCGGCCCGGAAATGCATCTGCGATGCTCTCCTTGATCCTGGTCTGAAGTTCCAGGAGGTCTATGTAATCCCTAGCCTCCATTGTTGCACCTTTTCCTACAAATATAACAAATTTCTTTTACCTTTGCACCAATGAAACCCATAATTAGGCACCTATACCGGAGACTAGGTGAGTACCATGGCCGTCTACGGTCCTTCCGGACTCAAGGATTCGATATCTGTGGACAGGGTCGACCATCACTGGCTGCAGG
>DFLI01000084.1:0-6678 GCA_002373715.1 Bacteroidales bacterium UBA3623
CTGGCCGTGGTGCTGGGACTGCTCCTGGTGATCGAGATTCCCATGTTCGGGATGAAGATAGCCAAAGGACACAAGCTCCTGGATGCCAAGAGAATTGTGTTCCTGTGTCTGGCCGTGGCGGCCGTTATCTTTGTGATAGCCGCGGGGCTCAACTGGAGCCTGGCGGTCCTCCTCATTTTCTGCTCCTACATTCTGGTGAACCTGGTGGTTTGCGTGGTGAAGAAGTAGAAAAAACGGTGCCCGCCCAGGGGAGAGAAAGGCCGGCACCGAACGAATCACTACCTGGCGGCGATCGCACAATCCGCAGGCAGTTACTGCGCTACAAAGATAAACACTCCCAACGCTACGAGCAAGAAAAAAGGCCACAGATTTTCTTTGGCCTAATTAATTGTCTATAAGCGAGTTAATCCTGTGAGAAGGTCTTCAATTCTTCGCGGTACTCGTTGAAAATCTTAGACTTGGACAAGAATCCTAAATATTGCCGGTTTTCGTCCACCATGGGAAGGTTCCAGGCACCAGTTTTTTCAAATTTTCGCATCACGGAATCCATAGGTTCATCCGGGCGAATATACTCCGGAGACGATTCCATGTAGTTGTATACCTTGCGGGTGTCATAAAGTTGCGGCCGGAACATATCCCTGCGGATGCGCGCCAGCGTTACATAGCCTTGGAACCGGCCCTTAGAGTCTATCACAGGGAAAATGTTGCGTTCGCTCTTGGACACCACCTCCACCAGTTCCCGCAGCGGGGCGTCTATGCGAACGGGCAGGAAATCCTTCTCCAGCAGGTCCCGCGCGTGCATAAGCGTGAGCACCGCCTGGTCTGAATCGTGGGTAAGAAGCTCCCCACTGGCCGCAATACGCTTGGTATAAATAGAGTATTTTTCAAAGATGCGGGTAACGCCATAGGACACGGCCGATGTAAGAATAAGCGGCACCAGCAGCTCATACCCGCCGGAAATCTCTGCAATGAGGAAGATAGCGGTGAGAGGCGCCTGCATAACGCCCGCCATGAGCCCCGCCATGCCCACCAGCACAAAATTGGAAGTGGGCACTTTGCCGGGCCAGATAAGATTCAAGGAATACGCCAGCACAAAGCCCGCAATGGCGCCCATAAACAGAGTAGGGCCGAAAGTACCGCCCACGCCGCCGCCGGCATTGGTGAAAGTCATGGAAAAAACCTTCAGGAACAGCACCAGAAGGAAGAAAAGAGGAATGGCCCAGCGCCAGCCGGTAAGGAAATTAAAGGGCGTAGCGCCGCCGAAGGAAATATCCGGATGGTCGTTAAGAAGCGGCGAAAGGAAGTTGTAACCCTCTCCGTGAAGAGGCGGGAAAAGATAAATGAGAACGCCCAGGCAGAAGGCCGATATAGCCCATTTCAAGTAAGGGTTCTTAAGCCGTCCCAGGCGGTCTTCCAGATGCAGCGTAGTATAGATAAAGTAAAGCGCCATGAGGCCGCAGAAGATGCCCAAAAGCACGTAAAAAGGAATATTCCCCATGCTGAAGGGCGTCACCGTAGCGGCAAACTGCGTCCCGCGTCCCAGAATAAGATAGCTAACCAGGGTGGCCGATATGGAACTCAGGAGCAGCGGCAGCATGCTGCTCATGGAAAGGTTGAAAAGCAGGATTTCCAACGTAAAGAGCACGCCGGCGAGGGGGGCGTTGAAGATGCCCGCCAGAGCACCGGCCGCGCCGCAGCCCAAAAGCAGCGTCATCCCGCGGTAGGACATGCCGCAATATCGGCCCAAATTACTGCCGATGGCAGCGCCGGTGTACACAATGGGAGCCTCCGCACCCACGGAACCGCCAAAACCAATGGTAAGGGCGCTTGTCACCAGCGAGCTCCAGCAATTGTGGCTCTTGATGCGGGATTCGTTCTTGGAAACGGCCTGCAGCACCTTGGTAACGCCGTGGCCGATGTTGTCCTTTACTACATATTTAACGATGAGAAGGCTCAGGAGCATACCCACGCCGGGGAGCAGAAGATAGGCCCAGCGGCTGTCCTGGTGCAAGTTGGCCAGAAAGTCCTGAATACCGTGGATGGATACTTTCAGAAGCACCGCAGCCAGCCCGCACAACACCCCCGTTACCACGCTTAGGCCCAGCAGGACCCGGTTCTCGGGGATATTATGCAAAAGGGCCCGTAGAGGACCCCAAATAAGCTTTATGCCACGGCGATTGGCCATATTTTATTCGTCGTCCGACCCTGTGGAGTACTGGGAAATATTGTCGTCCGGTAAGGTTTCTCCGCTGGCGTCGGAGGCATCTGCGCTGCCACCGGCCACGGCCTCGTTCTCGGCATCTTCTTCTCCTTCCAGCCAACGGGCTACGTCTTCCAGGTCGTCGGTTTTTACGTTTATCTTTACCAGGTAGATGGCGTCCGGCACCTCTACGGTAACGGCGTAGAAGGATGTGCCGTCCGGCTTGGGATATTTCACCAAATCGTTCAGGTAGTCGCTGAAGCCCTTGGGATACTTCTCTGCAAATGCGGCTGCCAGATCCGGGTGGGCGTTCATCTTCTCATAGCTCACAACGTGTCTTTTCTTGTCTGCCATAGTCAGGTTTGGTATTATTCCTTTTATTTCTTCCGCTTGGGATTGAATCTGCCTGCAATATTAGTAGATTGTTTTGAACTCTGCAAGTGCTTTCCTCCATTTTTCGAAGAATTTTTGAAGAAAAACGACTTTTGCTCCTGTTTTTTCTGCGGATTATGCTCGGTAAATACAGGCGTCATGTCCCTGGGGTCCAAGCCGGAATAGAACATCACCGAACTGGTGGTCATGGGAGTGGGGGTAAAATCCTGCACCTGATCCATCCAGATTCCCTTCAGGGCAGGGTGATTAGCCAGCCGTTCCATGTCCTTGAGGGTGCAGCCGGGGTGGGAAGAAATGAAGTAAGGAACCAGGCCCACATGGGTGCCGGCTTCCTTGTTAATTCTGTCGAATTCTTTGCGAAGATGCTCGAAGAGTTTGAAGCTGGGCTTGGCCATTTTCTGAAGCACATGGTCTTCCGTGTGCTCCGGGGCCACTTTTAATCGGCCCGAAGTATGGTGCAGCACCAGCGTCTTCAGATAAGGCTTGGAGCTTTGGTCCACGAAGTCGTCCTCCGTGAGGAAAAGGTCGTAGCGGATACCGCTGCCAATATAGCTATGCCGGATGCCCTTGGTGCTGTCTATGCGCTTGTAAAGCTCCATAAGCCGCGTATGGTCGCAGTTCAGGTTGGGGCAGCGTTTAGGGAACAGGCAACTGCGGCGCTTGCACTTGTCGCAAAGCTCCAGGTTCTTCCCGTGCATCCCATACATATTGGCCGTAGGGGCCCCTACATCTGATATATTACCGGCAAAGTCCGGCAATTTGTTCAGGTCCTGAACTTCTTTCAGAATAGACTTTTCGGAACGGCTCTGGATAAACTTACCCTGATGAGCCGCAATGGTACAGAAGTTACAGCCGCCAAAACACCCACGGTGCGTATTCACGGAGAACTTAATCATATCATAAGCCGGAATGCGCTTGCCCTTGTACCGGGGATGAGGCAATTTGGTAAACGGCAAATCCCAGAAACTATCCATCTCCTCCTGAGTAGCCGGAGGATAAGGCGGATTAATCTGCACATACCCCTCCCCCACCGGCTCAATAATAGTATCCGGGTGCATCATATTGGCATGTGTCTCAATCCAATGAAAATTCTCCGCAAAAGCCCGCTTATCCTTGCAACACTCTTCGAAGCTATGCAAAATCAACGGTCCTCCAGGGGAAGAGACCCCCAAACCGTCGGCTTCGCCGACCCCTCCCACTGCCTGCGGCAGCGGGCCCCTCCCTCTTACATGGCCGAGGGTGGCCATGGGTTTGGGGGCCTCCACCCCTTCCGGACCTCTCAGATCCGGATTTTCCGAGGTTTTCCCGGACGCAAGGGCCAAAGAAGTGTTCCCGTCCGGATTTAGCGAACTTTTTCCGGATGTGGGGATGCGGTGACCTTTCACATAAAAAGCTATTTGGGGAATCTGACGCATTCTATGCTGGTTCCAGCCTTTTTCTATGCCACGGGTTAGTTCTATCATGGGGCGTTCTCCCATGCCGTAGCACAAATAATCGGCCCCGGAGGTGACCAGGACGGAGGGCATGAGGCAGTCTTTCCAGTAGTCGTAGTGGGTGAGGCGACGGAGGGAGGCCTCGATGCCGCCGATAATGACGGGGATGTCCGGGAAGAGTTCTTTGAGGATTTTGGTGTATACCGTGACGGCGTAATCCGGACGGGCGCCGGCCTTGCCGTCGGGGGTGTAGGCGTCGTCGTGACGGAGACGCTTGGACGCGGTGTAGTGGTTTACCATGGAGTCCATGGCACCGGCGTTCAGACCAAAGTACAGCCGGGGCCGGCCCAGTTTGCGGAAATCACGCAAATCGTCCCTCCAGTTGGGCTGGGGCACCACGGCCACGCGGTAGCCGAACTTCTGGAGCCAGCGGGCAATGACGGCGGTTCCAAACGACGGATGGTCTATGAAGGCGTCTCCGGAGAAGAGGATTATGTCAATGTAATCCCATCCCAGGGCCTCCACCTCCTTCACCGAGGTAGGAAACATGTAGTCGTTGCTACTGGTCATCGTCTTCAGGGAAAGATGTAAAGTCTATGGCGTCCCAAATCTGTTCAATCTCTCGCCGGTCTTTCTTGGTGGGCCTGCCAGTACCACGATCTCGGGTGAGGAAGAAGGTTTCTACCGGAGCCCGGAGCTTGTCCAGTTCGGATTCTGGCGTAAGGTTTTCGGCATAATCCGGCACCAGTTTGGCCCCAAGCCGATGGTCCGTGAGCTGCAGCACCTTGAACGTAAAAGTGGCCACGCCTTTGCGTACAGCAATGGTTTCACCCACCTGCACCTCGCGCGAAGGCTTGGCGTTCACCGTACCCACTTTCACCTTTCCGCCCTTACACGCATCGGTAGCATCCGTCCGGGTCTTAAAAACCCGGATGGCCCATAAATACTTATCTATTCTAACTCCTTCCATAATATAGATTGCCGGTCAGGCCGGCAATGACGGGTTCGGCACTTTCGTCATGCCCGGCTTGACCGGGCATCTCTTATTCTTCTACAGGCTCAGAGACAATGTCGTTGCTCTCGCGGGGGTCCATTCTTACTTCCAGAACCACGGCGGCGTCTCCTACCGGGGCCAGGACGAAGTCCGAGCACTCGGCAGGGACCAGCACCAGCTCTCCGGCGCTGAAGCGGAAGGTTTCGCCATCGGCCTTGATGGTGGCGGCGCCTCCTACGCAGATGTACACCAGGAAGGTTTCCTCTATGCCGGCGTGGCTTTCAAGCGGGGCGGTGAGGTGGATTTCTCCCACGGTGAACTGGTCCGTGGCGGCCAACAGCTCCTTGGAGCGCTGTGCGGGCCGCTCGTACTGGCCGAAGTTAATGAGGTCGAAGGCCTCTTCCAGGTGCATTTCGCGCTCCTGGCTACCCCAGTCGTGGAGTCTGAACCAAAGCTCCGAGCTTTCGGCCACTTCCAGAAGGGTGACATCGGCCGCCGCATGGACCAGGCAGGGGGTGATGAGATAGCTCTCCCCCACCCGGGGCTTGATGCTGTACAGGAGGTCTTCCACGCTGCCGTCGGCGCAGGCGCGATAGAATTCATCGGCCCCCACCGGGCGCTTGAAGCCCAAGTACAGCTTGGCGTTGGGTCCTGTTTCCGTTACGTACCACAGGGCGGTTTTGCCGAAGGCGTCGTAGCGCTGCTCGGCCGTTTCGTCGTCCGGGTTGATGTGCAGCGAGGTGCGGCCCTTCACGTCCAGCTTCTTCACCAGCACCGGGAACTGCGTCCCGTACCACTCGAAGGCCGTTTCTCCCACCACGCGCTCCAGGTAGGTTTGCATGATGTCGCTGAGGGTGTTGCCCTTGAGCCAGCCTTCGATGGCCACCGAATCTACGAAGCCTAAATCGGCCAATAAATATTCATTGCTGCCCCACGGCATCTGGATGGCGTCGGGCAAAAATTTCAGAGGGGATAATTTCTTATTTTCCATACGGGTGCAAAGATACTATTTATCTTCCACAAATCGCTTTAAAGTCGCAGTACTCGCAGGTTTTGGCGTCTGAGGTGCGGCGGAACGGGATGGCAGGGTTGGCAATTTCCTGCAAAAGGCCGATAACGCCCTCCATGGCTTTTATTGAAAACTCCTCGCTCACGGGGACGTCGGGCAAAGGCTGGGAATAGAGGCGCGCGGTGCTGTAGATGGAATTAACTAGCTGGACCGGAGATCCCGGGTCAAGGCCCGGGATGAGGGAGGATGCCCGATCAGGTGGGGCATGACGGGCACCGTTCCCGTCATTGCCTGCTTGACCGGCAATCTGTCCTACCATGTGGTCGTAGAGGAAGAGCTGGAGGGCAATCTTGGGGCGGGATTTGGTTTCCGGGTCGAAGAGTTGCTGCACCACCGTGGCGGCGTTGGCGTCGTCTATGAGAAGCTCGTTATCGGCCACGTGGCCTGTCTTGTAGTCCACTATTCGCACCTGGCCGGGCTTGTAGCTGTCCAGGCGGTCTATGAAGCCGATGAAGTTGAACCCATCAATGCTGCAATGCACTTCCACCTCCAGGCCGATGATCCGGAATCCCTCCGAGCCGGCCTGTTCCAGGAGCTGGACGTCGTGCGCCAAAGTCTCCTCCACATAGCCCTGGAGGATGTTTTCCAG
>DFLI01000084.1:6804-7034 GCA_002373715.1 Bacteroidales bacterium UBA3623
CTGATGCGGGCCGTGTCTTTTTTGAGGGCTTCCACACTGGCCCTGCTGTAGAATTTCTTGCCGGTGTACAGCTTTTGCATCACGTGGTGGAACACGTTGCCCAGCATGCCGGCGTCCAGGGATTCGGACACGTCGTCGGCTGCTTTGAGGCCCTCCACCACCTGGTAGTAGAATTTGGCGGGGCAGGCCAGATAGCTCTGAAGGGTACTGGCCGATAGTTGCTTCTGCCT
>DFLI01000027.1 GCA_002373715.1 Bacteroidales bacterium UBA3623
ATGAGGACGGCGACATTCTCACCTACGCGGTTACCAATACCTCTGAGGCTGCGGTGCATGTGACCGCCAACAGCGGCAAGCTTTCCGCAACGGCCATCACCAATGGTCTTGCCACCGTGACCATCACGGCTAAGGACCCTCTGGGCAAGTCCGTGGGCAGTGAGTTCAAGATTGCCGTGCGCACATCTGAAGTTCCGGTTACGGCCAGCATCAACGCTTCCACCAACACTGTTTCCATCACCAACAGCGAGCTGCAGCCCGTGGGTATGGATGTGGTGGTGTATTCCGCTACCGGTGCCAAGGTGTCTGAAGAAACGGTGAGCGGCAGCGCTTTTGAGCCTGCAACCATAGATCTTTCCGGCCTGGCTCCCGGCCTTTATACCTTAGTTATTACCTACAACGGTACCGAGTACAAGCAAACCGTCGTCAAAAAGTAAATGACCATGAAAAAGTATATTCTTACAGCTTTGGTGGCGGCCTTACTGCCGGTATCACTCTTTGCACAGGAGTCGGCGGCCCTGCCTTTCATTCGCATAGACCGCAGTGCCATTACCTCGGCCATGGGCGGCACAGAGGCCCTGTCTCCCCTGTATAACCCCGCAGCGGTTCCTTTCCGCGGCAGCGATGTTGCCTTTACCTTCCAGAACTGGGCTCCGGGCGGGCTCAAGAGCACCAACCTGAACCTGATGGGTGGCATTAAGATTGGCAAACGCTTCGCTATCAATGTTATTGGCGCCTATCAGAAGGGCCAGGAGTATTCCCTTACGGATGTAACCGGAAAGACAGGCAGCAGCTTTGCTCCCTCCGACATTCTGGCCGGAGGCGGCCTGGGCTTCGCCATAACGGATTTCCTGTCTTTGGGCGTGAACGTGAAATTTGCCCAGTCCACCATTGCGGCGAACGCCAAATACAGCGCCATTGCAGGAGACGCCTTCGTGATGTTCAAGATGAAGGGCTTCTACGCTACGGCCGGCGTGGCTTCCCTGGGAACGCCCGTGAAGAGCGGCGAAGAGTCTTATCCGCTTCCCGCATCGGCCAAAGTAGGCGTGGGTTATGACGCGCACTTTGGCACCAGCGCCATTCTGGTGGCGGCCGATGCCGACGTCTTCTTCATCGGCGGCCTGGGCCTTGGTTTGGGCGCTCAGTATGCCTGGAACGACATGGTATTTGTGAGAGCCGGTTTCCACGTGGGCTCCGGTAAGTCTCCGCTGCCCTCCTACGGCTCCTTCGGCCTGGGCTTCAAGATTGTGGGCATCCACCTGGATGCAAGCTACATCCTGGGCAACGCCGCTCTGGGTAACACCCTCTGCGTAGGTCTGGGTTACGCATTCTAAAAGAGATGCCCGGTCGGGCCGGGCATGACGAAAAAGTCACCCCCGGCTTGACCGGGGGTCTTTTTTACCATAAAAAGTTATTGAAGGGGTAACGCCCCGCATGAATCTCCGCAACAATCTTGTACAGGTCGTTGCGGAGTTTTTCTATGCCGATTTTCTCGCGGGCCGATATGAAGATGCAGGGCGTCTTCTCTTCGGCAATCCAGCTGCTCTTGAGTTCTTCCAGCGTGCGGTTTACGGGCTGTTTGGGCTCCAGGGAGAACTCGTCGTAGGGTTCGTAGGTGTAGGCGTCCACTTTGTTGAAAACCACGTATACGGGCTTATTTGCGGCACCAATCTCCCTCAGCGTCCTTTCCACCACCTCCATCTGTTCTTCGAAGCCCGGATGGGAGATGTCCACAACGTGCACCAGCACATCGGCCTCCCTTACTTCGTCCAGGGTGCTCTTGAAGGCCTCCACCAGCTGCGTGGGCAGCTTGCGGATGAATCCTACGGTGTCGCTCAGGAGGAAGGGAACGTTCTCGATGACGACTTTTCTGACGGTGGTGTCCAGCGTGGCAAAAAGCTTGTTCTCTGCAAACACGTCAGATTTGGCCAATAAATTCATCAAAGTGCTTTTCCCCACATTGGTATACCCCACGAGCGCCAAACGCACCAGAGAGCCTCTATTGCCCCTTTGCGTGGCCATTTGCTTGTCCACTTTCTTCAGGTCTTCCTTCAGCTTGGAAATTCGCTGCTTTACGATACGGCGGTCTATCTCTATCTGGGTCTCACCCATACCACCGCGCGTACCCATGCCGCCGCGCTGACGCTCCAGGTGCGTCCACATACCGGCCAGGCGCGGGAGCATATAGTTGTAGTGCGCCAGTTCCACCTGCATCTTGGCGTAGGAGGTCTTGGCCCGCTGGGCAAAGATCTCCAGGATCAGGGACGTCCGGTCTATGACATCGCTGCACGCAATCACCTTCTCGATATTGCGCTGCTGCATCCCTGTGAGCTCGTCATCGAAAATGACGTACTCTATCTCGTTCTCCTGGCAGTATTCCTTGATCTCCTCCAGTTTACCGGGGCCGATGTATGTGGCCTTGTCGGGCCGGTCCAGGCGCTGGGTAAACATTTTGTCGGGAAGGGCGCCGGCGGTTTCGGCCAGGAACGCAAGCTCGTCCAGGTATTCCTGCACCTTGCGTTCCCCGCCTTTCTCCAGGATGACGCCAACAAATACGGCTTTATTGGTCTTGAATTCACTCATAAGGCCGCAAAGTTAGTCAAAATACCTCAGAGTTCGCAGCATTTCAAAGGTCAAGTCGAGGTATTCGTTGGATGTGTGGTCCCAGCGGAAGCCCAGTCGGTGCAGAATCTGCATCGTATACACGGTGGAGGCCAGGGTTTCCACGCCTTCCGTTTCGGCGTTGGACTGCTGGTAGGCTACCAGCGGTGCCATGATGCGGGTCTTGGCGGGGTTGGCGTTGGCTTTCTCCACGCGGCGGGAGAATTCGTCCATTTCCACGTATTCCAGCGGCTGTCCGTCAATCTTCTCCAGGCGGGTGAATATATCGTCCATAGGGATGATATGGTTGTTGGAAACGTTGAAGACGCAGTTTTCCAGCGGGGTGGTGGCCAGCAGCACCATAGCCTGGGCCGACTGGTCGATGGGCGAGAACTCCATCTGGCCTTCCAGCATCTGATACGGGCAGGCGCCCAGCATCTTGAGGGCCTTGAGACGGCCCATCGAGGCGTTGGCGTTGAGGTTCACCTGGAACTCGCCGTCCTGGGCACGGGGCGACAGGTTGCCGGCGCGCAGGATCTTGGCCTTGAGCTTTCCGTGCACCATATGCTCCAGGATGTGCCTTTCGGCCAGGAACTTGGAGTGGACGTACTGGTTGTCCGTGAGCTGGCCGAAGAAGAGCATCTGTTCGGTGAGGGTGTCCGGAACATTGCCCGGGGTAAGGCCGCCCACGCTCTCGGTGGACACGTGCACCAGGAAGGCATCGTTCTTTTCGCAGAGGTCTACCAGGTTCTTGACGCCGCCGTAGTTGATGTCTTCGATGTCCGTCCCCTTGGAGAAGTGCTTCACGTTGGCGGCGCAGTTGAACACCATATCGATGTCCTTGAGCGGAGCCAGGGTCTCGGGCTGGGTAATGTCTCCCGCCACGGGCTTGATGCGCGTTCCGAACAGGCTGCGGTAGTCTTTCTCAAAGTAGTACACCAGCATTTCCTTGAGGCGGCGCTCCGGGGTCAGGGTGCCCTTTTCGCGGAGGAGACACCAGACGGTGGTATCCGGACCGGTGGTTTCCAGCAGTTCCTTGAGCACGTGGATGCCCAGGAAGCCGGTGGCGCCGGTAAGAAGGATGTTCTTGCCCAGCGGTAGGCGCTTTCCCTTGAGGAAGGACTCCAGGTTGTTCTGCGCCAGCAGGGTGTTGATGGCTGAATAGTCGTAGTCGGTAATGTTGCTGTCCTGCTCCTGCGTGCCCTGGTCCCCCTTCAGGAAGGCCGCCAGGGAGCGGGCCGAAGGATGGGAGAAGACATCGGAATAGGCAAAATGCAGCCCCTGTTTTTCGGCGTTCACCATCACGTTGGTGACCATCAGGGAAGAGCCGCCCAGGTCGAAGAAGGAATCCGTGGCACCTACCTTTTCCACGCCCAGAATCTGGGCAAAGATGTCGCAGAGGGCCTTTTCCGTCTCACCTACAGGAGCAATATACTCGTCCGGGGAGGAAGGCGTGGCCTCCGGCAGAGCCTTGCGGTCCACCTTCTGGTTCACGTTGAGCGGGATGGCGTCCAGCTGCATCCACGCGGCGGGAACCATATACGGCGGCTTACGCTCGCGGATGAAGTCTGCCGCGGCCTTGGAATCAAAGGTGCCGTCGGCCACCACGTAAGCGGCCAGGAACTTGCCGCCGGACGGGGCGTCGAAGGCCTGTACGGTCACGTCCTTTACGCCCGGGAATTCCTGCAGCACGCCCTCCACTTCCTTGAGTTCGATGCGGAAGCCGCGGATCTTGACCTGGCGGTCTTTTCGGCCCACGAATTCAACGTTTCCGTCCGGGCGGAAGCGTACGATATCACCGGAGCGATACAGCCGCACACCGGGCTGGTAAGGGTTCTCGATGAAGCTTTCGGCCGTCTTTTCCGGGTTGTTGAGGTACCCGCGGCCCACGCCGTGACCGCCGATGAGCAGTTCACCGGCCGCGCCAACGGGCAGGCGGCGCATCTTCTGGTCCGCCACATACAGCTGGACATTGGACAGAGGATGGCCGATGGGGATGTTGTCCTCGCGTTCCAGGACCCGGAAGACGGAGGAGAAGATGGTGCATTCCGTGGGGCCGTAGCCGTTGTAGAAGGCATAGGAAGGCGGCGGCATGGAAATGAGTTTCTCTCCGCCCACGGACAGGTGCTTGAGGACGGGATTGTCCGGGAAGTTACGGGCATACATCACGCCCACCTGGGTGGTCATAAAGCTGTGCGTAACGCCGTTGTCTATCAGGAAGCGGTTCAGGGCACCCAGATCGTGCCTTACGTCTTCGGGAATGATGCAGACGCAGGCTCCGCTGGTCAGGGCGGGGTACTGGTCCATCATATTGGCATCGAAGCCGTAACTGGCAAACGCGGCTACCTTGTCGCCGGGCTTGAGCTGGTAATAATCCCGGTACCAGGCGCAGAAATTGACCAGGTTGCGCTGCTCCAGCATACAGCCCTTGGGCGTGCCGGTGGAACCGGAAGTATACAGCAGGATGAACAGGCTTTCCGGCTTGGGGCCGCCTGCGGGCTTGCCTTCGGGCAGCTTGTCCAGCTGGTCGGTGGTGAGCACGGGACCCTTGTACTCCCCTACCAGCGGAACCAGTTCCTTATCGGCAATGAGAAGTTTGGCGTGGGAGTCCTTAATCATAAAGTTGAGGCGCTCCGGCGGGTAGGAAGGATCCAGCGGCTGATAGGCGCAGCCGGTCTTCAGGGCCGCCAGGGAGGCCTTGGTCATCCAGGCGTTGCGGCCGATGAGCACGGCCACCACGTCTTCCCCTTTCAGGCCGAAGGAGAGAATCTTGGCTGCCAGGGCGTCCGTATAGTTGTCCAGCTCCTTGTAGCTGATGGTCTTGCCGTTAAAGAGTACGGCCGGGGCATCCGGAGTGGCTTTGGCCTGCTTGCGGAACAGGTCCACAACGGTCTGGGTCAGGTCTACCTTCTGGGTGTAGTTGTTGAAGCTGTCCAGTTGCTTGAGGCGCTCGCCGTCCACGAAGGCAATCTCCGAGAGGGCTACATCCTTGAGCATCCCCCTCACCACGCATTCCATGGCGTCGGCGAAGGACTGGATTAGCGGTTCGGTATACTGGCTGTCGTCGTAGGCGAGGGCCAGTTCGGGGGCCTCTTCCGTGCCCTCGATGAAGATGCTCAGCGGGAACTTGGGCGTATCCTGCGTAAGGAGTTCATCCTCAAGCGGTTTCCCGTTGACGGTGTGTTTCTCCACCAGACCCACCTGGTAGGCCAGCATCACGGCAGGATGGAAGTCAAAGGCCGAGGACACCCTGGCAAAAGGATAGTTCTGGAAGGAAAGGGTGGTGTCAAAGTTGCGGTCCGTCTCCTTGAGGAAATCTCCCACCTTCTGCTCCCCTACTTCTCCTGAGAGCGGCATCGTGTTGACGAACATACCGAAGGTGTTGGCGCAACGCATATCCCCGCGGCCGTTGGCCACGGTGCTCATAAACACTTTCTGCTTGCCGCAGAAGGCGCTTACGGTGATGAAGGCGGCGCCCAGGAAGTAGCTGGCCGGAGAGATGTCCAGCGCGTGGCAGCGCGCCATGATATCCACTCCTACCTTCTTGCGGAGCCACACCTCGTGGCCCACCTCGTCTTCCTGCGGTTTCTTGTCCGGAATCACGCCGGTTTCGTCTTCCTTGCCGGCCATCTGGTCTGCGAAGAAGGCTTCGGCCTGTTTGAATTCCTCGCTGTCCTGGTAGGCCTTCTGGTCCTTGGCGTAGTGGAAGTAGGTGTAGTCCTCCTTTTCGGGCTCCTTGCCCTCCAGGGCCGCCGTAAGCTGGGCCAGGAAGACATCGTAGGAGTGTCCGTCAAAGATGAGGTGGTGGAAATCGGCCATCAGGCGCAGCTTTCCGGGCGTTTGGACAATGTTGAGCCGGTAGAGCGGTCCTGAGAGGTCGAAAGGCTGCATGAAGGCTTCTTTGAGGTCTTCATAGTCATCTTCGCTGCGGAGCTTGACGGACGGAATCTCCGGGTCCGGTTTTCCGGGCACCAGATAGACTTTTCCGTCTTTCTGCTGCAGCCGTCCGGTAACACCGGGATGAGCCTCCAGAATGGCTAATAAGGCCTTTTTAAGGGCCGATACCTGCGTGCCTTCCGGGAAGGTGAGGATGAACGGGAGGTTGTAGGCCGTGGAGGAAGGATTCCGGACGCAGTCCAGGTACAGACCCGTCTGCTGGAAGGTGAGTTCCTGGGGCTCGTCCTCTGGGCTTTCCGTTTCGGCCTCCTTGTTCTTGTCCTGGGACAGGAGCAGGTTAAGAATGTCGTTTTCAATGCTTTGCAGGCTGGCCGTCTTGGCAAAGCTGTTCATATCCGGCTCCAGGCCGTAACGTTTGTACAGCTCCGTAGCCAGGCGCAGGGCACCCAGGGACGACAGGCCACTGTAATACAGGGGGTCCGTAAGGCCGAAGCCTCCGATGCCCACGGTCTCCTTGATGATGCCGCTGATCTCCTCTTCCAGCACGTTGAGCGGGGCCACGTGGGCCTCCGCCTTGTGCTCCTGCGGTTCCGGCTTGGGAAGGGCCTTCACGTCCACTTTCTGGTTCACATTCAGCGGAATGGCTTCTATCTGCATGGTAACGGCCGGCACCATGTACGGCGGTTTCTTGCTGGCGATGAAGGCGTCCAGCTCCTGGATGTTGATCTCCTTGGGACTGACGATGTACGCAGCCAGGAACTTGCCGGCACCGGCGCCAGGCTCGTCAAAGGCCTGCACCGTAACGTCTTTAATGTCAGGGAATTCGCGGATGATAGCCTCTACTTCCTTGAGCTCGATGCGGAAGCCGCGGATTTTCACCTGGCCGTCTTTTCGGCCCACGAATTCAATTTTTCCGTCCTCGCGCTCGCGGACAATGTCTCCGGTGCGGTAGGCCGTGGCGTACTTAGGGTCATCGTCAAAGGGATTCTTCACAAAGGCCTCTGCGGTTTTGTCCGGCCGGTTGAGGTAGCCCAGGCCCACCTGGGTTCCGGTGATCCAGAGTTCTCCCGGCTCGCCTTTGGGCACCTGCTTGCCATCCTTGACGATATATACCTTGATGTCTTTCATCGGCCGGCCGATGGGGATGTTCTCTTCCTGTTTTTTCACTTCTTCGTAGAGCACGTAGCAGATGGTTTCCGTGGGGCCGTAGCAGTTGAACAGGCGGTAGTGCGGCAGCGGGAAGCTGGACATTTTTTCGCCGCCGGTGTACAGAATTTTGAGGCCCTTGCAGTCCGGATAGTTGATGGCGAACTGGGTGGCCACCTGGGTGGTCATGAAGCAGCAGGTGATGCCGTTTTGCTCAAAATACTCGTGCAGGGCGGGCAGGTTGAGCCGGATGCGATCCGGGATAATGTAGAGGGTGGCACCGCTGATGATAGCGCTGTACAGGTCCGCCACAAAGGCGTCGAAGCCAAAGCTGGCGTAGGCTGTCATGCGGGTGGTATGGTCCATGCCCATGAGCTCGCTGTGGTGGCTGCAAAAGGCGTAAATGTTTTTGTGGCAGAGCATGCAGCCCTTGGGCGTGCCGGTGGTGCCGCTGGTGTACAGCAGGATAAAGAGGTCTTCCGGCTGGGGCTGCGGAGCCTTGGGCGTTCCGGGATGCAGTTTCCGGATGTCCGTGGTTTTTATGACGGGTCCCTTGTATTCTTTGAGGATGGGCAGGAGCTCTTCATCGGCCACCAGCATTTGGGCGCCGGCGTCCTTCATCATGAATTCCAGGCGCTCCGGCGGGTACGAAGGGTCCAGCGGGAGGTAGGCGCAGCCGGCTTTGAGCGCTCCCAGCGGGGCCAGCATCATGTATTCGTTGCGGCCCAGCATGATGCCCACAACGCTCTTTGGGGGCACTTTGGATTCTATATAGGCGGCGAGGTTGTCCGTCAGCCGGTCTACTTCGGAATAGCTTAACTGGATATTTTCATAAACCACTGCGGGTTGATTGGGAGAGGTTTTTACCTGCTGGTGAAAAGCCTCCAGAACCGTGTTTAAAGAAGTCTGGCTCATTGTTTCAGTGTTTGGTTTTTACAAAATTAGAAAAATTTTCAAATATTTATCGTTTTGAGTTCTCAAAAACAAATGATAACTTTACCAGTTGATATTGGATGTGAGTGGTTTCATTAAAGAATAGCTGGTTGTCCCGTGTGGGCATTGTGGTTCTGGCGGCGGTCATGGTGGAGATCCTCTCCATCGTGCAGTACGAGCATGTCCAGAAGGCTTTGCTGGAAGAAACCGATCTTCGCAGCCGGGTGGTCATGAACTCCATGGCCGAGGGAATCCAGCATACTTTGGAGCGTACGGAGATTACGATGCGGGAGAATCTGTGGGACATCAAGCGCAGCATGGCCCACCCGGACTCCGTTTTCGGAGCCGTGGTCCGTCTGATTGACGACGACCGCAACCTGGTTGGCGGCTGTCTGGCCTTCAGGCCCTATTTCTATCCCTCAAAAGGGCGTCTCTACGAGCCCTATGCCAGCCTTCAGCCGGATGGAACCATCAAAGTAGAGCAGATAGCCGGTCCCGACCACGATTATACCCTTAACGAAGAGTATCTCTGGGTATTGGAAAACCGCTGCACTAACTGGACAGACCCTTACAAATACGGCCCGGATTCCCTGGCCTTTTCTACCTACCTGAGTCCTCTCTACGATGAGAATGGAGAAATTGAGGCGGTTTGCGGCTTGGATATCGATCTTTCCTGGCTGGGAGATACGCTGAATGCCCGCCAGCCGTATCCTTCTTCCTTCGGCCTGCTTCTTACCCCGCAAGGGGAACTGGTGGCCGGTCCTTCTGCCAGCCGTACCTCCGCAGCAGAGGTTCAGCAGGTGGTGGACCTTCTCAACGGTGTGATATCAGCATCAGAGGTTCCCGGCGTTTTATACACCAGCACCACGCTTTACAAGGACCCTTTCTGGCAGGTGGTAGAGGTTTACAAGACGGACGAGGTTTATGCCCGCGCACGTCGACAGCGGCGCCAGCAGATGCTCTTCATCGTGCTGGGCCTGGCCATCCTTGCCTTCATGATCAACCGTTATGCCCGCAATGA
>DFLI01000134.1 GCA_002373715.1 Bacteroidales bacterium UBA3623
CAAAGAGCACTTCTCCGCCCATTTCGGTCCAGGCCAGGCCGGTTACCACGCCTACGCCTTCGTTGCCGGCTACGTCGTCGTGGAAGGCGGTGGGCAGGCCCAGGTACTCGCGCAGGTGCTCCGGGCCAATGGTGCGGGGGAACTCCTGCTCCATGGCCATCTTCTTGGCCGTCACGCGGGCTATCTTGGCAATCTGCTTCTCCAGGCCGCGGACACCGCTCTCGTGGGTGTACTTGTCTACAATCTCCTTGAGGGCTTCGTCGGAGATGGAGAGTTCATCGGCCCTCAAGCCGTGCTCCGTGAGCTGCTTGGGAACCAGGTACTGGTGGGCAATCTGGAGCTTTTCTTCTGCCAGGTATCCGCTTACGTTGATCATCTCCATACGGTCTTTCAAGGCGGGCTGGATGGTGCCGATGCCGTTGGCCGTGGTGATAAACAGGACGTTGGAGAGGTCGTAGTCAATGTCCAGATAATTGTCGTGGAAGGTGCTGTTCTGCTCCGGATCCAGGGCTTCCAGGAGGGCCGATGAAGGGTCTCCCTTGAAGTCGGAAGCCAGCTTGTCAATTTCGTCCAGCACAATGACCGGATTGGAGGTGCCGGCCCGCTGGATGCCGCTCAGAATACGGCCGGGAAGGGCGCCCACATAGGTTTTGCGGTGACCGCGGATTTCCGCCTCATCGTGCATGCCACCCAGCGAAATGCGGATATATTTGCGACCCAGGGCACGGGCAATGGACTTACCCAGGGAGGTTTTACCTACTCCGGGGGGGCCCCACAGGCACAGGATGGGCGACTTCATGTTGCCCTTCAGTTTGAGAACGGCCAGGTATTCGATGATGCGATCCTTTACCTGGTCCAGGCCGAAGTGATCTTCGTCCAGGACCTCCTGAGCGTGCTGCAGGTCCAGGTTGTCGTCGGACATTTCTCCCCAGGGGAGGTCCAGCATAAACTGGATGTAGGCAAACTGGATGCTGTAGTCCGGAGAGGTGGGATTGTACTTCTCCAGGCGGGCCATTTCCTTGTCAAAGATGGCGCGCACTTCCTTGGACCACTTTTTCTCATCGGCCCTTCTGCGCATCTTTTCAAATTCCTCTCCTTCATCCATACCCAACTCTTCCTGGATGGTGCGCAGCTGGTTGTTCAGGTAGTATTCGCGCTGCTGCTGGTCAATGTCTGTCTTAACCTTCTGGTTAATCTCCTGCTTGATTTGCAGCAGCTGCGTCTGGGCGTCCAGCACCTTCAGGAGGGACATGCCGCGCTCCTGGATATTGGTGATGGAGAGCAGACCGGTGCGCTCCTGGAAATTCTCCACCTCAATGGTGGTAGCTATGAAGTTTACCAGGAAGTGGAAATTCTCAATGCTGCGAAGCGCGCCGATGGCTTCCTTGGGAGCAAAGGACGAGGACTTCACAATCATGGCAGCCTTTTCCTTCAGGGAATCTGCCAGCACGCTCAGTTCACGCTCGTCGGCATCGGCCGGAACTACCTCTTCCAGATAGTTCACGCGGGCCATCATGTAAGGGTCGTAGCTCACTATGGAATCCAGGCTCACCAGCTGGGAGCCCTGCAGGATGGCCGTTACGCTGCCATCGGGCATCTCCAGGGTTTTGATGAGCTTACAAACGGTGCCATAGCCACAAAGATCCGACTCTGTGGGCTCTTCTACGGCAATATCGGCCTGGGGAATGGCGGCCAGCCATCCGGTGCCACCCTCCACATCCGTGACCAGTTTGATGCTCTTTTCCCGGCCCACCGTCACGGGGAAAACCGTGCCGGGGAAAATGACGGCGTTGCGAAGAGGCAGCACCGGCAAGGCGGGAGGAAGCTGGGAAGTGTCCACCTTCATGGACGCAGCCTCTCCCACTACGGGCATTATGTTTACTTCTACCCCTGCAGGGGCGTTCATTTTATCTAAAAAATCCATCATATCTGCCAAAATGTCATATCAAACGGACACAATATACCCATATTAGGTCCATGCCTTTATAGGTCAAGATACGTGCCAAAAGAAAAAACGTCAGATTGTGACATAATATTTTGAAATATAAGAAATTTAGTCTAATTTTGCGGACGTTTTTCCCGAAAAGGAAACTTAATTTAAAACTATACAAACTATGACTAAGGCAGAGATCGTAAACGAAGTAGCTAAGACTACCGGTTTTGAAAAGGCACAGGTATTGGCCGTTATCGAAGAATTCACCAATGTGGTTAAGGGTTCCCTCATCGCTGGCAACCCCGTGTACATGCGTGGCTTCGGCAGCTTCATCATCAAGCATCGCGCTCAGAAGGCTGCCCGCAACATCACCCGCAAAACCACTATGACCATTCCCGCCCACGACATTCCGGCCTTCAAGCCCGCCAAGAGCTTCGTTAACGCTGTTAAAGAGAAATAATTATCATTTTATTAAATCATCTTAATTATGCCTAACGGTAAGAAGCATAAAAGACACAAGATGGCTACGCACAAGCGTAAAAAGCGCTTGCGCAAGAACCGCCATAAGAAGAAGTAATTGAGCTTCTTCCAAGAGTAAAGGGCTTGCAGAATAAGCGCAGGCCCTTTGTCATACCAAATCACAAATTTCCAAATGGAGTCTGAAAAACCGGACAAGGATCTGATTGTTGACGTAACGCCAACAGAAGTACATATCGCCCTGATGGAGAATCACCGGCTGATAGAGTACAACACGGAGTCCAGCACAGGGAACCAGTTTTCGGTAGGAGACGTTTACCTGGGAAAGGTAAAGAAGATTCTCCCCAATCTCAATGCTGCCTTTGTGGATATCGGAGACAAGAAGGAAGCCTTCATCCACTATCTGGACCTGGGACTTTACTTTACCGCCTTTGACCAGTTTGTACGGGAGTCCAACTCGAATACTAATCTCAAAGATCTGTATTCGGGCATAAAAATCGGCCAGCCTCTTCCCAAAGAGGGCCGAATTGAGGAATACCTCCGCCCCGGACAAATGGTGGTGGTTCAGATAGTCAAGGAACCTATCTCCACAAAGGGTTCACGACTGACTGCGGAAATTTCATTGGCAGGACGAAACATCGTACTTCTCCCCTTCGCCGAGAAGGTGTCCATCTCTCAGAAGATTGGCTCGAAGGAAGAGAAACGTAGACTCGAGACATTGGTCAGGAGCATCCTCCCCAAGAATTACGGGGCCATCATCCGCACCGCGGCAGAAGGCAAAAACGCCGCCACGCTGGTAGGAGAAACGGAATCCCTCATTCAGAAATGGGAAGACTCCTGGAAGAAGATTGCCAGTAACAAGAATGTCCAGCTGCTCTTCACGGAGTACAGCAAAACCACTACCGTATTGAGGGACCTCCTCAACGACTCGTTCTCCAACATCTGGATTAACGACGAGCATGTGGCCGAAGAAGCCCGGAAGTACGTTTCGCTCATTTCTCCGGAACAGGAAAAGATTGTCCACCTCTACGAAGGCAAGCAACCCATCTACGACCACTTTGAGGTCACCCGTCAGATCAAGGGTTCGTTTGGCAAGGTGGTTCCCATGCGGCAGGGCGCCTATCTGGTAATTGAAACCACCGAAGCGCTGAATGTAATTGACGTAAACAGCGGCATCCGTACCAAAACCAACGACCAGGAGGAGAACTCCTTCGAGGTAAACAAGATAGCCGCAGAAGAAATTGCACGGCAGCTGAGGCTCCGAGACATGGGAGGAATAGTGATTGTGGACTTCATAGACATGGAGAACAACGATCACAAGAACGCCCTCCACAAGTATATGCAGGAGCTCATGGAAGCCGACAGAGCCAAGCACAACGTGCTCCCGCTCACCAAGTTCGGGCTTATGCAAATAACCCGGCAGCGCATCCGGCCCGTTACGGAAATCAATACGTCCGAGCAGTGTCCCGTGTGTCATGGCACCGGAAAGATTCACTCCTCTGTGGTCATAGACGAAGAGATTGAGCGCAAGATTGCCTTCTACGTCATTGAAAAGGGAGTCCGGTCCATCACCCTCAAGACCAGCCCCATCCTGGGAGCCTATCTCAAACGCGGGCTGTTTAATTCCTTCGTTTCCCGCTGGCGCAAACGCTACAAGGTGAAACTGGAACTAAAGGAAGTGACCGATTTCACGGTCCTGCAAAATGAAATGTACAATGAAAAAGGGGAGAAACTGGAGTAGTTTCTCCCCTTTTTCATGTACATGATACTCCACGTTACCCCCTCCCGAAACCCCTCCCCTTGGGGGAGGGACTTTGCGAAAAGGGAGATAAGCTGGAGTAGCTTATCTCTTTTTTTATTTCCTTGAACGTGGACGGAAGATGGCGGCAACTGCCAGTAGGAGGAAGAGGAAGACGGAGATGCGGCCCACCATGTCTCCGTAGCGCACGAAGAGGGTTTCTTCGGAGGAAAGGCCCACGGTGCCTTCCAGAATGGCGGGTTCCCACCAGGGAGTACGGGCCACCACATGGCCTTCGGGATCTATCAGGGCCGATACACCCGTGTTGCCGCAGCGGGCCACCCAGCGGCGCGTTTCAATGGCGCGAAGGCGGCTGTAATTGAAGTGCTGCTTATAGCCGGGCGTATTCCCCCACCAGGCATCGTTGGTAATGACGGTGAGCAGCCGGGCGCCCTTGCGCACGTACTCTGCGCAGTGCTCTCCGTACACGGATTCATAGCATATGGCCGTGCCGATGGGAAGATCCCCGGTCAGGGCCTCAGATGCCGTCATGCCCGGCTTGACCGGGTATCTCATCTGCAAGCACGTCACTTCTTTCTGGCCTATGTCCTTGGCCATGAGGTATTGCCCGTGATTGAGGAACTTCTCCAGCGGGATGAAGAACTGGGGATAGGGCGTGAGTTCGGTACCCACCACCAGTTTGCTCTTATGATAAATCTGGTATAGAGCCGATGTATCCGTAACGATGGCGGAATTATGCAGCAGCATCCAAAGGTGCCGGCCATCCGGCTCCTCCCCCATGTCGTAGGCGCAGGGATTCGGAGAGGTGCGGGAATAGACCCGCTCGATGGTGGCCGCGCCATAGAGCATGGTGGCCTGCGGATGCCGCCTCAGGAACTGCTGGAAACGGAGGAAGGTTTCGTGCTCCAGCACCTGATCCACGATAACACGGGAGGTAAAGGTTTCGGGCGCCAGCACCAGCGTGGGCTCATCAGAGGACCAATCGGCCCCTTCCAAAAGCCCCAGGTAACGGCGGTCCTGCTCCTGCCGGGAGAGAGACTCAAACTTTTCGTAAGGGTCGTAATTAGGCTGGCCGATAACCACCTTCAGGCTGCCCTCGGAGGGCTTGGCACGGAAAAAGCCAGAGGCAAGCATGGGGCCGAAGAGGGCCAGGAATACGCCGGCAAAGGCAGAGCCCCGGGCCTGCGACGTCCAGCGGGCCAGTCGGCCGTCGGAAAGGGCCACCATGAGGCCGAAAAGGGCCAGGTTACTCACCCACACCCACAGCGAACCGCCCAGGGTGCCCAGCACCGAATACCACTGCACCAGGCTGGTGGTATCTGCAAAGGCATTGCCCAGCACCAGCCAGGGCCAGGAGATCTGTGCAATGGTAAGGTAATACCGCTCCCAGGCCAGCCATGCGGCTGCCAAATACAGGTACGGCAGGCTGCCGGCCGTGCGGCGCTTTACCCAGCGGAAACTGCCGAAGATCACACTCATCTGCAGGGCGTTGGCCAGAATGGCAAACGCGGCGCCGCCCACGGTGGCGCCGCCCACCCACCAGGTTGTGGCGGCGTTCCATAGCACAAATGCGCCATAGTGCCACCACCAGAAATGCTTCACCTTGTACTCCGTGGCCAGCCGCTCCATGATAAGCAGAGGCAGGATACCCACCAGGGCTGTCCAGCCCATGTGCGGCACCAGCCAGGGTAGGCTCATCAGAAGGGTGAAAGCCAGGGTAAGGGCCAGGAATATGACACGGCGGTTTTTCATTGCACACAAAGTTATGAATTATTTTTCGTAACTTCGCAGGGATATTAACAAACGGAAGAATGGCAGACAAAAAGAAAGTGCAGGAAGTGGCCCAAAAGACCGGCTGGATTTGGAAGAATCTCCTCATGGGGATTGCTTTTGTGCTTGTACTAGGTCTTCTGGCAGGCTGGGGCCTGGGGCTCATTACCCGCCATGGAAAAACGGTCAAAACGCCCGATTTCTCCAGCCTTACGGTAAAGCAGGCCCAGCAACTGGCCGCTAAATCCCACGTAACCGTAAAGGTGGTAGACTCCGTGTTTGTGCGCCGCCTGGCCGGTGGCGTTGTATACCGCCAGCAGCCCAAGGCCGGTTCCACTGTGAAGAAAGGCCGCAGCATTTTCCTCACCATCAATTCCGTTATCCCCCGCAAGGTGGTTATGCCCAACCTCTTCGGCTATTCCGTTACCGAAGCCCAGTCGGAACTGCGTAACCGCGGTCTTAACCTGGGCCGGCTTAACTACGTAAAGGATATTGCCACCAACAATGTGCTGGGTCAAAGCTGCGAAGGCCTGGAGGTAAAGGCTGGAGACCAGGTAGTAAGCGGTTCGGTCATAGACCTCATGGTGGGAGTGGGCTCTCAGGACAACCAAACCACCATTCCCAAGATTACGGGCATGAAGTACGTGAACGCCATAGACGCCCTTCACGAGCGTTTTCTCAATATCGGCAAGGTTACTTTTGACGCCGACATCCGCACCTATGCAGACTCCATGAATGCCCTGGTGTACAAGCAGGACCCTGCCGGTGCAGGTCGCAACCTGGGCGCCAACGTGAACTTCTTCCTCACCCTGGATCAGACCAAACTCCCCGCCAAATAATGGCCGAAGACCTTCTCACCAACGTTGAATCAAAGGATCCAGTCGCTCTTCAGAGCGACCGGCCGGAGGCCGCGGGGGATAATAGGGGGCAGAGCCCCCTCAAACAAAAAGAAGGAGCGGGGGCCTGCAGCGATAGCGACGAAATGTTCGAGCACTTTCGCTTGAACGTGGATAAGGGTCAGGAGCCGGTCCGGATAGACAAATATATAGCCGACCATCAGGAAGACACCTCCCGCAACCGGGTACAGCAGGCCATCAAGCTGGGCTATGTGCTGGTGAACGATAAGGTGGTAAAGGCCAATTACATTGTACGGCCCTGCGACGTGGTGAAGTTCGTAATGCCCTACGAGCGCCGCGGAACAGAGATTCTCCCGGAGAACATTCCCCTGGACATCGTATACGAAGACGACGACGTGCTGGTGATTAACAAGCCGGCCGGCATGGTGGTACACCCCGGCCACGGCAATTACAACGGCACGCTGGTAAACGCCCTGGCCTATTACCTGAACCTCTCCCCCGACGTGGAAGACGAGCGGATGGGCGTGCTGGTGCACCGCATAGACAAAGACACCAGCGGCCTGCTGGTGGTGGCCAAAAACCCCGCTGCCCAGCTAAATCTGGCCGACCAATTCTTCGTCCACTCCATAGACCGCATCTACACGGCCGTGGTGTGGGGCAATATCCAGGAAGACGAGGGTACTATCGCGGGTACCATCGGCCGGGATCCTAACGACCGCCTGCGTTTCCGCGTCTACGACGACCCTGAGAAGGGCAAATGGGCCGTAACGCACTGGCGGGTGCTGGAGCGCTTTGGCTTCATTACCGTGGTGGAATGCAAGCTGGAGACGGGCCGCACGCACCAGATACGCGTGCACATGAGTTCCATCGGCCATCCCCTCTTCAACGACGAACGTTACGGCGGGTCTGAGATTCGCCAGGGCACCATCTATGCCAAATACCGGCAGTTCATCCAGAACTGTTTTGCCATCTGCCCCCGTCAGGCACTTCATGCCCGCACGCTGGGCTTCACCCATCCCACAACAAAAGAGCGGCTCCATTTCGAAGCCGCCCTTCCGGAAGATATGTCCGCCCTCATTGAAAAGTGGCGGAATTACGTTCAAAGTAATTAGTCAATTCGGTCGAAACCGGTGTAAGGCCTTAAGACCTCGGGGATTTCGATGTATCCGTCTTTCTGGTTGTCTTCCAGCAGAGCGGCCACTACGCGGGGCAGGGCCAGCGAGCTGCCGTTGAGAGTGTGCACCAGCTGGGTTTTTCCGTTTTCGTCCTTATAGCGGCACTTGAGGCGGTTGGCCTGGTAGCTTTCAAAATTGGAAACGGAGGAAATCTCCAGCCATCGGCCCTGAGCGGCGCTCCAGAGCTCGAAGTCATAGGTGATGGCGCTGGTGAAGCTCATGTCTCCTCCGCAGAGACGAAGGATGCGGTACTTCAGGCCCAGGGCGTTCACCAGGCTCTCCACGTGAGCAATCATCTCCTCCAGAGCAGCGTAGCTGTTCTCCGGCTTCTCGATGCGCACAATTTCTACTTTGTCGAACTGATGCAGGCGGTTCAGACCGCGCACGTCCTTACCGTAGGAACCGGCTTCACGACGGAAGCAGGGAGTGTAGGCCGTTAACTTCTGGGGGAACTGATCCTCAGAGAGAATGACGTCACGGAAGATATTGGTTACGGGCACCTCGGCGGTGGGAACCATGTAGAAATCGTCCAGGTTGGCGTGGTACATCTGGGCTTCCTTGTCCGGCAGCTGACCGGTACCGAAACCGGAAGCGGCGTTCACCATCACGGGCGGCTCCACCTCCTTGTAACCGGCAGCGGTGTTGCGGTCCAGGAAGAAATTGATGAGGGCACGCTGCAGTTTGGCACCCTTGCCCTTGTACACGGGGAAGCCAGCACCGGTGATTTTCACACCCAGGTCGAAGTCGATGATATCGTACTTCTTGGCCAGTTCCCAGTGGGGAAGAGCATTTTCCGGAAGGTTCACCTCCGGGCCGCCCATCTTTACCACCAGGTTGTCTTCTGCGCCCTTTCCCTCGGGAACAATCTCGCAGGGGAGGTTGGGGAGGAGCACCAGCTGGCTGAGCAGCTCTTCGTTGTTGGCATCGGCCTGAGCGAGGAGCTCGTTGGAGCGGTTCTTAAGGTTGGCCACTTCTGCCTTGGCGGCTTCGGCCTCTGCCTTCTTGCCTTCTTTCATAAGCTGGCCGATAGCGGCAGCAGCCTTCTTCTGCTCTGCGAGAAGGGCATCACTCTCTGTCTGGAGGGCTTTGCGCTTGTCGTCCAGGGCAATGATTTTTTCGACGATTTCCTTGGCGTCGAAGTTTTTAACGGCAAGTCTCCGGATTACAAAATCCGGAGACTCGCGTAAAAGTTTTAAAGTAAGCATGTCTTAGTTCTCGAAGGGAAGTACGGAAACAAAAGACTTGTCCTCACGCTTGCGGGTGAACTTCACAGTGCCGTCGATAAGAGCATAGAGGGTGTGATCTTTACCCATACCTACGTTCAGACCCGGGTTGTGAACGGTACCGCGCTGACGCACGATGATGTTACCGGCCTTTACGACCTCTTCGCCGAACTTCTTGATGCCCAGACGTTTGGAATGCGACTCACGGCCGTTCTTGGAACTGGATTGACCTTTCTTGTGTGCCATAATCTAATTCTGTCTTTAAAAGTTAAGCGATAGCGTCGATGTGGATCTTGGTGAGCTTCTGGCGGTGGCCATTGAGCGTCTGGAATCCCTTGCGACGGATTTTCTTGAATACGAGCACCTTCTTGGCCTTGGCGTCATCGTCTACTACGGTGGCGGAAACCTTAGCGCCCTTTACATAAGGAGTACCGACCTTTACCTTGCCCTCATTGTCTACGAGGAGCACTTTGTCGAACTCTACGGATTCTCCGTTCTTGGCCGGGAGGCGGTTCACGAAGATATCCATGCCAGCTTCTACTTTAAACTGCTGACTTGCAATGTCTACGATTGCGTACATTTGTTAAAAACTTGTTAAAAAGTTTTGGACCGTAAGCGTCTGCCCTCGCGGCAGATCTTGTAGGGCTCAGCGGCCATCTCAAAATTTGGGACTGCAAAGATACGGATTTTTCCTTGAAAACCAAATTTTTCGGCCAAAAACTACCGCCTTTCACCGGGCTGGCGGCCAAAGAGCTCCTTGAAACATTTGGAGAAATACGACGGGGTCCCAAAGCCCACGGCATAGGCGATTTCCGCGATAGTCTTGTCCGTGGTCTTAAGTAGCTGCTCGGCCGTTTTGAGCCGTGTAATCCGGATCAGTTCCACCGGGGAATAACCGGTGAGGGCCTTGACTTTGCGGTACAGCTGCACCCGGGAAAGGCCCAGGGCCGAACCAATCTGCTCCACGCTCAGGTTTTCATCGGCCAGATTTTCCCGTACCACTGCCCGGAACCGGGCCAGGAAGTCGTTTTCCTGGGGTCTGGCTGCGCTTTCCCCGGTCTCCAGATAGTGTTCTTTCAAAAGGATGCGACTCTTGAGGAGATTGCCGATACGGGAAAGGAGCACGCGCTCGCTGAAGGGCTTGGAGATATAGGCATCGGCTCCGGAATCGTACCCCTGGGCCCGCTGGTCCTCCAGAGATTTGGCCGTCAGGAGAATAACGGGAATGTGGCTGGTGGCCAACTGCCCCTTGAGGGCCGAGCACAGTTCCAGCCCGCTCATCACGGGCATCATGACATCGCTTACCACCAGGTCCGGCAGCTCTTTGGACGCTTTTTCCAGGCCCTCCTCCCCGTTACACGCCGTCAGAATCCGGTATTCTTCTTCCAACAGGGTGCCGATAAAGGTGCGAAGGTCTGCATTGTCGTCCACAACGAGGATGGTGGGGCGATCTTCCGTCTGGGTAACCCGGCTGGCGGCTTCCTTCCTACGGGTATTGTCGGCGACATACACCTCTTTGTAGTGCTCTGTATAGGCCGATGCTTCCTTTCCTTGGGCCAGCGTACTCCCCTTCTGCTTCAAGGGAATCCGGAAGGTGAAGACCGAGCCCTTCCCTACTGTGCTGCTTACCGCGACGCTACCGCCGTGGAGTTCGGCCACCGCCTTGACCAGCGCGAGGCCTATTCCGGTTCCCGAGGTGTTGCCGGATGCCTGGTAAAAGCGCTCGAAGATATACGGGAGCTTGTCTTCCGGGATGCCCTCTCCGTTATCTTCCACTTTCAGGACGGCGTCCTGCCCTTCCCGCCCCACGGAGACGGTTATGGTACCACCCGGAGCCGTATGTTTGATGGAATTGCCCAGCAGGTTGAAAAGGATGCGCTCCATCAGCCGCATATCGGCCTCCACCACCAGGCTGTCTTCTCCTTCAAAGCGGAGCTGGCGGTCGGTCCCTTCAAAGCCGGTCATCCATTCCTTCGCGGCGGCGGAGAGGTCAAAGCGAACCACTTCCAGGCTCATATTTCCGCTCTCTATCTTTCTGAAATCCAAGATATTATTAACCAGCTGCCGCAGGATCTCCACATTTCTCCGGGCCATCACAAGGGGTTGCCGCTGGGTCTCATCCACTTTGCCTTCCAGCACCCGGTCCAGCGGACCGGCCACCAGCGTAAGCGGGGTGCGGAGGTCATGGCTCACAGAGGTGAAGAACTCCAGTTTGGCCTGGGTGCTTTCTTCCAGCTGCCGCTTGAGTTCCCGGGTGGTCCGGTAGCTCCAGTAGGCCTGGGACGCCACCAGGATGAGGAGGACGGCAAACGATATCACCATCCACATAATGATACGCTGGTTATTGTACTGGAGGAGGAATTGGTCCAGTTGCCCGTTCACATTCCGCACCATGGCCCGCTGGGTAGCAATTTCTTCTTCCTGCATCTTGAGCATCAAGGCGTTGTGGCTGTCTACCAGCGCACTTTCCAGCCGGTTTTCCCGCTCGTAGGGCTTCCCCTGCAGGATGTTCAGGGCCAGTTCCATCACCAGGTCTCCCCGGGTTGGATAGAGATAGGAAGCGGTGAGAACCCCGTCAATCACTTCCTGCAGGCCGGCGTCCGGCAGGGCATCCACGCCAAAGAAGGGAATGTCTTCGGGGTCTCCCAGGGCCCGGCGGGCGCCCATAGCCATCCGGTCGTTCTGGCCGAAGACCGCGTCCGGGCGTATGCCCTTCCCCATCAAACCCAGCATGGCCCGGTAACCATCCTCTTCCAGCCAGTTGCCGTAAGGGGCGGCCAGCAGCTGCATGCGGGGATGCTCCGAGAGCGCTTCCAAAAAGCCTTTGTGGCGATCGTCCGCCGGTGAAGAACCGGCCAGGCCCTGGATCTCCACCACCTGGCCCTCCCCTTCCAGGAAGTCGGCCATGAAGCGGCCCATCATCCGGCCTATTTCTACATTATCGGCCCCTATGAAGGCCGTGTACTTGTCCGAGTCAATTTTCCGGTCAAAGAGGATGACCGGGATTCCGGCATCAAAAGCCTCTTCCACAGCACCGGTGATGGTGCTGGTCTGATTGGGAGATACCACCAGCAGGTCCACCCCTTCCCGTACAAAATCACGTATCTGCTCCATCTGCCGCCAGCTGTCGTCATCGGCCGATACAAAGCGGATTTGTACCCCGCTGATGCGGGCAGCCATTTCTAGTTCGTCGTTCAGTTTGGTGCGCCAGATGTCGTTGCTGCACTGGGAAACGCCAATAACCAGCGACTTCTTCCCCCCGCTGCAAGCGGAGAGAAGAAGCACGGCTGATATGATAAGGAAGAGTTTTTTTACCATAGAATCACTTAAGTGTATCCGGGACCTCCGGCATGGCTCCGCTCTGGGTGCACACGTAGGCCGACACCTTGACGGCCGTCTCGTGCGCCTCGGGAACGGTTTTCCCGTTGAGCAGGGACCCCACGAAGGCTCCGGTGAAGGAGTCTCCGGCGCCCACCGTATCGGCCACCGTCACCTTGGGCGTATCCAGGAAGGACATGCCGCCCTCGTAGAAGACGTAGCTGCCGTTCACTCCGCAAGTGAGGATAAGCATCTGCAGGTTATAGGTTTTGATGAGGCTGCGGCATTTCTCTTCCAGGGAAAGGCCCGGAAGTTCGAACATACGGGAAATGACCACCAGCTCCTCGTCATTGATTTTCAGGATGTCGCAGCGGCGGAAAGATTCTTCCAGCACTTCCCGGTTGTAGAAATCCTGCCTCAGGTTGATATCAAACACTTTCAGGCAGTCCTCCGGGACAGCCTGGAGGAACAGGCCTATGCTCTCCCGCGAAACGGCGTTGCGCTGGGCCAGGGAGCCAAAACAGACCGCCTTGCAGTCTGCGGCCAGGGCCGCCAGTTCCTTGGTATAGGGGATATTGTCCCAAGCTACGTCTGTCTTAATCTCGTACTGGGGCACACCCTGCTGGTCCAGCGTTACCTGGACGGTACCGGTGGGATACTCCACGCGGTCCAGATGATACGG
>DFLI01000048.1:0-8873 GCA_002373715.1 Bacteroidales bacterium UBA3623
ACCAGTCGAAGGTGCCGCCCATGTCCACCTCCTTCTCGGTGGTCATGTCAAAGAGGGTCAGGTCCACGGTGGAACCACGCGTGTGGCCACTTTTCTCCATAATATAATACTGGTCAAACAGGACGCTCTTGTCCAGGTCCGGATAGAAATAGGGCTTCATGGCTACGTCCGGGATATCGGCCGCCCAGCGCACGAAATGGTCCACGGCACATTGGGGCCGATAAGCATCGTAAATCTTGAGCCGGTAACCCTGTGCCATCACGTCGTCGCTGACGACTTTGAGGCTGTCGGCCGCCTGCTTTGACAGAAGCGCGGTGGGCGCCAGGTAGCCGTCGATGCGGGTTCCTACAAAGTTATAGGTGCCAAAATAGCGGATTTCCAGGATGACATCCGGAACTACGCTGGTAATGGTGACAAAATCACTGCTGTCAGAGGCGGGATTGTCCTTTTTACAGGAAATGAAAAGGAGGGAGAGGGCTGCAAAACCCCATAAAAAAGCCTTTTTCATAAGCTACATAGTCTAAAACGATTCAAAAATAACAAAAAAAAAACTAACTTAGTAACTTTATAAACTTATTATTATGCGAAAAACCACCCTTTTCCTTCTCGGTCTTCTGATGGTTGCGGCTTGTGAAAACAAGGCCTACGACACGGACAACCTCATCCTGGAGGGCCGCGTGCTAGAGAACGAGATTTCGGTGCCGATAGGAAACGTCGGCCCCTTTACTCTGGAGCTGGTGACAAAGTCCAAGACCCTCAGTGCCCTCTTGGGTGGAGTGATGAAAACCGAGGAAGACGGCACCATCGTGAACGTAGCTTCCGAAGATTTATATAAAATCAACGCCTACGAAATTATTGCCCGGTGCCAGGAAAAGGGCCAGGACCTGTCACAGCCTTTTACCTACGAAATAGGAGACCGGGAAGTTACGCCCGGTGGATTCGCCGGCCTGCTGGAGTCGTTTGGCTTCTGGGCCGTGGATAAGCATGTAGTCATTACAGCCACCGACCCTCTCCGGGAATCCTACACCATGGGAGGCAACACACACATCCGCTGCGTGGACAAGAGCACCTACCAAACCAGTTACGAAGAAACCTTCCCGCTGGAAGGCATTGTGGTAAAGCGACTGCTGGGACGCAACACGCTGTTGGAGATGACCATTCCTGAAACCGTCCGCAACAGCCCCACCCAGCTGGGTATCAAGAATGGCACCCTGAACCTTCCGGGCAACATGATGAGCCAGATTTATTCCTCGTCTGCCGCAGACTTTGTCTTCTCCATGGACTACACCTGCCACATAGCGGTGGGAGACAAGCTGAGCCTGCCCCTCTCCATGTTCGGCCTGGACAAGCTCTCCTTCAACTTCAACCTGCCCATCGAAGATTATGATTTCAAGGACGTGGAAGTGTGCCTGGATTTGGAGAATACCCTGCCCTTTAACGTTACGCTCTCCAATATTCAACTCATGACAGGGGAAACTCCCACGGTAGATGAGAACCTGCTGATTTCTCCCGACCCCCTGGAGATAAAAGGCGGCTCCCTTGAGAAACCCGCCACCACCTCTGTGGCCCTGAGAATCCAAGCCCTGGAAAACACCATTCCCGACATTACCGGCGTAAAGGCACAATTAGCCATAGATGTGGCGCCCGACTATGTGGGCACCGTACTTTCCCTCAAGCAGGGAGTTACTGTTAAATCGGCCTCCGCAACCCTTCGCGGCGGCGTAACCCTCCGTGGAAAATGAGTAAAAGAATAATCCTTGCAGCGGCCGCTCTCATGGGAGCCGCCCTGTGCCTGAACGCCCAGACTTTCCAGGAGGGTTTCTTCCTCCGGGGCTATAACCTGGCCTATCAGTACAATCCCGCCATCGTGGGAAACAATAACTTCATCGCCGCAGTGCAGCTGAGCTCCAGCCTGCAGAACAATGTGGGCGCCGGCGCCTTCCTGTATCCTACGGAAGAGGGTCTGTTAACGGGATTCAGTTCCTCCATCCCCACCAGCACCTTCCTGGGCAACCTGCCGCAAACCCTCCACTACCACTCAGACCTCAACGCCACCCTCCTGGCCTACGGTTTTTGGAAAGGGCAGGCATTCCACACCTTGGAACTGAATGTCCGTGCCGTCTACGGCGCCTCCCTGCCCAAGGAACTCTTTGAGTTTATCAAACTGGGCAGCAGCTCCGACGTCACCGATCTGGGAGATTTCCATGTGGGAGCCAACCTCTTCATAGAAATGGCATACGGTTATGGCCGTAAAATTAACGACTGGCTGTCGGTGGGCGGCCGCGCCAAACTGCTGCTTCCCATGTACGGCGCCAACTGGGACATCTCCCGCATGGATTTAACTGCCGACCAGGAGCAGCTGTCCATGAAGATGAGAGGAGACCTGTATGTCACCAACCATACCGGAACCATGGGCACCAATGACCAGGGTTATTGGGACCTCCTCCAGTTTGACAAGCGCCATAAGATGGGATTCATTCCCTCCGGCGTTGGTCTGGGCATAGATTTGGGCGTGCTGTTCACTCCCGCAGAAGGTCTATCCATCAGCCTGTCGGCCCTGGATTTGGGTGGCATGTTCTGGTATTACGGCAACCGCGCCACCATGGGCGGCTCGGCCTCCTTTACGGGCATGAACGCAACCTATGATATGCTCAATGGCGACGACATCACGGAAATGGTCAAGGATATCGGCATGGAGTTCTTGAGCCTCATGAAACCCATCGGCTTCAGCGACACCGGCCACAACTGGCTGAAACACTCCCTGCACTCCCAGGTGAACCTGGGCATCAAGTACGAGATGCCGTTCTACCGCCGCCTGGCCATCGGCGCCACCGGACGCTACATGGGTTGTGACACCCTCCACTATTGGGAAGGCCGCGGAGGCTTTGAAATCAATCCTATAGACTGGTTGGACATTGTGGCCGATTTAGGCTACGGCTCCCGCGGAGCGGTCTTCGGCCTGGCCGCCGGCGTCAAGATCTACCGCTTCCACCTCACCGCCGCCTGGCAGGACGGCTTCGGAGGAACCCTCCCCTACGGCCGCACCCCCATCAAGCCCAACTTCAGAAACATTACGGTGGGCTTAACCTTCAACCTGTAAGAAAAAAGACCGGCTCGTTTGAGTCGGTCTTTCTTTTTCTGTTTCAGGTGTTTACTTCCTCTTGTTCTTGGGAAGGATGTAGCGCACATAACCCACCTGCACGCCCATGGCGTCTATGTTGCGGGAAATCTGGAAACG
This sequence comes from Bacteroidales bacterium UBA3623, assembly GCA_002373715.1. Lineage (GTDB taxonomy): Bacteria > Bacteroidota > Bacteroidia > Bacteroidales > UBA932 > Cryptobacteroides. Next base: position 3,239 of record DFLI01000048.1, read on the forward strand.
GTCCATGGTGGCCGAGCCGCCGGTAGGAATTTCCTCTTCTGCATCCTTGGCTGTCCAGTACTTGTTCTGCTTGCTGTGGTTCCAGTCCACGCCCACAATGGGAATGCTCAGGGTGAGCACGCTGTTGTCCTTGAGCTTCACAGCCAGACCACCGGCAATGTCTATGCCGATGGAAATGATGTTGGAAAGGCGGTACTTTTTAACCTCACCTCCATCCTTGGGAATGGGGTGGGACATGGTATAGCCATAGTTGCCAAAGAGGCGGCCTTCGGCAAACACGCCCAGCATCTTGCTGCCAAACAGGGATTTGTAGCGGCGGGCCGTAAAGCCTACACCCAGCTTGTGATGCAGCATATGACGGTTGGAGAGCGTCACGTTCAAGGACTCGTCTTCGGAACCGATAACATCGCGGAAGTCCAGCTTGAGGTTGGTGTCTACAGCGTAACCGTTATAGCTGAGGCGCACGCCCAGGGAGAAATCGTCGGACACAAACCAGGAGAAGCTGGGAGACACATTCCAGGTGTGGAGCTTGCCCTCGCCGATGTTCAGGATGGACAGGATGGAATAGCCGTCTCCGGCATTCTCGCCGGTTACGTTGAACATGCGATAGGAACCGCCAATACCAATGGCGCGGCCACCCTTGGCCAGGAAGGCCGAATAGTCCGGGTTCTCGGGATCGGTGAAACGGCTGAGCGCCTTGTCAACCGGATTCTGGCCAAAAGCCGTCACGGTGACCAGCGCAAATACAAGAACGAATAGTTTTTTCATGGTTGCACAAAATTTCTGCAAAGATACACATTATTTTCTGTGAAGAAAATGTTGTACATTTGTAAAGAATCTTTACAACTCATGGCATCAAAACTTGGAAAAATACTGGTTGTAGATGACAACCAAGGTATTCGCCGGGCACTGGAAATCCTGTTGCCGATGCACTTTGCTCAGGTGAAGACCATCCCTTCGCCGGCAACTTTGGTGAGCGCCCTGGAGCAATTCCAGCCGGATGTGGTGCTGCTGGATATGAACTTCAACACCAGCATCAATACCGGCAACGAGGGCCTCTACTGGGCCGGGGAAATCAAGAAGATGGTGCCGGAGGTGGAAGTGGTGCTCTTCACCGCTTATGCCGATATTGCCCTGGCCGTGGAAGGGATGAAGCGCGGAGCGTTTGATTTCATTGTGAAGCCCTGGGAAAATGAAAAACTGATAGAAGTGCTCACGGCGGCGAGGGATAAGGCCCGGAAAGCGATGAAGCGGGATGCCCGGTCGGGGCCGGGCATGACGGGAACCGGGACCAACGGCGTCATCCCCGGCTTGACCGGGGATCTCATGTTCTGGGGATCTTCCAGGCCGATGGCCGCCATCCGGAAGACCCTGGATAAGATTGCGCCCACCGACGCGACAGTGCTGATAACCGGCGAGAACGGTACCGGCAAGGATGTGCTGGCGCGGGAGATTCACGCCCACAGCCTCCGGAGCGGGAAACCGATGGTGGCCGTGGACGCCGGCGCCATTACGGAGACGCTGTTCGAAAGTGAGCTCTTCGGCCACGTGAAGGGAGCGTTTACAGACGCGCATACAGACCATGTGGGCAAGTTTGAGCAGGCCGATGGCGGCACGCTCTTCCTGGACGAAATCGGCAACATTCCCTTGCATCTGCAGGCCAAACTGCTGCGGGCCATCCAAAGCCGCAGCATTGTGAGGGTGGGCGGAACACAGGCTATTCCCATAGATATCCGCCTGATATGCGCCACCAACATGGATTTGGAACAGCTGGTACGGGAAGGTCGCTTCCGGGAAGATTTGTACTACCGCATCAACACCGTGCATATCGCCTTGCCGGCACTCAGGGAGCGGAAGGAGGACATTGTGCCGCTGGCGCAGCTATTCCTGGAACGCTATGCGAAGAAGTATCATCGGCCCTTGACAGGAATTACTCCGGAGGCGGCAGAAATCCTTAAGGAACAAAGCTGGAACGGCAATATCCGCGAGCTGCAGAACTGCATCGAGAAGGCCGTCATCCTTTCTGAGGGCAGTGAGCTGACGGCGAAGGATCTGCAGACAGATGCCCGGTCGGGGCCGGGCATGACGACTTCCGGAACCCTCAAGGCCATCAACGAGGCCGAAGAAGAAAGGATGGTCCGGGAGGCCATGAGCCGTACAGAAGGCAATATCTCCGCAGCGGCCAAAATGCTGGGGGTGAGCCGGCCCACCCTTTATGCTAAACTGAAAAAATATGGGCTATAGATGGAATCCTGGCAAATCATATTGATTGTGGTCCTTGTCGCAGCCATCGTGGCTGTGCTGTCGGCCATCCATGTGCGGCGGAAGGATATTAGGAAGGTGGCCTATATGATGGATGCGCTGGAAGACGGAGAACTCAATTTCCGCTTCCAGGACAATAACAAGTTCAACCGCACCCTGAACCGTATCCGAACCATTTTTGAAACCCAGCGTCAGCAACACGAGCAGGATTCCTGGACCAAACTGATCCGCGTGCTCACGCACGAGATCATGAATACGGTATCCCCCATAGCCTCTTTGAGTGACGCCATGGCCAAATCCGTTGATGAGAACGGCCACAGCGAACTGGATATCAAGGCCGGACTGGAAACCATCAGCGATTCCTCCAAGAATCTCATCGACTTTGTACAAACCTATCGCCAACTTTCCGGTGTAGCCAAGCCTGTCCGCCGGGCGTTGGCCCTGCAAGAGCTGATGGACCAGGTCATCGGCCTCAACCGCGAATTCGCCGCATCCAGCGGGGCCACGTGTATATATCGGCCCGAAGAGTCCGACTTAATGATTTATGCCGATGAGGGCCAGGTGTCCCAAATTCTTATCAACCTCATCAAAAATGCCTTGCAGGCGGGCGCGAAGCATATCGACATTACTGCTAAGATGGGCAAGGATGACGAGGTGATTATTGACGTAGCCAATGATGGGGAGCCTATTCCCGCATCGGCCCAGGAGCAAATCTTCATTCCTTTCTATACAACCAAGAAGGAGGGGTCCGGTATTGGCCTGTCCATTTCCCGGCAGATTATGCGGAACCACAACGGCTCCATAGAACTGCTCCGCAGCGACGAACAGCAAACCGTTTTCGAACTGCGATTCCGATAGGAAAAACCGTAAAGTGTAAAGCCAAAAGTGTAAAGAGTTGTAAAGACCTTTACACTTTTTTTGTGGGCGCCATTTTCGTTAACGATTGGTTATGAGGCAGTTAACTGATTTAGCACAGCGGATGCTTGTGTTTGGCACGGTTAAACATAAATAGCATGAAAAACCTTTTCATTAGTTGTGTAGTAATGGGCCTGGCGATCGCAGGGAATGCGCTTGCCAGCGCCCAGACTACTATGACGCTCCGGGACTGTATGGAGTATGCCATTTCCAACTCTACCAAGATCCGGATCCAGGAGGCAGCCATCGATGATGCCCGCATCGCCCGTCGGGATGCTCTTCTGGCCGTATTCACCCCCTCCATCAGTGCGGGGACATCGGCCTCCTACAGCTTTGGCCGTAATATTGACCCGGAGACCAATACCTATATCAACACCATATCTTTCAATAACGGATACAGCGTTTCGGCCGGCATTACACTTTTCAACGGTTTCGCGGCGGTGAATAACTACAAGATTTCCAAGACCGGAATGCTCATTGCCGATTCGCAGGAGAAACAGCTGGAGGCCGACCTTTGCCTGGCCGTGATGGAGGCCTACTATAATGTAGTCTACTACAAGCGCCTCTGCGATGTGTACGAGGAGCAGGTGGCCATAGCCGAACAGGCTCTGAAAAAGGCTAAGAAACAGGAAGAGCTGGGCCAGAAGGGCCACGCCGACGTGATTCAGATGGAGGCCGACCTGGCCGACCGCCAGTACGACCTTACCAACACCTACAATATGTACGTGAGTCAGAAAATGACCCTCTCCGACCTGATGTTCTGGCCGGTGGATGAGGAACTGAACATTGACACTGGGATGCCCGATCAGGTCGGGCATGACGGTGCTCCTGTCATTCCCGGCTTGACCGGGAATCTCTCAGCCGATGACGTGGTGGACTTTGCCCTGGAGCACAATCCGGGTGTTCAGATTGCCAGCTGGAAGGCGCTCAATGCCAAGCGGGAACTGAATACCGCCAAGTGGCAGCTTCTGCCCTCGGTAAGCCTCAACGGTGGCTGGAATACCAGCTACTACGCGTTCCAGGGGAACCAGCCGGTCCCCTACATGGATCTTCTGAAAAGAAATGCCGGTGAATACGTCTCCCTGTCGGTGAGTATTCCCATCTACAATCGCCTCGCCAAGTATTCCACCATCGGCCGGAAAAGGAACGCCCTTTCCAAAGCCCAGGCCGAATACAATCAGAAGCTCCGTGATGTGGAAAGTGAGGTTCACAGGGCCATCCAGGACCGTGACGGTGCCGCCACTGCCTACCAGCAGGCGCAGCGCAAGGCTGAGGTACAGGCCGAGGCCTACACGCTGAACCTAAAGAAGCTGGAGCAGGGCCTCATCTCCCCGCTGGAATTCCAAACCGCCAACAACAATTACCTCAAGGCCCAGGCCGATGAGATGAACTCCCTGTTCAAATATCTCATCAAGCAGGCGGTGGTAAGATATTATAACGGAATCGAATACATTAACCAATAAGAGATGCCCGATCAAGTCGGGCATGACGAAGACTATGGATAAGATCATTGAGAAGAAAACAGGTTGGCGGGTAGCATTCACCAGGAAGGCTCTCCCCTATTGGCTGGGCGCCTTGCTGCTGGCATTCATCGTGTACCTGATTGCAAGGCCCAATAACAAGACCCTGCGCGTGGATAAGGATACGGTTACCATCTCCAACGCCGTCCAGGGCGAGTTCAACGACTATATCCGCATCAGCGGCCGCGTGCAGCCCATGACCACCATCCAGCTGAGCCCGCAGGAAGGCGGTATCGTGGAGAAAATCCTCATCGAAGAAGGTTCCCCGGTGAAAGCCGGCGACGCCATCCTGGTGCTCACCAATGACAACCTGGACATGCAGATCCTGAATGCCGAAGCCGACCTGGCGGAGAAGGAAAACATCCAACGCAATACGCAGATTTCCATGGAGCAGCAGAAGCTGGATGTGCGTCAGAACGTGCTGGAATACAGCATCCAGGTGGAACGCCTGCGCCGTGCCTACGAGCAGCAGAAGGCCCTTTACGAGGATAAACTCATCGCCCGGGAGGAGTATTTGAAGGCCGAGGAGGATTATCGGCTTGCCAAGCAGAAATACGACCTGGTCCGCGAACGCGCCGTCCAGGACAGCCTGTACCGCAGTGCCCAGATTAACCGGATGGAGGAGAGCCTGGAGAGCATGCTTCTCAATATGCAGATGATCCGTAAGCGCAAATCCAACCTCATTGTGAAAGCGCCCATCGACGGCGAACTGGGCCTTCTGGACGTGGTCCTCGGCCAGTCCATCGGCGCCGGAACCAAAATCGGCCAGATCAATTCCGTGGGCACGTACAAAGTTGAGGCTCAGATAGATGAGCACTACATCGACCGTGTCATTGCAGGCCTGTCGGCTACCTTCGAGCGCCAGGGCGAGACCTATTCCACCGTCATCCGCAAGGTTTATCCGGAGGTGCGCGACGGCAAGTTCAAGGCCGATTTCA
>DFLI01000048.1:9023-9349 GCA_002373715.1 Bacteroidales bacterium UBA3623
CGCGGCACCTTCTACCAGAAGACCGGCGGCAAATGGATATACGTCGTTAACAAAGACGGCAACAAGGCCGTCAAGAGAGAGATACGCATCGGCCGCCAAAACCCGCAGTACTACGAGGTCCTCGAAGGCCTCGAGCCCGGCGAGAAGGTGATTACCTCCGGGTATGAAACCTATGGCGACAGTGATGTATTGGTTTTTTAAACATGATAACAAAGTAAAAATTAAATAATTATGATTAAAGTTTCCAACCTTTGCAAAGTCTTCCGCACGGAAGAAATCGAGACCACTGCCCTCAATGGCGTTTCCTTCGAAATCAAGGACGGCGA
>DFLI01000048.1:9401-9546 GCA_002373715.1 Bacteroidales bacterium UBA3623
GGCGAGTTCGTCGCCATCATGGGGCCTTCGGGCTGCGGCAAGTCCACGCTGCTTAACATCCTGGGACTGCTGGACAATCCCACCAGCGGCTCTTATGAACTCCTCGGCACCGAGGTGGGCGGCCTCAAGGAGAAAGAGCGCACCA
>DFLI01000048.1:9630-9807 GCA_002373715.1 Bacteroidales bacterium UBA3623
CGGCTTTGTGTTCCAGAGCTTCAACTTGATTGACGAGCTGAACGTCTATGAGAACATTGAACTGCCGCTGCGCTACCTGAACATCAGCGCCAGCGAGCGCAAGCAGAAGGTGACGGAGATCATGAAGCGCATGGCCATCAGCCTCCGTGCCCAGCACTTCCCGCAGCAGCTCTCTGG
>DFLI01000013.1:0-154 GCA_002373715.1 Bacteroidales bacterium UBA3623
CCTTCTTTCCGTCAACCTCCTTGTGGGCCACCTTAGTGGCTTTGCCATTGGCGTCCATGAGGTTCACGTTGGAAATGTGGATTCCGGCTTCCTGTTTTACAATACCGCCCTGAGGGTTCTTCGGGTTGGGTTTGGTGTGCTTGGACACCATGTT
>DFLI01000013.1:309-9128 GCA_002373715.1 Bacteroidales bacterium UBA3623
TTTCTTGATATTGAACTTTTTCATAACTCTCTATTCTTTAAAGGACTTCCGGGGCCAGGGAAACGATTTTCATGTAGTTCTCGCGGAGTTCGCGGGCCACGGGGCCAAAGATACGGGTGCCGCGGAGTTCGCCGGCGCCGTTCAGCAGAACGCATGCATTTTCATCGAAACGGATATAGGAACCGTCCGGACGACGGATTTCCTTCTTGGTGCGGACAACCACAGCCTTGGTAACGGTGCCCTTCTTGATGTCGCCACCAGGGATGGCGCTCTTGACGGTCACGACGATGGTCTCGCCGATGGTTGCATAACGGTGGCGGGTACCACCCAGAACGCGGATGCAGAGAACTTCCTTTGCACCGCTGTTGTCAGCAACCGTTAAACGTGATTCCTGCTGTATCATAATTACTTGACTTTTTCTACGATTTCAACTAATCTCCACTTCTTGGTCTTGCTCAGGGGACGGGTCTCCATGATGCGGACGGTATCGCCCTCGGAGCATTCGTTGTTGGCGTCCTCGGCAACGAACTTGGTGGTCTTCTTTACGAACTTGCCGTAAATGGGGTGCTTCTCGTGGGTTTTGACGGAGACCACAATGGTCTTCTCCATCTTATTGGAGACCACGATGCCTACTCTTTCCTTACGAAGATTTCTTTCCATAGGTCGATGCTACTTTAGTTCTGCTGTTTCTCTTTCTCGGCCAGGATGGTGATCATGCGAGCGATATCCTGACGGGTCTTGCGGATCTTGGAGGTGTCCTCCAGGGGAGAGATCGCATGATTGAGCTTCATGGTGTCGAGGTTGTTCTTTTCGACTTCGATGCGGTCGCGAAGATCTGCGACGGACATCTCACGTACTTCGGATACTTTCATTTCTTCTCCTCCTTATTATTCTTCTACATAATCCCTGCGGACCACGAACTTGGTGGCAACAGGAAGCTTGTTGGCGGCAAGACGCATAGCCTCTTTGGCAACGGCGAGGGAAACGCCCTCGGCCTCGAAGAGGATACGGCCAGGAGTGATGGGAGCTACGAAGCCCTGAGGATCACCCTTACCTTTACCCATACGGGTATCGAGCGGCTTGGCGGTGAACGGCTTCACAGGGAAGACACGGATCCAGATCTGACCTTCACGGTTCATACGACGGGAGATAGCCTGACGGGCAGCCTCGATCTGGTGGGCAGTGAGCCAGCAGTTTTCGAGGTTCTTGAGGCCGAAAGAGCCGAATGCGAGCTGGTTTCCACGACCGGAATTGCCCTTCATGCGGTTTTTCTGTTCCCTTCTGAATTTTGTTCTTTTAGGCTGTAACATTGCTTTAATGTTTTATGAATTTCCTTATTAATCCCTAACTCATTGAAACTCAGCTGGTTGGGTGCGTTTTGCTCCAATTTGGGGACTGCAAAGTTACAAAATTTTTCTGAACCGCCAAATATTTTTGCATTATTTTTCAACATTTTCGACCGCAATTTTGAATACCTAACTATCGCAAAAATGAGCCACTTACAAAAGTGGTGGAAAAAATCTTTCCGCCATTTTCGACAGAAGCATTTGGGCCGAAAGATGCCCGGTCGGAGCCGGGCATGACGAGACCGTCATCCCCGACTGGATCGGGGATCTTTGTTTGGTAGATTTTTTGCAAGTACCTATCTTTGCAATCCGTGAAACGAAGCCTCCATATCTTCCTGGTGCTCACGCTCCTGCTGCTGACGCTGCCCGCATCGGCCCAAAACCATGTGCGCAGGGCTATGGAGCAGGCCCGCGCCAAGCAGGAAGAGATGGCACGTCGGAAGGTTCAGGCCGATGGCATCGAAGGCGGCCGGGGCTTCCTTCGCATGCTGGTGGAGAACGGAGACACCACCTATCTGGACAACCTCCCCCCTATCTATATTTTCGGCCACGGCTCCCGCCAGAATCCCAGGAACTGGCGGAACTACTATAAATTAGTATGGAGGTTTGCGCGCGTATACCCGTACGCGATGGCTTCGGGAAACCTGGTGCGCCAGGTGGACAGCACCCTGAACGCCAATCATTACCGGGGCCTTCGCAAGGAACGCTACATTGACGCCATCCAGAAGCAGCTGTTCAAGGACTTCGAAGGCTCTTTCCGAGAAATGAGCATCCAGCAAGGCGCCGTGCTCCTGAAACTGGTGAGCCGCGAAACCGGCCTCACGGTCTACGAAATTATCAAGGACTACAAAGGCGGCATCACGGCCGCCTTCTGGCAGGGCGTTGCCAAACTCTTCGACAACAACCTGAAATCCCAGTACGACCCTACCGGAGCCGATAAAGAACTGGAAGAGCTGGTGCAAATCTGGCAGGCCGGAGAATTCCCAGCCCTTTACTGGTCCGTATTCTGGGAAGAACCACCACGCGTGGTGGTTCCGGAGAGCTACCTGCGGTAGCTTCCTTACGTTACCCCCTCCCGAAACCCCTCCCCTCGGGGGAGGGACTTTAGAACAGGATTCTACCTATTCCAGACAGGCTTTTATTTCTTTCTTGTCAGAGTCGAACACTATCCAGTTGGGGGCGGTGATCCAGTCTCCCAGCATGAGGAGGCGGGCGGTGCCCACGGGCATGTCTACGCGGCAGTGGTAGTGGCCGAAGATGAAGTAGTTCACCGGATAGTGGGACTGGTAGTCCTGGCAGAATTTGTAGAGGGGTTCATCGGCCCCCTTGAAGACATAGGCGACGTTCTTGGAAAGGCGGGAACGGCGGCTCCATCCTTCTCCCAGCCGATAGGCCATCCAGGGGTGCAGACAGGAAAAGGCCCCTTGCAGGAAACGGTTGTGAAACATCCAGCGGATGAATTTGTAACCATAGTCTCCGGGGCCCAGGCCGTCTCCGTGACCCAGGCAGAAGCGCTTTCCGCCGATGGTGGTCACATAAGGCTGAGTAAGGGGAATCATCCCCTGTTCCTGGAAATAGCTGTAGGTCCAGATGTCGTGGTTTCCCTGGAAGAAATACACCTTGACGCCGGCGTCCATAAGGTCCGTAAGGGCGCCCAGCACCCGCACATAACCCTTGGGCACCACGTCCCGGTATTCGTACCAGAAATCCCAGATGTCTCCCATGAGGTACAGCGCCTCCGTGGCGGCCGGGTCTATCCCGCGGAGGAAGTCCACAAAGCGGGCTTCACGGGCCGCAGGGTCTGCCACCTGGAGGCCCAGATGCACGTCGGAGACAAAATATGTTAATGTCGTGGACACAGATTCTTCGCTACGCTCAGAATGACAAAAAGGTTATCCGAAAATGAAGATGAGGGCTGCGACCAGCAGGCAGTAGAGAGCGAACCAGGTGAGTTTGGCCTTCTTCACAATGGCAATCATTACCTTGCAGGCAAACAGGCCGCTGAAGAAGGCGGCCACAAAGCCCAGGCAGAGGGCCAGGGAGCCCACGCCGGCGCCGAAGGTTTCGCTGCCCACGGCCACCTTCAGCAAATCCAGGGACTGCTCTCCCACAATAGGGATGAGCACCATGAGGAAGGAGAACTGGGCCATGTTCTCACGCTTTACGCCGGTGAGAAGACCCGTGGCAATGGTGCTGCCGCTGCGGGACACGCCCGGCGCCACGGCAAAAGCCTGGGCCACGCCCACCACAAAGGCCTGCCAATAGGAAATGCCGTTGCGCTGGTCTTTGGCAACGGGCACCTTGATGCGCTTGCCGGCGTTATCCGAGAACAGAAGCAAACAGGCCGTAATGCAAAGACCCACACCCACCTGCCACAGATCTCCGCTGAACAGGGCCTCTACCTGATCCTTGAACAGGAAGCCTACCAGGGCCACCGGAATGCAGGAAACCAGGATTTTGCAGATATAGTCTGTTTCGTCGTTATACTTGAACTTGAAAAAGCCCTTCAGAAGCTTTACAATGGCACCCCAGAACACCACCAGCGTGGCCAGTACCGTAGCAAAATGCACGGTGACGGTAAAGTCAAGGAAGCCCTCTCCGTCTACTCCCAGCAGCTCTTTAAAGATTAACAGATGTCCCGAGCTGGACACTGGAAGAAACTCCGTGAGGCCTTGAACAAGACCTAACAAAAAAGCCTGCCACCATTCCATAGTTTATTCCGCTTTTTTATCCTCAAACTTGCCCATAATAGCTACCACCTCCAGCACTATGCCAGCCACTATTACGATGGGAGCGGCCACCAGGCGACGGAAGTCGAACATGGCGTAGTTAAATACGTTAGGGTCTTCGGAGCCTCCTCCGGAAAGGAGCAGGAAACCGGCCGCCAGCACTGCCAGGCCCGCAATCATAAAGCGCAGGCTCTTGGCCGTGAGGGCCATCTTGCCGGATTTGTCCTGTTTGGTATTAAGTTGTTTTGCCATAGTCTAATACGCGTAAAGTTGGTCCCTATTATAGCCTACCAGGCGGTTCACCACCACAAAGGTACTGAGGGTGGCCACGCCAAGGCCTACCACGAACATGACGCCCATGGTGATTAGCAGGCTGTCCAGGGTAAAGATCTTGAACATCTGGGCGAATTCGTCCTTCAGGAAGAAGAGGCCGCCCACCAGCAGGATGATGGCGATGAGCGCCGCAAAGATGCCCTGCAGAGCCGCCCGGCCCACAAAAGGAGCCCGGATATAGGCCCGCGTGGCGCCCACCAGATGCATGGTATAAATGCTGAAACGCCGGTTGAACAAATCCAGCCGGACGGTGTTGCCAATGAGGACGAAGGAAATGAACAGCAGCACGGCCACCATGAGGGAAAGCGCCAGCGAAATACGCTGGAGATTCTGGTTAAGGGCATCTACCAGGGACGTCTGGTACACCACTTCTTCCACCAGCGGGCTCCCCGCCAATTGGGCCTTCACCACCTCCAGGCTGTCGGAAGACACATACTCCGCCTCCAGGTTCACATCGATGGAGATGGGCACGGGAGCCGATTCAAACACTTTGAGGAAGTCTTCTCCCAGCATGCGGGCCATTTCCTCAGCACCCTGCTGGCGGGAAATGTAGTGCGTGGCGCGGACGCCGGGAATGGCAGCCACCTTGGATTCGTAGGCCAGCGCTTCTTCTTCCGTAACCTGATCCTTCAGGAGCACGTTAATCTGGAGGTTTTCCTTGAAATAGTCTCCCACCTCCCTGGCGTTTATCACCAGCAAGGTGCCCACTCCCACCAGGAGCAGGACCAGAGACAGGCTCACTACCGTAGAAATCCAGGCACTGATGAGCCTGCGGCGCATGGTTGAATTCTTCATTTCGCTCCAAAGTTACGGAAACTGCCCAAAATCTCAAAAATTTTTAGTAACTTTGTGGGTTAATTGTAAGTAACTATTATGGGAGATTCCGCCAAGAAGATTCTGTTTGTCAACTCCGAGATGTACCCCTACCTTCCGGAAACCCGGATTGCCAAGGTATGCCGTGAGCTCCCTCAGGGCATTCAGGAGCGCAAGAAGGAAATCCGTGCCTTCATGCCCCGCTACGGCTGCATCAACGAGCGAAAGAATCAGCTGCACGAGGTCATCCGCCTCTCCGGCATGAACATCATCATCTCGGACGTAGACCGCCCCCTCGTCATCAAGGTCGCATCCATATCGGCCGCCCGCATCCAGGTATACTTCATCGATAACGAAGATTATTTCCGCCGCAAGCAGATAGACCGCGACGAGAAGGGTCAGTTCTTCGCAGACAACGGAGAGCGTGCCATCTTCTTTGCCCGCGGCGTGCTGGAAACCGTGAAGAAACTGCGCTGGGCCCCGGATATCATCCACTGCAGCGGATGGATTTCCCACGTACTGCCCCTGTATCTCAAGAAAGCCTACAAGGACGACCCTATCTTCTCCAACTCCAAGGTGGTCCTTTCCCTCTTCGACGACGTCTCCACGGAGAAGCTCTCCCCCGGCTTTAACCAGACCATCCTGTACGGTGCCATCGGCCCGGAAGATGTTTCCCTCTCGGAGAATGCAGACGGCATGGAACTTGCTAAATTAGCCACGCAGTATTCCGACGGCATTATTTTGGGCGCCCCCAATGTGGCCCCGGCCCTGGTAGAACATGTTAACTCCCTGGGCATTCCGGTCCTCCCCTGCGACGAGGCCGCTCTCTCCGACGGAAGCTACATGGACAAATACAACGCATTTTACGACAATCTGTTAGCATGAAGAAAGTTTTCCTAGCCCTGTGTCTTGCAGCAGCCCTGGCAACCCCCAGCTGCATCAAAGTAGACAACAGCCTCGGGAAAGGACTGGTGGACAAGAGTCTCCTGTTCGACACCTATACCGCAGAATTCCCGCTGGAAGAGATCCAGCTCAAAGCCTCCGAGGCCCTGTCGGGCTATTCGGACACGCGCATCGTCATTGGCGCCATCCGGGACGAGAATTTCGGTCTCACCACCCGTGAAGCCGCTTTCACGCTCATCCCCCAGAAGGACACCATAGACCTGGGTACCAACCCCAAGGCCGTGAGTTTCCTGCTCAACTTTGCCCAGGATACGGTTTCCTGCTCCATTGACAGCCAGGCCAGCATCTTCCAGAACATCTATGTGACGGAACTCACCAAACAGTTGCCCGGTTCTGAAGACGACACCCGCAACACGCAGGAGATCCCCCACGGAACAGATATCATCACCAAGGGTCTCATCTCCTACAGCGGCACCGGAGACCTCACCTTCAACTTCACCCAGGAGTTTGCCCAGAAGTACGTGGATGCAATAGTGAGCGTGGGCCCCGTTTTCAAGGACCGCAGCCAAGATGACGGCATTGATAAATACGATGCTTTCGTGGCCCTGATGCCCGGTATCCACCTCCGCACCGACGAACCGGAAGGTCTGGGCGGCCGCATCAACCTGTTCGACTTGTCCTGCCTGTCCGTTTCCAGTAACTACTACGTCCGCAACAACAACGTGGGCCTGCTCACGGTGAACAGCACCTGGAACGGCGTGCAGAAAGACTCCACCTTCCTCATCATCCCCGGAGAACCCGAGCTGTATGATGAAGCTGAATACATAAACGATAACACCAAGTTCTACCAATACTGCTTTAACCGCACCACCCAGTCTACGAAGGCCGGTCCCGTGACGGGTAATGTTTTGGTAGAGGGCGGCGGCGGACTCAAGCCTGTTATCCTGGCCCGTGAGCTGCAGGAGAAAACCCTTTCCGCCATCCTGGCCCATGGAGGAGACCCCGAAAAGGCCGTCATTGTAAAGGCCACCATCGTGCTGCCTTTCAATATGCCCGAAGACTATACGGAATTAAAGTATTTCCCTTCGGTGCTAAGCCCCACCATTGAAACCACCATCACAGACGATGAGGGTGTGGAACGCCCCACTTTCGCCGGTCTCACGGACGCTTCCGTAAGCTCGGAAGACCAGGGCGAGATTGACCGCTCCAACCTGGTATACAAACCGGACATCACCTATCACCTGCAGGAGCTGCTCACCCGCACAGACCTGGACACCGCCACCAATGCCGATATCTGGCTGCTCACCATCCACACGGAGAAAGTGGCAGAGGCCAACGGTTCCCTCTACGACAATGAATACTACCAGAACCTCATGTATGCCAGCTACTACAATGCCCTGTACGGCGGAGGATATGGCGGCTACGGTGGCTATGGCTACGGCGGCTACAGCAACTACTACAGCTACATGATGCTGGCCCAGATGATGAGCGCCTCCACCGAGCAGCAGTATTCCTATACCACCGAACTGGATAAGGACCGCTACTACCACGCCGTGCTCTGCGGCTACGGGGCCAAGCGCCATCCCATCTTCCGCGTCACCTTCAACATTCCCGAGGACTAAACTCCACAGGAGACAAAATAAAAATTCCCGGACCATATGGCCCGGGAATTTATTTTAGATGGGAGAAATTACTCACCTATCTTTTCGGCTACCTTAGCGATGGCATCTCCTACAGTGGCGATACCGCTGGTTTCCTCATCAGGAATCTTGATACCGAATACGCGCTCAAATTCCATGAGCAGCTCTACGGTGTCCAGAGAATCGGCACCGAGGTCATTGGTGAAGCTGGCACTTTCAGTAACAGCGGATTCCTCGACACCAAGCTTGTCAACGATGATATCCTTGACCTGCTTTACGATTTCTTCCTTAGTCATAATTGTCGGTTTTAAGTTTATTGTTTACGTTTTTCAAATTCTCTTTCGAAGCGAAATAACGTGCAAATGTAATAAAATTTTCTTAATTACGAAAATCGCGGCTTAAGTTGAGCCAGATTCTGAGTCCGTTGAAGGAGTTGATCAGATAGAAACTATACTTCACAATGTATACCGGAGCAAAGGATTTGTCGGAGAAAATCCACAGGCCGATGGAGGTAATGTTCACGGCAATCCAGAAAAACCACTGCTCCATGTAGGCCGTGGACATGAGCAGCTGGCCGATGATATTGCAAACCAGCGGCACCACATCCAGCAGCACGGCTACCCGGAGGAAGCCCTCCGCCGCACTGCGGTCGAACTGCAGGATAACAATATAAAGGATAACCGTGGCCACCACGCTGATGCCCAGCCAGCCCCAGCGCATGGCCGGAGAAAGCCGGCGCGCCTTAACTTGAGACTCGCCTTTGGCTCCCCGCTTCTTCCACTGGAGGAAGCCCACCAGCTGCATGGGCACAAAGTAGACAAAATGCAGCAGCGCATTCCCCAGGCCCGAACCGCCGTCTCGCCAGTTAATCCAGCAGGCAATACCATATATACTTACGTCCAGGAAGCCAAAGAGGAAGGTGATAATCCACCCGTTGGCCGAGCATACGGTGGCCAGCACGCCCATCAGCGAGCCGAAGGCCGACATGAGCAGCAGCCATTGTCCCCCATCGGCCCCACGGAGCTTGATACCAGTTACCAGCACCGTAATCACCG
>DFLI01000109.1:0-4592 GCA_002373715.1 Bacteroidales bacterium UBA3623
TGGGAAAGTCATAAGAATAGATAAGGATATTTTGTTAAATACCCGTTAAAAACCGCCGTTCTCCATCACTAGATAAATAAATATATTTATTTGATTGAAAATAAAGCGAAAAGTATTTTTGTTTCGCTCTGCCTGTTCAAAATAAAGCACTTATCTTTGGCCATGAACGTATTAATCTCACTTTGCTGGGCTATCCTGTTCTTAGCCACGCCCCCTTCCGACACCCTCCGGGTGATATTCTGGAACCTGGAGAACTTTTTTGACTACCGAGACGGCGGAACCAGCACCTCCGATGCGGAGTTCTCGTCCCGCGGAGAACGCCGCTGGACACGGAAACGCTTTCAGGCCAAGTGTAACGCTGTGGCCAAGGGCATCCTTTGGGCCGGCACTCAGGAAGGCGGCCTGCCGGACGCCGTGGGTTTTGCAGAAGTGGAAAACGCCTACGTACTGAGGCAACTTCTCCATTCAACCGCCCTTGAAAAGCTGGACTATCGCGCTGTTCACTTCGAATCTCCCGACCCTCGCGGCATAGACGTGGCGCTGCTTTATCGGCCCTCCAGACTTACGCTGGCCGATGCAAAGCCCTGTCACCTGTATCAGGAGGACAGCGTTATGCGCACCCGGGATATCCTCCTGGCCCGTTTTCATACGGCGGAGGGGGCCGATGTCGCCCTTCTGGTCAATCATCACCCCTCAAAATACGGCGGCCTGGAAGAGTCGGAACCCAGGCGGCGGGCAGCTGTGGAAAGGCTGGCCTTTCTGGCCGATTCCCTGCGCGCAGAAGGTGTCAAAAGCATACTGGCTATGGGAGACTTCAACGACACGCCGGATAACCCGGTATACGGGCTTTTAGAGCCCTCTCTGGTAAATCTGGGCCGGCCTTTGCAACAGAAGGGAGAAGGCACCATTAAATATGAGGGAACCTGGGAGCTTATAGATTTGTTTTTCGTTTCGCCGGAGATTCAGGCGCCGATGCAAATCCTTCGGCCCCCCTTTCTAACTACGCCCGACAAAGCCCATGCGGGTACCAAACCGCTCCGAACTTATTCCGGACCCCGCTACCTGGGCGGCGTTTCCGACCATTACCCTATATGGCTGGAAATAGAAATGTAAATCCGGAAGAAAATTGGTTTTTTGGGCAGCCGCACAAAAAATAATTTTCTTCCGGATGAAATCGGTTTGGAAACGTACTAGACGTTAAACAGGAAATGCATGATGTCTCCGTCCTGAACCACGTAGTCCTTGCCTTCGATGCCCATTTTGCCGGCGGCACGGACGGCGGCTTCCGTCTTGTACTGGACGAAGTCTTCGTACTTGATGACCTCGGCGCGGATGAAGCCCCGCTCGAAGTCTGTGTGGATGACGCCTGCTGCGCGTGGGGCCTTGTCTCCAGCCACAATGGTCCAGGCGCGGCATTCGTCGGCTCCGGCGGTGAAGAAGGTGCGCAGGCCCAGCAGCTTGTAGGCGCTTTGGATGAGGCGCACTACACCACTCTCGGAAAGGCCCATCTCCTCCAGGAACATCTGACGGTCGTCATAGTCTTCAATCTCGGCAATTTCGGCCTCCGTCTTGGCGGCAATCACCAGGATTTGGGCATTTTCGGCAGCCACGGCGGCGCGCACGGCCTCCACATAGGCGTTACCGATGGCTGCCGAAGCCTCGTCCACGTTGCACACGTACATGACGGGCTTGTTAGTTAGCAGGTACAGCTCGTGAGCCATCTGCTCCTCTTCGGCATTCTCCGGCACCACGGTGCGGCAGGAAAGGCCCTGCAAAAGAGCCTCGCGGTAACGAAGCAGCAGCGCCAGCAGTTTCTTGGCCTCCTTGTCTCCTCCGGTGGTGGCTTGCTTTTCCACCTTCTTGATGCGGTTTTCCACCGTTTCCAGGTCTTTGATCTGGAGTTCGGTGTCTACTACCTCCTTGTCTCGGACAGGGTCTACAGAGCCGTCTACGTGCACGATATTGCCGTCGTCGAAGCAGCGGAGCACGTGCAGGATGGCGTCGCATTCGCGGATGTTGGCCAGGAACTGGTTGCCCAGGCCCTCTCCCTTGGAAGCCCCCTTCACCAGGCCGGCGATGTCTACAATTTCCACCGTGGCGGGAATGGTGCGCTTGGGCTGGCAAATCTCTGTAAGCACCTCCAGACGCTTGTCGGGCACATTGGTGGAGCCCACGTTAGGGTCTATGGTGCAGAAGGGAAAATTGGCGCTCTGGGCCTTGCCAGAGCTTACGCAGTTAAACAAAGTAGACTTGCCCACATTGGGCAAGCCTACTATTCCACATTTTAAAGACATGGGCGAATCTATTAATAGAAACGGGCACGGTTGTCCTTGACAGTCTTGTCCATCATGATGGGCAGGATCATCTGGTCGTAGTAGCTCACGAAACGGGTCTGGGCGGCCTTGGCGTCCTCCTCAGTGTAGTAGGAACCCATTTCGCGACTGTTCACCTGGAACACATAGGCACCCATGATGCCGGCCACAGGGCCGCTGAGGGCACCCTCCTTGGCCGATGCCACGGCACCCACGAAGGCGGGCTCAGTGGTAGGGGCAGAGTTGGTGGAGAAGGTGACGTCGGTGACGGAAGACACAGGGGTGTTCAGCTTTTCAGCCACAGCCTCCAGAGAGGAGAGACCCTCTATCTGGGAAGCTACATCCTGAGCGTGCTTCTCGATGTATTTCTCACGATATACCTGGGAGCGGATGGTTTCGTAAACGTCCTTCATAGGAGCGATACCCTCCTTGTGGGCGTTCTCAACAGCCACCACGAAGTAGTACTTGTTGTCCACGGGAATAACGTCGGAAACCTTACCGGGCTTGTTGTTGAAGGCCCAGCGGGTTACTTCCTTGGCGTGGGAGATGGCGCCGTAGCTGTCCGTAGCCTCGGTGATGTTCTGGCTGCGGGCGTAGATGCCGGTGGTGTCGCAAACCGTCTTGAAGTTGTCCAGCTTGCCCTGGGAACGCACAGCCAGCAGGCGGGCTTCCTCGGAGATGGCGCGCTCGGTTTCCTTGGAGATGGCGGTTTCCTTCTCGAAGACGGCAACCTTCTTCTTGGCAACGGGCTTGGTGGCCTTGGTTACCTCAACCACGTGGGAACCGTACTGAGTGTTCAGCACGAAAGGCACACCCACCTTGGCTTCCAGAACGGGCTCGAAGCCCTTGATCATGATATTCTTGGTCATCCAACCCAGGTTACCCAGTTCGCCGTCCTGAGCGTTGCCCTTGTCGGCAGAATAGAGGTTGGCCAGGGTGGAGAAGTTGTTCTTGTTAACCACCTTCACCAAGCTGTCGGCCAGGTGCTGGGCATCCGTGCCCACCAGCATGATGTGGCGCACATACACGGAATCCGGCAGGTTGGCGTTATCCATGATGCGGGCGGCGAAGAAAGTGGTACCATCCTGGAAAATAGGGGATACACCTTCCTTGTTGGCCGATACGAACTTTTCAACGTCGGCATTTACGCTGCGGAGTTCACCCTCCTTGTACCAACTGTCGTCCCACTTGCGGTCGGAGTTCTTCTGGAGGAAGGAACGCACGTTGTCGGTGCTGGCGAATTCGTCGTACAGACCTACGAACTTGGCGTTGGCGGCGGCGATATCGGCCTGGGAAGCCTTGAGCTCAAACACGGCGTAACGGACGTCGCGGTTGGCTACCTGACGGAAGGCCTCTTTGTGGCCGTTGTAGTACTTCTCAACCTCTGCCTTGCTCACAACAACGGTGGAATCTTCCGGGAAATAGGTACCGGGAGCCATTACGAAGTCTACGCTGGCGGTGGTGTTGTTCTCCTCGATGGCGCGCTTGCGCTCCAGGGCATTCACATAGGTACCGGCGTTGAACAGGGAAATGTATTTCTCGTTGTAGCGGTTGGTGAGGGAAGCGTTAAACAGATAGTCGCGGATCATGCGGTAGGACTCGTTGGTCTCGGCGCCTTCCACCAGTTCACGGACGCGGTCTACAGAGTAGTTGCCGTCTTCGTCATAGAAGCCGTAGAAGCTGGAGGCTACGGGCGAGATGTTGTCTCCCACGAACAGGTCTTCCTGCTCTTTCTGGCCCACGTGGATACCTGCCTTCTCGATGGTAGGGATAACCAGGTAGCGGTCTACCAGGTTCTGCCAGGTAACGTTGCGCAGCTGGGCCTGGTCTTCGTCGGAAGAGGAAGTGGTGCCGGAAATCATCTTGCGCACCTCGTCCATCTGACGGACCTCGTTGTCAAACTGCAGATAGGAGATAGATTTCCCATTGATTTTGCCGACATCGTTCTTCGAAGAAGTGGACTGAACCGTCTGGATGATGTCGGACGGGTTTACAAGGAAGAGTAAAAGACCGAAGGCAATGATGAGGGATGCACCAATGCCAAACTTAGTTCTGATGGTCTCAAGAGCTGCCATTTTTGTATGTACTTTTTAATATTTTCCTAAAAAATTGCGCTTAAGGGCTGCAAAGTTACTAATTTTCTTCTAAATACCACTATTTTTTTAACAGCGGGCCGATAAAATTCACGGAGTCTATAACCACCCGGGTGCTGTCGTTGTCAATGATGAACTCGTTGTCGAAAGGCTGGAGCAGAATGGCGTTGCGGGCCATTTCGTCCGA
>DFLI01000109.1:4749-6492 GCA_002373715.1 Bacteroidales bacterium UBA3623
GTGTCGGTTTCCATTCTTTCCCCTTTGATGATATTCTTTACCACAACCTTTCCATAGGCCGCCCAAAGCTCCCCTTTTCGGTTGGAGCCCAGGCCCTTGTCGTGCCTTGCCTCGCGGGAAACAATGGTGGTTTCCAGGAGGCCTTCCTCCGAATAACCATAGACGCGGATGCCCTTGGGGAAGAGGTCGTACGACACAGTGTCGTGCTCATATACCTCCATTCTGGGGGCTTCTACCCTCAGTTTCAGCCGGCCGTTTTCCGACTGAACATAAAACATATCGTCCACAGTCTGCAGGGGGATGGTCTCCAGGTCCAGTTTTTCAGCCTCGGAGAGATTACCCTTGCAGGAATATACGACGAAAGCAAGCGCCAGAGCGCTTGCTATCATCGTAAATATGTGATTGTCTCTCACTAGCGGTTGCTTACACGCACCGTGGTGAAGGCCGACATACCAGCGCAGGATACGGTGTAGGACTGACCGGCGCTAAGGTCGTACATGAAGATTTCAGCTGCGGGCGGATAGTTGGCGGCGGCGGCGGAGATGGCCTTACCGGCATCGTCGGAAAGGGTGGCGTCTGCCGTGCGGGCCTTCTGGTAGTAGTCCGTAGCGGCCCAGTAGCGGGCATACTTGTCCACATCACCGGAGCAAGGAGCGGAAGCCCAGAGGTTACCCAGGATCATGTAGGCCTTACCGGCATAACCGTAATCCATTTCGACAGCCTTCTTGGCGGCCTCGTTGGCCTTGCTGCGCATATTGTTCTTGTAGCAGAAAGCAGCCAGCTCATAGTAGTACTTGGCGTCTACTTCTGCATCTGACTCGTCAGAAGCGATGGCCTCTTCCAGGTAGCGGCAGGCGTCTGCCACATTGTCGCGGGCGGCGTTCAGACGGAACAGACCATAAGCACTGCGATAGGAAGGATCCAACTTATACATGGCGGTAACGGCGTTCAGGTAGAGGTCGTTGGAGGCGCAGTCGTCGGCAGAGTTCATGAGCTTCACGATGTTGGAAACCAGGGCCAGGTTGTTAGGATCGGCCTCGAAGCGGGGACCGAAGATGGCCAGCAGGTTTTCGCAGGAAGCTACCTTGCTGTCGGCGAAGATGGACTCGATGGTGGCCTTCACCTTGGCGTTGTCTTCCTTCTCGGCGTCGCTCTTGGCCGATGCGTTCTCTACGTTGGCGCTTACCTTATCATAGGTAGCAATCACATCGTCGGCGCTGAGCTTATTCTCGCGGTACAGGCCGATGGCTGCCTGAAGCAGATTCACCTGCAGGGGACCGTTGGCCTGAGGGCCCAGCTCGTCTACGATGGCGCCCAGGTTCTCATAGGTGTAGGCGGCATCGGAGCTGCGATAGTTGATGATGTGCTGACCCTTGTTGTTCAGGATGGAGACGCGGTTCTTGGGATAAGCGGCCATACGCTGGTCCTGAAGGGTGAGGATGGTGTCTACGATAGCGTTCTTGGCCGCCGGATCCTTGGTCTGATTGTACAGACGGGTCATGAGGGTGGTGCCATGGATGAACATGTTCTGAGATGCCGTAGCAGGGCAAACAGCATATGCCTTACGCCAGTTGGGAAGGGCAGAGTCGTAATTTTTCTGCTTGTAGTACTCCTGATAGTAGGAGAGGTACAGCACGCAGTCTGCGCTGTCTTTGCCGTGACCGAAACGGGAGGTCTGAGCAAGGGCATTCTGGCCCACGAGAGCCATGGCTGCGAAGAAAATCAGAGCTAACTTTTTCATAT
>DFLI01000109.1:6607-26693 GCA_002373715.1 Bacteroidales bacterium UBA3623
CGCTTCTGGAACCAAATGTCAAATATATTGAATCCGATGCTAAAACCAAAATAATTTTCCTTCACCTGCGAGGTGGCAAGGCCTCTGCGACCGAACTCAACACCCAAGCTGAGACCGTTGTACCAGCGGAAAACCGGCATGGTTGTACCCAGGGTTACACCCAGGGAATTGACGTGGGCGCCGTCTACCGTATAGTAAGACTGGTCGTAATAGACACCTCCTCTGAAGGTGCAACGGCGAATAAAATGCAGGAAGCCCGAACGGATGTCGTTTCGGTTGGGGGTGAACTCTCCGCCCACGCGGAAGGACTGGCCCACGGACGGGGCAAACACAACGTCTCCTACGTTGGAGAAGCCTTTCACCTGGTCCAGTTTGCTGTTACTCCAGTTGGAGCGGGTGTAGTCGAATTCTATCAGAAGGTCGTCTCCCTGGCGGTAGCTTATACCAACGCCCAGTTCGTCTCCCATGCGAAGGCCCTTTTCCTTAAGTTCTGCGGGGTCTCTTCTGCGGTCGTAGTTGCCTAACTCCAGGTAATGTACGCTGTGGCCGTTGATGGGAGTGGAAAGTTTATAAGTGGCACCCACCGTAATGACGGACTGGCCGGAGAGGGGCTGTTCGTACTGAATGCCAAACTTACCGCTGAGGTTATTTACCTGCAGGGAGTCTCCGTACACGCTGGTGCGATAAGATTCGTCTCCGTAGGAAACTGTAGATTTCTTGCTGATATTACCGAAGGTGTAATTGAACTGAGCACCCACGGAGAGGCGGTTCCACAGAGTGGCAGAGGCGGCGGCAAAGAACTGATAAGTACCGCCGTTACCCACCGAAGTGAACTTGCGCTGCTGGGTGTAAACGTCCATCTCCAGGTAGGAAATATTGTATCCTACGTCACTGAGGGGCGTAAGGCCCACCATGAAGGCGGTATTGCGCCACATGGGGAAGGAGATGACCACGTCGTCAATATTGAACGTGGTGTTGAAGGCCTTTTTGCTGCCCTCGTGGAAGATGGACATACGTCCGCTGATGCCCATATCGGCCATGAAAGAGAGGCTGTCTCGGGCCGTCATGGAAGCAGGATTGAGAATGTTGATGAAACGGTGGTTACGGGCTGCAATACCTACGCCTCCCATACCCTTGTTCCAGGATGTTCCGCTCTGGTGCATCTGCCCCAGTCCAAAGACGGAATAAGGGGAAAAACCACCGTAAGTTCCGTCGGTCTGGGCCCACAGGGAGCCGGCAGAAAACACCAGCAAAGCCAGTGCAAACAAACTATTTCTCATTCTTGCGAACATACTCTTCAGCCATTAAAGCCAACCCCATCAAAACGAGGTTACAAATTACAAATATGGAACTTTTCATCCGTTTTGCAAAATAATTCGCGTCGCCTCCGGTAAAGACCACCACGTTTTGCGGATGAAGATTCAGGTAGCCCTCCATTTCAAATATAATGCCTGAGACTACTCCGCTCTCGATGGAAGCCTTTTCGGAAAGGCCCACCAGCTCCGGATTGTCCGGGGTGTCCACCAGGGGAAGTGAGCGGGAATAGCGGTTCAAAGCCTTGAAACGGGTGCGGAAACCCAAGGCTATGTTACCTCCTGTATAAAGGCCTTCCGGAGAGATGAAATCTACCGAAAGGGTGGTGCCAAAATCCACTATGGTACAGCCTTTTCCCTGGAACAGATGCCGGGCGGCCACCAGGGCGGCGGCACGGTCGTAGGACAGGTAGGAAGGCAGTCCGTGGGAGAAGAGCATCTCCTTGTGGTTATGATCCAGCAGGAGAAGTTTCTCGCATTCTTTTTCCAACAGCTCTATCTCTGCCTCCGTGAACGGATACACGGAAGAAACTGCCATAACAGCCGGTTTATCCCGCCGGGTGAGCGAAAGAATGAAGTCTACAAATTTCTCCCCTTGGTAACGGTAAGTCTTTCCAAGGGTCATTCCTTCGGCCCAGGCGGCCTTCAGAGCGGTATTTCCTATTTCTATGAGCAAGTTGGACATAGCCTGCAAATTTACCAATTATTGCAGTTTTTTCAAAATAAAGAGGGCCGATGACAGGGTATTCACCCCGCGAGAAACGGTGCGCAACTTGCCGCCATCCTGGTTGAACTTGAAATCGGCCGGATGTTCATTCACCCGGGAGAGGATGGTTTCGAAGCGCTTGGACTTGTAGTAGGGAGACATGGGATTGTTCACGAAGAACATAATCTGCATGCCGTTCTTGATGATAATCTTCTCAAAGCCCATCTGGGCACCCAAGTTTCTGATTTTCACCACAAACAGAAGGTTCTGCACCTCCAGGGGAAGCGGACCGAAACGGTCGGCCACCTGCTGGCCCAGACGGTCTATTTCCCGCTCGTCGGTAAGAGCATCCAACATCTTATAGAGGCGGATTTTCTCTGCCGTTACATCTATATAATCGTCCGGAATAAGGGCGGGCTGGTCTGTTTCTATGGTGCAGTCTTCTACAAATCTTTCATACCCCAGGCGCTGGGAAACCTGTGTTTCCATGCCCAGTTCATCCATGGCTTCAGACAGAATTTTCTGGTAGGTTTCGTAGCCCATATCGGAAATGAAGCCGCTTTGCTCGGCACCCAGAAGGTTACCGGCTCCCCGGATATCCAAATCCTGCATAGCAATGTTGAAACCGCTGCCCAGGTCTGAGAACTCTTCAATGGCGCGCAGCCTTCTGCGGGCATCGTCCGTAATGGAAATAAGCGGCGGTACAATGAGGTAGCAGAAAGCTTTCTTGTTGGAGCGGCCAACGCGGCCCCTCAACTGATGAAGGTCACTCAGGCCGATATTCTGGGCCTGGTTCACCAGGATGGTATTGGCGTTGGGAATATCTAGGCCGTTTTCAATGATAGTGGTGCACAGAAGAAGGTCATAATCTCCCCTCATGAAAGCCAGCATACGGTCTTCCAGCTCTTTGGATTCCATTTGACCGTGAGCCACGCAAATCTTCATATCGGGGATGAGCCTGTGCAGAATATCTTCAATGGCCGGCAATTCTTCTACCTTATTATGTAAGAAGAAAACCTGCCCGCCGCGGTTGAGCTCGTAATTGATGATACTCTTCATTTCGGCCTCGTTAAAGAGGATAATCTCTGTCTGGATGGGAATGCGGTTGGGCGGGGGAGTCTGGATAATGGACAAATCCCTGGCGCCCAAAAGGGAAAACTGCAGGGTACGGGGAATAGGAGTGGCCGTAAGGGTAAGGGTATCTACTGAATTTTTGAACTGGCGCAGTTTTTCCTTGGCCGATACGCCAAACTTCTGTTCCTCATCAATAATCAGAAGGCCTAAATCCTTGAATTCAAAGCCTCCACCCAGGATTTTATGGGTGCCGATGAGGATGTCTATACTCCCCTCCTTGAGCCGCTTTTTGATGTCGCTGATTTGCTTGGCAGTTCTTAATCGGCTCACATATTCTATGGTGCAGGGGAGATTCGTGAGGCGGGCCTTGAAGGTTTCGTAATGCTGCAGGGAAAGGATAGTGGTAGGAACCAAAACCGCTACCTGCTTGGAATCACAAACGGCCTTGAAGGCAGCCCGGATGGCAATTTCAGTTTTGCCAAAGCCTACGTCTCCACACACCAGGCGATCCATGGGGCAGGTATCCTCCATATCCTCCTTAACCGCCTTGGTGGCCCTTTCCTGATCCGGGGTATCTTCATACATGAAGGAAGATTCCAGTTCTTCCTGAAGGTAGGTATCGGCACTGAAAGCAAAGCCCGTGGAAGCGCGGCGCTTGGCGTAAAGCTGAATGAGTTCCTTAGCTATATCCTTTACCTTGGACTTGGCGGTATTCTTAAGGTTACTCCAGGTTTTGGAACCCAGTTTATTAATGCGCGGAGCCTCCCCGTCCTTGGAACGGAAACGGGAAATTTTGTGCAGGGAATGAACGGAAACAAATACCACGTCTCCCCCGCTGTAAATCAGTTTCACCACTTCCCGCACCCGGCCATAATCGTCTTTCATCTTTACCAGGCCGCCGAATACGCCTACGCCGTGGTCTATATGTACCACATAGTCTCCCAGGTTAAAGGAATTAAGGTCGTTCAGGGTGAGCTGCTCGGATTTTTCTACCGTTCTTCTGAGGCGAACGCGGTGGAAACGGTCAAATATCTCATGGTCGGTGTACCAGCATACTTTATCGTCGTGGTCTATGAAACCGGAATGAATGTTCTTTTCTTTTACGAATTCCGGCATCACGGCGTGTTCGTCCTGCAGCATGATAGAACGCAGACGCTCCAGCTGGCTCTCTTTTTCCCCGAATATATATACCTTATAATTACTCTCTATCCGGGAACGGATGTCGGAAATAAGCAGTTCAAAGTTCTTATTGAATACCGGCTGGGGAGCAATATGGAAGGGAATACTCTCTACTTCCTGCCTCTTAAGAGGAATATCCAGATATACTTTTTTAAAGGCAGATAATTCCCCGAAGAAGTCCCTTTCCTTGTACATATCGGAAGAGTCCAGCCACACGGTGCTGTTTTCCGGAAGGAGGGTGAGCAGGGAAATGCCTTCTTCATCGGCCTCTTTGGCAGCAATGTCTGGGTAAATTTCTGCTTTTTCCAGTTTTTCTATGGACAGCTGGGTGTTGCAGTCGAAGGTATTGATTTTATCTACCTCATTGCCAAAGAAGGTGATGCGGTAGGGTTTTTCCAGAGAGTAGGAAAAAATATCAATCACTGCGCCGCGCACGGCATATTGTCCGGGGGCCGATACAAAATCTACCTTCTCGAAGCCTTCTTCCTGAAGGCGGCTTCTCAAGGCTTCGTAGGAAAGGTCTTCTCCTACCTTTATAGTAAAGAGGGCCCCTTCCAGCTTTTTCTGTGAGGGTATTTTTTCTTCCAGGGCTTCCGGGTAGGTGACGATGAAGCTGGGACCATCGGCCTTTTGTAAGATTCTGCCTATGGCCGCAGTGCGCTGAACACCCAGGGAAGATTTATAGTTGCTTCTTTCTACGCTTTTGCCCGATTCGGGAAGGAAGAAGACACAGTCTCCCTCTATAAGGTTATATAAATCTGCGCTGCAATATTCGGCCGATTCTTTTGTAGGAAGAATAATGAGATGGAGGTTCTCTTTGGCAACTTTGGAAACAACGGCCCAGCGGGCAGACAAGAATAACCCGCTGCAAAACACTTCAGAGTAGTTTTGAAGCTTGTTTTGCAGAAGGGCAGAGGATTTTTGACTTATCAACATTCCCTTTATTTTCCTGTTGAAAAGCTGTTGGTAACCCTGTTAATTACCGGGTTTTTACTGTGGAAGAAAAAGGGCGTCACGGCCATTCACAATTCCTACAGAGGTTTTCCAGTCTTTTTCAACAACTATATTTACTCTTAAAAAGTTAGTTTTCAATTACTTGATTAAAGTTATTAACTTTTCAACAAGAATATCAAAAACAACTTTCTTAAAAATAAAAAAACTATATTTGTATCTGAATTGAATCTAGCCCGTTATGAACGAATTCGATCCACACGACACAATAGAGCGCAAAGATAATGAATTTGAGGGAATAATCCGCCCGCAAGGCCTGGACGATTTCACCGGTCAGAAGGAAATTGTCTCCAATTTGGGGATCTATATTAAGGCTGCCAAATTGCGCGGAGAGGCGTTGGATCACGTTCTGTTCCATGGCCCTCCCGGACTGGGTAAAACCACCCTGGCCCATATCATAGCCAATGAGATGGGCGTTAATATGAAGGTTACTTCCGGCCCGGTGCTGGATAAGCCGGGAGATTTGGCGGGCCTGCTTACTTCCCTGGAAACGGGAGATGTTCTCTTTATAGATGAAATTCACAGGCTTTCACCCGAAGTGGAGGAATATCTGTATTCCGCCATGGAGGATTATGTGATTGATATTATGATAGATAAGGGCCCGGGAGCCCGTTCGGTGCGCATTTCCCTGAATCCTTTTACCCTGGTGGGAGCCACTACGCGCAGTGGTTTACTGACGGCTCCTCTGAGGGATCGCTTCGGTATTAATTGCGCCCTGGAGTATTATGATACGGAAGACCTCCGGAAGATTGTGCTCCGATCGGCCCGTATTCTGGCTTTGGATATTGACGAGGATGCGGCTTATGAGATTGCCCTTCGAAGCCGGGGTACAGCGCGTATTGCCAATGCTCTCCTCAAGCGTGTCCGAGACTTTGCCCAGGTGCTGGGAGACGGACGTATCAACTTGGAAATTACCCGATTTGCCCTGAATAAGCTAAAGATTGACAAGAGAGGTCTGGATGCCATTGACAACAAGATTCTCCGCACGCTTATCATTACTTTCAAGGGCGGTCCGGTGGGTATCGGCACTCTGGCTACTTCCGTAAGTGAAGATGCCGGTACGCTGGAAGAAGTATACGAACCTTTCCTTATAAAAGAAGGTTTCATCATCCGTACTCAAAGAGGCCGGGTGGCCACAGACCTGGCCTATTCCCACCTGGGTATGGAATCCTATTTAAATCAAAGAAAATACAGTCCAGATGAAAGCGGTTCACTTTTTTAGCATCTTACTCTTAATTATATCCATTGATTCTTATGCGTGTACTTCCTGTATTGTCAGTGGAAAGTATACCAAGGATGGAAAGGCGGTGATGTTCAAGCACCGGGACAGCAGCTGTCAGGATGTGGCGGTGGAATATTTCCAGGGAGAAAAATATAGGATGATGTGCCTGGTTAATGCCGATTGGCGCACCAATCCTTTGGCTAAAGTGCCGCTGGGAACTCCTGAGGCATGGGGCGGTATGAATGAGACGGGCTTTGCCATCATGAATACGGCCACCTATGATTTGAAGGACGACGATGTTCCTTATGAAATGATGGATGGAGAAGGATTACTCATGTACAGAGCTCTGGAAATTTGTGAAACCCTGGAGGATTTTGAGAATTTTCTGGATACTCTTTCCAGGCCGATGAGAGTAGAAGCTAACTTCGGCGTCATTGATGAAAAGGGCGGAGCAGCTTATTATGAGGTTAACAACTATAAATGGACCAAGTTTGATGTGAACATTGAACCTCTTGGATACCGCGTTGTAACCAATTTTACCATGACGGGACGTCCGGAAGATAGAAAAGGTGTGGACAGATATATTAAGGCCCACAGGATTCTGGCTTCTACCTATGTACCCATGGAAGAATGGGACCATAACTTCTTTATTAAGAACATTTCCTGCAGTGGTGCTCCTATTCTCAGGGACATTACTTCCTGCGCCATTATTTTCGAAGGAAAGACCATGTGGGCATCTCTTGGAAAACCCAATCAGGTGCCCTGCTTACCTTATAAGTTATAAAAAGTCCTAAGAAAGTCACGAAAAATACTTATATTTGCAAATCGCAATACCAATAATAAAACTATATGGCAGATCCTAAATTGATTTCCAAGATTCCGGACGGACCGCTCAAAGATAAATGGTCCAAGCGTAAAGCCGAAATCCGGATTGTTTCTCCCAACAACAAGCGGAAACTGGAAGTAATTGTGGTAGGTACCGGTCTTGGCGGTGCATCTGCAGCTGCATCTCTGGGTGAGATGGGCTACAACGTCAAGATTTTCTGCATCAGCGATTCCCCTCGTCGTGCTCATTCCATTGCAGCACAGGGTGGTATCAATGCAGCTAAGAACTACCAGAACGACAACGACTCCATCTACCGTCTGTTCTACGACACCATCAAAGGTGGAGACTACCGCAGCCGTGAGGCCAACGTATATCGTCTGGCAGAGGTGAGTGCCTCTATCATAGACCAGTGCGTGGCACAGGGTGTTCCCTTTGCCCGTGAATACGGCGGTTACCTGGCCAACCGTTCCTTCGGTGGTGTGCAGGTGAGTCGTACTTTCTATGCCCGCGGACAAACCGGTCAGCAGCTTCTGCTGGGTGCCTATGCTTCCCTGAATAAGGAAATTGCCAATGGCACCGTGAAGAGCTATCCCCGTCACGAAATGCTGGATCTGGTCATTATCAACGGTGAGGCCAAGGGTATCATTGCCCGCAACCTGGTAACCGGTGAAATTGAGCGCTTCGGTGCCCACGCCGTGGTTCTGGCTACCGGTGGTTATGGAAATACCTATTTCCTTTCTACCAACGCCATGAACTCCAACGGTTCTGCCGCCATGCAGGCATACCGCAAGGGTGCTTTCTTCGCCAATCCCTGCTTCGCCCAGATTCACCCCACCTGTATTCCGGTTCACGGAGATCAGCAGTGCAAACTCACCCTTATGTCTGAGTCCCTGCGTAACGACGGTCGTATTTGGGTTCCCAAGAAGATGGAAGACGTGATGAAACTGCGCAAGCACGAAATCAAACCTTCCCATATTCCTGAAGAAGACAGAGACTACTATCTGGAGCGCCGTTATCCGGCCTTCGGTAACCTGGTTCCCCGTGACGTGGCTTCCCGCGCCGCCAAGGAGCGTTGCGATGCCGGCTTCGGTGTGAACGAAACCGGTCTGGCCGTATTCCTGGATTTCTCCGATGCTATCAAGCGTTTGGGTCACCAGAGAGTACAGGAGCGTTACGGTAACCTCTTTGACATGTATGAGAAGATCACTTCCTCCTCCCCTTGGAAAGAGCCTATGATGATCTATCCCGCTATCCACTATACCATGGGCGGTCTCTGGGTAGACTACGACCTCCAGACCACCATCCCCGGCCTGTATGCCATCGGTGAAGCCAACTTCTCCGATCACGGCGGAAACCGTCTGGGTGCATCGGCCCTTATGCAGGGTCTGGCCGACGGCTACTTCGTGCTGCCTTACACCATTGGCGATTATCTGTCCCACAAGTTCTCCGAGCCTAAGACAGATACCAATGCCCCCGAGTTTGAGCAGGCTGAAAAGGCTGTGAAGGAGCGTATTGCCAAACTGTTTGCTGTTAAGGGAACTGTTCCGGTAGATGCCCTTCACAAGAAGCTGGGTCACATTATGTGGGAGTATGTAGGTATGGCCCGTAATGAGGCCGGCCTGAAGAAGGGTATTGAGGAAATAAAGAAACTCCGCGAGGAATTCTGGAAGACCGTATGCGTACCCGGAACCAATGAAGAATTCAACCAGGAACTGGAGAAAGCCCTGCGTCTGGTAGACTTCTTTGATATTGGTGAACTGATGGCCTACGACGCATTGAACCGTCGGGAGTCTTGCGGTGGTCACTTCCGTGAGGAAATGCAAACCGAAGAAGGTGAAACCAAGCGTGATGACGAGAACTTCATGTATGTAGCCGCCTGGGAATACAAGGGCGAAGGCAAGGAGCCTGAACTGCACAAGGAAGATCTCAAGTACGAGAACATCAAGATTGCAACCCGTAACTATAAAGACTAATCCCGATTATGGAATATAATGTGAAAGTATGGCGTCAGAAGAACGCCAAAGCAAAAGGCCATTTCGAGACCTACCACGTTACGGATGTGGAGGAAGATGCATCGTTCCTCGAAATGCTTGATATCCTGAATGACCAGCTTATCCGCAAGGGTGTTGAACCCATCGCCTTCGATCACGACTGCCGTGAGGGTATCTGCGGTGCCTGTTCCCTGTATGTAGACGGCCGTGCCCACGGTCCGGACGATCAGGTAACCACCTGCCAGCTGTTCATGCGTCATTTCAAACCCGGCGCCACTATTACTGTGGAGCCTTGGCGCAGCGGCGCTTTCCCGGTAATCAAAGACTTGGTGGTAGACCGTACTGCTTTCGATAAGATTATGCAGGCCGGTGGCTTTATTACCGTACGTGCCGGCAGCGCTCAGGATGGCAACACCCAGCTTATCCCGCACGACACAGCGGAATTATCCATGGACGCAGCTGCCTGCATTGGCTGCGGCGCCTGTGTAGCTACTTGTAAGAACGGTAGTGCCATGCTGTTTGTGGCCGCCCGTGTAAGCTCCCTGGCCCTGCTTCCTCAGGGTAAACCGGAAGCTGCCCGCCGCGCCCGCGCCATGGTTGCCAAGATGGACGAACTTGGGTTTGGTAACTGCACCAACACCCGTGCATGTGAAATGGAATGTCCTAAACATGTAACCATTGATCACATTGCTCGTCTGAACAGAGAGTATCTGAAGGCCCGTTTTAGCGAATAAGCAGTTTTAAAGTGAAAGTATCGGTGGCCTTCCCCAAGAGGTCACCGATATTTTTATAATATTATAGGTAATGAAACTTATAGTATTAGGAATGAAACATTACCTGTAATATTTTTGCAAAATTATAGTTTATTAGATTTTTGTATTGTTTTTTGATAAATTCTAACTATCTTGTACCCTTAGACCTTTTAAAAAATTTAAATATCGTTAATTACCATTACTATATTGCAGATTTTTCGGTTTAGAGGGTACTTGCAAAATTGAAATTGTTTTTCAATCTTTGCAGCCAAGTTTCGTTTTTTTACGGAGCTTGAGTAGTGTATTCGATGCAGAAATCAGTTTTTGTATCAATATTTATGTTTAACTAGTTCTAATGCTTATGAAAAAAATTCGCGTTTTTTTCGCAGCCATGGCTATGCTTGCTTTATCGGCTACCGCTCTTGCACAGAATATCACTGTGAAGGGTTCCGTAGTAGATGAAACGGGTGTAGGCATCGTGGGAGCTTCCGTTCAAGTGAAGGGAACAACCACGGGTATTGCAGCCGATGTGGACGGTAACTTCAGCATCTCCGTTCCTTCCAATGCAACGTTAGTAATCTCTTCCATTGGTTATGAGACCAAGGAAGTGGCTGTCAACGGTCAGTCCATCATCAATGTGACCCTCCGTTCCGACAGTGAATTCCTCGAAAGCGCCGTCGTACTGGGTTACGGTTCCGCCAAGAAGGTGAGTACCCTCGTAGGATCGGTTGCCACCGTTAACTCCGAGACGGTGAAGAACACTCCTGCCGCCACCGCTCTGGATGCTCTCCAGGGTCAGGTTGCCGGTATGTCCGTTCTCACCACCGGTGGTGTTTCCGGTGATAACAACGTATCCATGACCCTCCACGGCGTGGGTTCCCTGGGCGCCAGTTCCACTCCGCTGTTTGTGATTGACGGTATTCCGTCTTCCTCCAGCGCCGTGATGAACATGAACCCCAACGATATTGAGAGCGTGAGCGTGCTGAAGGATGCTTCCGCTACCTCTATCTACGGTTCCCGTGCTGCTAACGGTGTTGTGTACGTATCCACCAAGCAGGGTGCTTACAGTGAGAATGCTCACATTACCCTGCGTTCCCAGTGGGGTGTATCCACCATCGCTGATATGACGTACTACAACAACATGATGAGCGGTGAAGAACTGCTGGACTTCTGGCAGCGTTCCGGTATTGCTTCTGCTGAGTATCTGTACAAGAACTACATTTCCAAGGGTTACACCAACAACACCCAGTGGTGGAAGAAGTTCTACAACACCAATACCCTGCAGTCCCAGAACGATGTTACCATCGAAGGTGGTGGTAAGACCGTTGCCTACCTGATTTCTGTTTCCCAGTATCACCAGGATGGTACCACTGTGGGTAACTACTATGACAGATATACCCTCCGTTCCAACGTTCAGGGTCACCCTACCAACTGGCTCAAGTTCGGTGTGAATGCCAACATGACCATTGATGAAAGCCAGCGTAACACCAACTTCGGTAACTCCTCCAATGCTGGTGGTAACAACTACCTCTATGGTGGTCTGTCCGTTATTCTGAACCCCCTGTATCCCGACAAACTGAAGGATGACGGCCGTTACGAGGGTTCCAACTATCAGGATCCTAAGGTTCGCTATGACAATACGGACGATGTATACAAGACCTACAACCTCAACGGCAGCGCCTTTGTAACCATCGAACCTTTTGCCAACTTCAAGCTCACCTCCCGCGTAGGTACCGATGCCGGTTTCTCCATCAACAAGTACTATCGCAATCCTAGCTATGTAGCTTCCAATGGTTCCGGTTCCCGTTATCGTAACTGGGAAGGTTGGTATACCAACACCATCACCAACACCATTGAATATTCCTTTTCCGCCGGAAAGAATGATTTCTCCTTCTTAGCCGGTCAGGAAGGTGTAGACTACAAGTACGATTCCTTCGAGGCTCAGTCCACCGGTCAGACTAACGACCAGCAGCTTCGTCTGCAGGATGGTCTCCAGGCCAACTACTCCATGAGCGAGAGCCTGAGTCAGTACCGTTTCCTGTCCTTCTTCGGTCACGTGGACTATTCCTTCGACAAGAAGTACATGATTGACGCTACCGTCCGTAACGACGCATCTTCCCGTTTTGGTAAGAACAACCGCAACGCCATTTTCTGGTCTGTGGGTGCCATGTGGAAGATGGCCAAGGAGCCTTGGATGAAGAACGCTACCTGGATCAACGAACTGGACCTCAAGGCCAGCTATGGTACCCAGGGTAACGCCGCCATCGGCAACTATGCTCACCTGGGCCTTATCGGCACCACTACGGACTATGCTACCGGTCAGTCCTGGGTTCTTTCCCAGCCTTCCAACAACTCCCTGTCCTGGGAGAAGCAGGGTCTGTTCACCGTGGGTGTCCGTGCCCGCCTGTTCAACGCCCTCAACCTGGAAGTGGAATACTACAAGAGAAATACTTCCAACATGCTCATGAGCGTGCCTTATCCTTACACCGCCGGCTTCTCCAGCCAGACGTCCAACGTGGGTACCCTGAGCAACACCGGTGTGGATATCACCCTGGGTTGGGACATTCTCAGAACCCGTGACGCTTTCCTGAGCCTGAACGCTACGTTCAACTACAACAAGCAGACTGTGACCGAACTGTTCAACGGTTTGGACAAGTGGACGGTGGCCAGCACCGGTATCACCTATGTGGTGGGCCAGCCGGTTTCCTTCTACTATCCTCTGTGGGCTGGTGTAGATCCTGAGGACGGTGCTCCCACCTGGTACCTGCCTTACGGCTACGAGGAATACATGGCCTCCGTTGCCGCCGGCAACCCGGACACCGACCTTATTGACATCACCCGCACCCGCATGGATCCCAACGCCACCACCAAGAACTTCAACGAAGACCTCCTGATGCAGAATACCGGCATTGCCCGTTATAACCCCATCAACGGTGGTTTCGGTATCTCCGGTGGCTGGAAGGGCCTCTCCGTCCGTGCCGACTTTACCTACATGCTGGGTAAGTACCTCATCAACAACGATGGTTACTTCGTAGCCAACCCGAACAGCTTCTTCGGTTACAACCAGTCCAAGGACGTTACCGACTTCTGGACTCCCACCCACACGGATGCCAAGTATCCTAACTGGGCCGATGGCTACAACATGCAGTTCGACTCCCACCTCCTTCAGGATGCTTCTTTCCTGCGTCTGAAGAGCCTGGTTGTCTCCTACACCATCCCTGCCTCCTGGCTTAACTGGCAGAAGGTTGTGAAGGGTCTCACCGTTTCCTTCACCGGTCGTAACCTCCTCACCTTCACCAAGTACGAAGGTATCGACCCCGAAGTTAATTCCAACCTGACGCTCGGTCTTCCCGGTAACTCCAAGCAGTTCCTGGGCGGTATCCAGCTCCAGTTCTAATTGCGGTTGATTATTAAATAATTGAGATTATGAAAAAGACAATCAACTATATTCTTGCTGCTTTCTCCGCTGTTGTTCTCGTGAGCTCCTGCAACCTGGACTTGTTCCCTAACGGTAGCGTGGCCTACGATGAGGAAGGTGCTCTTTTCCACGATGCAAAGGAACTGGGTTATCTGGAGAATGGTCTTTATACTTCTTACCGTAGTGGTTTTTACGGTGAGTACTCCATTACCGAGGAAGTAATGACGGACGGCTTCAACGCCTCTGCCGACTATGGTAACAACTACGGTGGCGTACACCGCGTAGACAGCGATCTGAACCCCGGCGATTACTACATCCGCGATTTCTGGTCCAACCGCTACGGTGCCATCAAAAACTATAACGTGTTCATCAAGGGTGTTGAGGTGCTCCCCGAAGAGTACAAGGCTCTGGGTGCCCAGGCTCAGCTGGTGAAGGGTGAAGCTTACTTCTTCCGTGCATCGGCCTATCTGGACCTGATCCGCCGCTTCGCTGCTCCTTACGATGCCGCTACTGCCTCTGCAGAGAATTCCGGTGTTCCGCTGGTGCTGGTTTATGACCAGAACGAGAAACCCGCTCGCGCCACCACTCAGGCCGTTTACGACCAGATTAAGCAAGACCTGGACTCCGCTTATGTAAACCTTTCTTCCAAGGCCGGTGCCAAGGCTTCCCAGAAGATCACCATTGACGCTGTCAATGCCCTTTATGCCCGTTATTACCTGGATGTGAAGGATTACACCAACGCCGCTTCCAAGGCCAGCGAGGTGCTTGGCTCCAAGGCCAGCTATGCTCTTTCTTCCACTGTGAAGGAATTCCAGAACGAGTACTATAAGGACGCTGGAACTGAAGCCATCGTTCAGTTGTATGCCAGCAAATCCGAAAACGGCTCTGGAACCAATGATTTGTATACCTATATGGCCTCTTCTCCGAGTGAGGTGAGCGATAACGAAGAGGGTCGCTACTTCAACAAGCCTTACTTCTTCCCTTCCCAGAAGCTTCTGAATCTGTATGATCAGGGAGACCTCCGTCTGGCTTGCTGGTTCACTGTGAACGGCGTTAACAACTTGACCAATGAGGTTTATCCCACCTTCATCATCAACTCTTTCAGGTACGATGTAACCATCTTCACCAAGTACTTGGGTAATAAGGATCTCACCAGCAGCGCCGTTCTGAACGCCCGCCAGCACGTGAAACCCCTGCTCATTGGTGAAATGTATCTGATTGCTGCCGAGGCCTACTACCGCAACGGTAACGAGTCTGCCGCCCTGAGTGTCCTGAACGCCCTTCAGGAAAAGCGTGGCGCCATTCTCTCCAGCGGCGTAACCGAGACCATTCTGTACAACGAGTGGTTCAAAGAAACCATCGGTGAAGGCCTCCGTCTTAGCACAATTAAGCGCTTCGGCCAGGGTTACTCTGAGCGTACCGCCCAGGCAGTTGCCAGTTCTCAGGAGCTTATCATGAAAGGTGATAACTTTGAGAAGAAGAGCGTTGCCGCTTCTGACTACCACCTCAATTGGCCCATCCCGACCAATGATATCCAGACCAACCCGAACCTGGTTCAGAACCCTGGTTATTGATTGGAAGTGAAGTCTTTGCATTATTAAATTGAAAGACCATGAAAAGATTAATCAATATTCTTTTGACTACGGCCTGTGCAGCAGTTCTTTTCTCCTGCACCCATGAATATGCTTTCAAGACGACGTCCTACGTTATCGTGGAGCAAACCAACATCGCCGTGAAAGAAGATGCCGGTCTGGTGCGTATTCCTGTATCGGCCTTCAATAGCGCTTCTCTCACTGGTTCCGTGTACTTTAAGGTGATTGACGGTACAGCTGTTCAGGGAACGGACTTCACCGTAGAGCCCGCCAACGGCGTGCTCACCTTCAATGGCAATGGTACTGAATACATCCAGATTTCTGTGATTGAGCACCCCGGTGTGCTTACCGGCGCCTTGAAGTTTTCTGTAGAGCTCACCAGCGTAAGCGGAGACATCACTGATATGGGTGGCATTAAAACCTGCGAAGTAGAAATCCAGGACAACGACGTTGTGGTTGACTGGGACTTCCTCGTTGGCGAGTGGAAAGCAACGGACGACGGTAGTTCCTTCTACCAGGACCCTGTTGTTATTACTAAGGAGAGCGACACCACCCTTAAGCTCAAGAACCTTTGGGATGAGGGCTACACCATTGTTGGTACTGTCGAGTTCGACAAGGCTGCCAATACGGCAACTCTCGTCTTCGAGGGTGGTCAGGTAGTGTATGAATCCGATACCTATGGTCCTTGCGGCGCATATAGCGTTTCTGGTAACAGTCTGATTGACCTTCAGGCTTCGGTTACCGGTAGCGGTATCACCATTGGTCCTTGGTATGTAATAATCCTGACTGGCCAATACGCCGGATATAACTTCTCCGGTAGTGGTGGCGGTTATGGTGGAGTTACCACGCTCACGAAGTAATTGAACCATCTAAAAGAGTATCATTATGAAAAAGAATATTTTCAAATTCGCATTTGTGGCTCTTGCCGCTGCTACTCTTTCCCTCTCCTGCCAAAAGGAGAAGGATAATGATGGCGCCATCCAGCAGCCGGTAATGGTCTCCATCAGCGGTGAAGAGTTCTTCACCAATGACGCGGCCATGGTTAAGGCTACTTTGAGCAAGGCCATTGAGAATCCTGTGACCGTCACGCTGGCTCCCGGTACCAAGCTGACTAAAAGCTACACCGAGCCCATCGATGCCAGTCTGCTTACCGTTGGAACTATCACTATTCCGGCCGGAGCCACTGAGGCTACCGCTACGGTTTCCGTGAACACGGCAGAGCTTCCCAAGGGTAAATATGAGGCCCAGATTGTGGCCACCAGCTGCCAGGGCGCCAATATGACGTCCACCAGTGCTACCAACATCGTCCTGCTGCACGGCAACTCTACCGTTAGCCTGAGCTACGATGACTCTTTTGCCGACGACGGAACCACCACCTTCACCGTGTCTCTGGACATGTACAGTGAGGAAGACTGCGTGGTTACGCTGGGTCAGCTGGAGTTCCCCGGTTACGAAAACGTTCCCATGAGCGCCTTCACCTTTGACAAGACCGTTACCATCAAGGCTGGTGAAACCGAAGCTACGGGTAATGTTGCTATCAATCTGGACGCCATGTATGACAGTGGTTTCTTTGTGGGTGCCCTGCAGATTACCGCTGTGAGCGAAGGCAAGTTTGATGTTTCCGAGAAGAAATTCTATACCGCTGCCGGCTATAGCTTTACTGCTTCCAAGAGGAACCACAGCATCAAAGCCTCCTACCTGGGCCGTACCACCAATGTCAAGGGCGAAACCGTTGAACTCTTTGCCGTAACTGGCGTAAATGGTCACTTTGATATCTTTGTAACCAACGGAACGGCAGAAGCATCCAACAGCCTGATTTATCCGAATATGATCGCCCCCGAAGATGCTTTCATCGCCAAGTATATTTCCAAGTATACGCTTGACCAGCTGTGCTATAGCGACCTGGAGGGCGTTGGATATGCAACGGCCGATAAGTGCCCTGCCGGTGACTAT
This sequence comes from Bacteroidales bacterium UBA3623, assembly GCA_002373715.1. Taxonomy (GTDB): domain Bacteria; phylum Bacteroidota; class Bacteroidia; order Bacteroidales; family UBA932; genus Cryptobacteroides. The sequence goes on from DFLI01000109.1 coordinate 23,645, forward strand.
AAGATGTGGGTAATTGTTGTGACTGAAGATGGTTGCACGGGTGAGTACGGTGTAATTGACTTCACGGTTGAACCCGAACCGGAACCCACCGAGGCTTATTCCGCCTGGCTGGGTCAATGGACGGTAGGCAGCACTGCCGAGGAAGAAGAGCCCGTCGTAATTACCATCAGCGAAAAGGATGTGAACCAGTCCTACTATATTGACTATCTTGAAGGATATGACACTGTAACCGACTCCATGTCTGCTACCGCTGAATTTAACGAAGACGGAACCATCAGCATCTATGCTCAGACCGTGGGCACCTGGACCCATTCTTCTTTGGGAAAGATCAGTGATGTTCTCGCAGCCCTCATTCAGGTTGAAGACGCCACTTACTTTGTTCCCAGCGGTGCTTTGATGGCCACCGGCGTCATTGACGCTTCCGGAAAGGCCATTCTTACCCCCGGTTCCTATCAGTCCGAAGACGGAACGGTGTACGGTGTTACCGGCATGAAGTACTACTATGTGCTTTCTGACGGTAGAGCTGGTGCTTACACCCAGACCTATACCGAGCTGCCTAACAGCTTCCTTCCTGTTGTTGAAGAGCCCGCCACTACCGAAACCGGTATCAAGAGCAACGCCAAGGTGTTCGTCCGTGGAGAAAAGCAGGAGCACGCTCCCGTGAATGGTTCCATTACCAACCACATTCTGCTCAAGTAAGCAGTTCATTCAGATTTAATTACGGCCAGTCCTTCGGGGCTGGCCGTTTTTATGTACTATACTCTCAAAAATTATCACTATCTTTAGGCCAAATTTGAAAAATAGTAGACAGTATGAAAAGACTCTCTTGTGCGTCTATCGCACTGCTTGCTGTGCTCTTTGCCTGTAACCGGGTAGAAGAGCCGGCCGCACCCGAAGAGGCCGCCGCAGAGGTGACCGCCGTGCAGCCCCAGGTTCAGCAGGTAAACATGTATTTGGATGAGGAGCTGGCCGATGAGCTGGAAGCTTCTCTCCAGGCCGGAACCATGACCACCAAGGCCGAAGGATTCAAGTCTGCCATGGAGCAGATGGATGTGGTGTCTTTGGAGCGTTTATTCCCCTATGCCGGGGAGTTTGAAGCCCGTACCCGCGCTGCCGGCCTTCACAAATGGTACAAAGTAAGCTATAAGGGAAGTATATCTGCCACCAAGGCTGAAGCCACCCTGGCAGAGATTCCCGGTGTGGAAACGGTGGAACGTCCCCGTCGCATCAAGCAGCAGGCTACCCCCTTCTTCAACGACCCTTATTATTCCCAGCAGTGGGGTTATGTAAACACCGGAAGTATCAAGGGTTCCGTTGCCGGGGCCGATGTGAATGCACTTCCCGTTTGGAACAACCTCACCACCGGAGACCCCAACGTTGTGGTGGCCGTAGTTGATGCCGGCGTGGACTTCGCCCACGAAGACCTGGCGGCCCATGTGGATTTGGCCAACAGCTATAACTTCTGCGACAGATCCTCCAGCATAGAACCCGGAGAACACGGAACCCATGTAGCCGGCACCATTGCTGCCGTTAACAACAACGGAATCGGTGTTTCCGGCATTGCCGGCGGTGACGCAGCTGCCGGAAAGGCTGGCACCACCATTATTTCCTGTCAGGTGTTTAGCTCCACTGGTAATGGCGGGCACACGGAAGCCATTAAATGGGCAGCCGACCACGGTGCCGTTATAGCCAACAACAGCTGGGGCTATGACTATTTTGACGACCAGGGCCGTTATCTGGAAGAGGAAGCCAAGAGAGATTATGAGTTCTTCTTGCAGCCCAATGAGGGTGAGTACCATCACTCTCTGAAAGACGCCATTGACTATTTTAACACCTATGCCGGCAAAGACAAGAACGGCAAGCAGGTGGGTCCTATGGCAGGCGGAGCATGCCTCTTCTCGGCCGGTAATGACGGTACGCTATATGGTGTTCCGGCTTGTTACGAAGGCGCCATTTCCGTTGGTGCCGTGGGTCCCGACGGTCGCAAGTCCAGCTATACCTGCTACGGAGACTGGGTGGACCTGGCGGCTCCCGGCGGAAACAGCCAGCGTTTTGGAACGGAAGGAACCATCATGAGCACCGTGCCCAATAACCAGTACGGTTATCTGCAAGGCACCTCCATGGCTTGCCCGCACGCTTCCGGTGTGGCAGCCCTGGTGGTGGCTGCCTCCGGCGGACAGGGTTTCACCCGTGAAATGCTCGTTGAGAAACTCACCAAAGGCCACAGCACCCGCGTAGACCTCTCGGGAGAACAGCTGGGTGTAATGGTAGATGCTTGGAATGCCATCAACTATGGAGACCCCAATCCCCCGGCAGTGGTAACCACCCTCACCCTCACCCCCCAGTCCAACAGCATTACTGCCAAATGGAAGGTGACGGGCTATGAAGGCGTGCCCGCTTCGGGCTTTTTACTGCGCTATAGCGCCAACAAAGCAGACCTGGAGGCCTCCACCCCCACCGAGATGAAAGAAGACGTCTACGAGGCTTATTATACCCTTTCTTCGGAAAAGATTGGAGACGCCGTTTCCCTTACGGTTACAGATCTGGATTTTGAGACGGTTTATTACGCCAAGATTTACGCTTACAACGGCAGTCTGGTTTATTCTGATGCTTCAGCTATTGCAGAGGCCAAGACGGATATTAACAACCCTCCCGTGATTAAGACAGACGTGGATATTAACAACATCCGTATCAAGGCTTCCGAAACGGTTTCCGTCTTCTTCACCATTGAAGACCCCGATGGCCACGACTTCACCGTTGAGCATACGGCGGGTTCCGAGGCCGAGGCCTGGCGCGCCAATCCCGACGGCTCTTATACCCTGCAGATTGTGGCCACCAAGGCCGCCGCAGGCTCCTACAAGAGCATCGTGAAGGTGATAGATTCCTATGGTGCATCGGCCCAGGCTCAGGTGAATTACACCATCCTGGAGAACCATGCTCCTGAGCTGAAGAAGGCTTTCGACAACGTGATTCTGTCCCACGCGGGAGAATCCATCAGCCTCAATCTTTCTGACTATTTTGCCGATGAGGACGGCGACATTCTCACCTA
>DFLI01000104.1 GCA_002373715.1 Bacteroidales bacterium UBA3623
TTGGCGCTGGTGCCCATGCGGGTGAGGAACATCTTCAGCTGGCCCAGGTTGGTGTTTTGGGCTTCGTCCAGAATGACGCAGGCCTTGTCCAGGGTGCGGCCGCGCATGTAGGCGAGAGGGGCAATCTGGATGGTGCCGTCGGCCATGAATTCCTGCAGGCGCTTGGAGGGAATCATATCGGAGAGGGCATCGTACAGGGGCTGGAGATACGGGTCCAGCTTGTCTTTGAGGTCTCCGGGCAGGAAGCCCAGGCGCTCGCCGGCTTCCACAGCAGGGCGGGTGAGGATGATACGCTTGATTTCGCGGTTTTTGAGGGCGCGCACGGCCAGCGCAATGGCCATATAGGTTTTGCCGGTACCGGCAGGGCCGATGGCAAAGATGAGATCGTTCTCGAAATAGGCTTTTACCAGGTCCTGCTGGGTTTTGTTGCGGGCACGGATGGGTTTTCCATCTGTGCCGTGCACGATGACGGCGTCTCCGGTGGGATGGGAGGGAGTGCCTTCGCCGGCAAAGATGTCCTCCACGTCGTAGGCGGTGAGGTTCATCTTATGGTGACGGCGGTCTATGAGCTCTGCAAAGCGGATATTGAACTCAGCAATGTCGCTTTCCCTTCCTTCCAAAATGAGTTCGTTGCCCCTGGCAACCACCTTCAGATGAGGAAAGTAGGAGCAGAACTCGGTGAGTATTTTGTTGCCCACTCCATAGATTTCTATGGGGTCTATGGCATCCAGAGTGATGGTTTTCTTCATACGGACGCAAATATACGACATTTCATTGGCATTATTTTGGAAAAATGAGTATTTTTGTAGATTAAGGAGGAATAGATTATGAAACGTACTCTTTTGATAGCCTTAGCGCTGGTAACCCTGGTAAGCAGCTGCGATTTTGTCCGCACGCTGGCCGGCCGTCCTACATCGGCCCAACTGGAAGAAATCCGCAAGCAGAGAATGGCGGCAGAGGAAGCCCGTCATCAGGCCACGCTGGATTCTATGGAAGTGGTAAAGAAGCATTTGGCAGATTCCCTGGAAAAACGGGAAGCCTTCTTGCTGGACTCTCTTACCCAGGCCAAGGGAACCATCTTGAACCCCTCCAAGATGGGCGGTCTTTACACCACCAAACTGGAAGCTAAATATTGCATTGTGGTGGGTGCCTTCCGCATGCGCGCCAACGCAGAGAGAAAGCTCAAAGAGTGCAACAATGCTGGCTATACCGCCACCATCATCAGTTTCCGGAACGGTCTTCTGGCCGTTGCCGTATGCCCCTCCAACAGTCTGAGTGAAACTCTTGCAACCCTTAAGAAACTGCGGGGACAGGGTGTGTGCCCGCCCGACAGCTGGATTTTGATTAACGAATGATGAAGCAAATGTTGCTGGCCCTTGCCGCTGCCTTCCTCCTGGCACCGGGCTTGGGCGCCCAGTATAGAACTTCCCTTAAAGACCTGGACGACTCTGAAACGGTCCGTGCCCTCAAGGAGCACGTGGCCACACTTAGTGCTGCGCAGATGGAAGGCCGCAAAGCCGGCAGTGAAGGAGAAAGAATGGCGGCCGATTATTTGGAAACCAAGCTGAAGGAATACGGAATAGACATTCTGACCACCGGCAACGAATTCGGCGTGGCCGTGGGGACCGATACCCTCCACTCCCGCAATGTCACCGGCTACCTCCAGGGTTGGGACAAGAACCTGAATAAGCATTACATCGTTATCGGCGCCCGCATGGACAATCTGGGCGTAGATACGCTCATGGTGAACGGAGAGCCTGTCCGCCGCATTTACTACGGAGCCAATGGCAATGCTTCCGGCATGGCCATGCTGCTGGAATTGGCCCAGAAGCTTTCCTATGCCAGAACCCTTCTGCGCCGTAGCATCCTTTTCGTAGGCTTTGGAGCTTCCGAGGAAACCCTCGCCGGTTCCTGGTATTTCCTGCACCGCGCCTTTGCCACCGACGCAGCCAATATAGACGCCATGGTGAACCTGGATATGCTGGGTACATCGGCCGGTAGCTTCTATGCCTATACCGCCGCCAACGAGGATATGAATACCATTGTGGCGGCTCTGCAGGGAGAACTGCTGCCCGTTCAGGCGCAGCTTACCAGCCAGCAGCCCTATTCCGGAGACCACAACGTCTTTTATGACGCAGAGATCCCTTCCGTCCTGTTCACCACGGGCCGGTACCCGGAGTACGGAACAAGCCAGGACTCCTTTGATATCATAGATTTCGAGGGAATGGAGGCAGAGCTGGAGTATATCTACAGCTACGTGCAGCGCCTTTGCAATGGCCAGCGCCCGCTTTTCAGAAATGAAACCGTAGCCCCTAAGGAGAGCGCTCCGGTGGGCGTATACGCATATAGTGACGTGGACGTAAAGCCCACCTTCCTGAATTCTGCAGATCCTCGCGTGTTCATGGAACGCTGGGTATACCAGTACGTGAAGTATCCCAAGTATGCCGTGGAGAACGGCATCCAGGGCCGTGTGGTGGTGAATTTCATCATCAATGAGAAGGGAGAAGTAAAGGATGTCAAAGTGTCCCGCGGGGTACATGAACTGCTGGACGAAGAAGCTGTGCGGGTAGTTGCGGCCTCTCCCAAGTGGAAGCCCGGACGCTTCCACGGCAAAAAGGTGAAAACCGCCATGTCGGTGTCTGTAGACTTCAAGCTGGACAAGGGCAAAGGTAAATTCGGTATAAACGGAATAACTGTAAATTAACATATGGATTACAATTTCGCAGAGATTGAAAGAAAGTGGCAGGCTGAGTGGGCCAAGAACAAAACCTACAAGGCCGAAGTGGATTCTGCCAAACCCAAATACTATGTGCTGGACATGTTCCCGTATCCGAGTGGAGCGGGCCTGCACGTAGGTCATCCGCTGGGATACATCGCCAGCGATATCTTCGCCCGATACAAGCGGCTGAAGGGCTTTAACGTGCTGCACCCCATGGGCTACGATGCCTTCGGCCTCCCCGCCGAACAGTATGCCATCCAAACGGGTCAGCACCCCGAGAAAACCACGCACGACAACGTGGCCCGCTACCGCAGCCAGCTGGACCGCATTGGTTTCTCCTTCGACTGGGACCGTGAGTTCCGCACCTCAGACCCGGATTATTACAAGTGGACCCAGTGGGCCTTCCTCAAGATGTTCGGCTCCTGGTACGACAATACCCTCCAGAAAGCCCGCCCCATCGAGGAACTGGTGGCTGCCTTTGAAAAGGGTGGCAGCGCTGCTGTGAACGCCGCCTGCAGCGACGGCCCTGCCTTCAGCGCAAAGCAGTGGAAGGCTTTCTCTGAAAAGGAAAAGGCCGATGCTCTGATGCGCTACCGCATTGCTTATCAGGGAGAAAGCACCGTTAACTGGTGCCCGGCCCTAGGTACTGTACTGGCCAATGACGAGGTAAAGGACGGTTACTCCGAGCGCGGCGGTTTCCCCGTATTCCAGAAGAAGATGACCCAGTGGCAGCTGCGCGTGAGCGCCTACGCCGCCCGTCTGCTGGACGGTTTGGACAAACTGGACTGGACGGAATCCCTTAAGGAAATGCAGCGCAACTGGATTGGTCGCAGCGAAGGCGCCGAAATGGTGTTCCCCGTAGAGTGCGACGGCCAGAAGCACAACGTAACCATCTTCACCACAAGGGCCGACACTATCTTCGGCGTAACCTTCATGGTCCTGGCTCCCGAGAGCGAGTGGGTGGAGAAGCTCACATCGGCCTCCCAGAAGAAGGAAGTGGAAGCCTACCTGGAGCAGGTTAAGAAGAAGACGGAGCGCGAAAGAATGGCCGGTAAGGCCGTTACGGGCGTATTCTCCGGCTCTTACGGCATCAACCCCGTCACCGGAGAGAAGGTGCCGGTCTGGATTGCAGAATACGTGCTGGCCGGTTACGGAACCGGTGCCATCATGGCCGTTCCCGCCCACGACAGCAGAGACTATGCCTTCGCCAAGAAGTTCGGCCTGCCCATCGTGCCCGTGATAGAAGGGGCCGATGTCTCCGAGCAAAGCGTAGACGCCAAGGAAGGCATCATGTGCAACAGCGGCTTCCTGAACGGAATGCCCGTGAAAAAGGCCATTCCCGCCGCCATCGACTATGTGGAGAAAAACGGCATCGGCCACCGCAAGGTGAACTTCCGCATTCGCGACGCCATATTCTCCCGCCAGCGCTACTGGGGAGAACCTTTCCCCATCTATTACAAGGACGGCATAGCCACGCCCGTAGCTTTCGAAGACCTCCCGCTCACCCTGCCGGAGATTGACCAGTACAAGCCCACCGAAGACGGTCAGCCGCCGCTGGCCCGTGCCAAGGACTGGACGTACAAGGGCTATCCGCTGGAGAAGAGCACCATGCCCGGTTTTGCTGGCTCCAGCGCCTACTACCTCCGTTATATGGATCCTCACAACGGAGAGGAACTGGTAAGCAAGAAGGCCGATGAATACTGGCGCAATGTAGACCTTTACGTAGGTGGTACCGAGCATGCCACCGGTCACCTTATCTACAGCCGTTTCTGGAACAAGTTCCTGTACGACCTGGGTTACGTCTGCGAGGCAGAGCCGTTCTGCAAGCTCATCAACCAGGGTATGATTCAGGGCCGTTCCAACTTCGTATACATGATTCCCGGCACCAATAAGTTTGTGTCCCTGGGCCTGAAAGACCAGTACGAGACCATCCCGGTGCACGTGGACGTGAATATTGTGTACAACGACCGCCTGGATATAGAGGCCTTCCGCGCCTGGCGTCCGGATTACAAGGATGCCGAGTTCGTCCTGGAAGACGGAGAGTACATCTGCGGCTGGGCCATCGAAAAGATGTCCAAGAGCATGTACAATGTGGTGAATCCGGACAAGATTTGCGACACCTACGGGGCCGATACCCTCCGCCTCTACGAAATGTTCCTTGGCCCTATTGAACAGGCCAAGCCCTGGGATACCAAGGGCATTGACGGCGTGAACCGCTTCCTGAAGAAGTTCTGGCGCCTGTTCTGGGATCGCGAGAAGTGGCTGGTCACGGATGAAGAACCCACCAAGGAGGAACTCAAGGCCCTGCACAAGCTCATCGGTAAGGAGCAGGAAGACATTGAGAACTTCTCATACAACACCACCATATCGGCCTTTATGATTGCCCTGAACGAGCTGGGTAACTGCTCCAAGCGGGCCATCCTGGAGCCCCTCACCGTGCTGCTCTGCCCCTTTGCACCTCACATTGCCGAGGAACTCTGGCACCAGCTGGGCCATGAGGATTCCGTGGTATACGCTGCCTTCCCTGAATACAAGGAAGAACTGGCGGCCGATAATACCGTCAAATACCCCGTCTCCTTCAACGGAAAGACGCGTTTCTTCCTGGATGCTCCCGCATCGGCCTCACCCGCAGAGGTGGAAGCTCAGGTGCGCGGCCATGAGAAAACGCCTCAGTATGTGGGAGATATGTCTATTGCCAAGGTGATTGTGGTGCCCGGCAGAATTGTGAACGTAGTGCTCAAGAAGTAGGCTATGGATAACAAGAAAGTCTTGATAGGAATCTTCGACTACATTGTCATTACCATTGGCACCGTGCTGTTTGTAATGGCCTGGACGTCGTTCCTGTTGCCCAACAATATGATTGACGGTGGTCTCACGGGTGCATCGGCCCTGCTGTCCATGGTTACTGGCGTTTCTGTGGATATCTGGTACTTTGGCATCAATGTGTTGCTGCTCATCCTGGCCTTGTTCATTCTGGGGCAGGGATTCGGTATCAAGACCGTCTATGCCATCGTGCTTTCCACGGCGTTGTTCCGTTTCTTGGGAGACGAGAGCATGCGCTGCCTGTGGTCGGTGGAAGGGGAGATGCTGTATGTAGGAGACGGTATTCTGGTTCCCATCATCGGCGGCCTCCTGGAAGCTGTGGGCCTGGCCCTCATCATCTTGCGGGGAGGTTCCACCGGAGGTACGGACATCCTGGCCCTTATCGTGAACAAGTTCTGGCCCGTTTCCATCGGCCGCTTCTATGTAATGGCAGACCTGGTGGTCATTACGCTCCTCATTTTTGTTCCGGGGCACAGCTTTACGGACGTGGTGTACGGTTACATTACCATGGGCGTGTGCGCCTATGTGCTGGATATGATTCTGCTGGGTAAGGAGTCCACCGTGCAGGTACTCATCTTTTCCGAGCAGCGCCAGCAGATAGGGGATTATATCACCCATAAGATGGAGCGCGGCCTTACGGCCCTGAAAGCCATCGGCTGGTATACCCAGGAAGAAAGGCAGGTACTCATGGTGATGCTCCGCAAGATAGAGTTGCCGGATCTGGTGAAAGCCGTGAAAGAAATAGACCCCAAGGCCTTTGTGACGGTGGTTCCCGCCAACAACGTGTATGGTGAAGGCTTTGACCAGATAAAGACAGGTATTACCCGTAAAAAGAAAAAAGAATAACTATGCCTATCCTCCAAAAAAACCTCTTCACCCAAGTCAAGGAGTGGCTGCTGGTCACTCTGGGCATTCTTATTTACGTTACGGCCTGGTCGGTATTCCTCATCCCCAACAACCTCATTGGCGGGGGTGTCTCCGGTATCAGCTCCATGATCCAGTATGCTACGGGCGGTAAGATTCAGATGGGTTACAGCTATTTCATCCTGAATGCCATTCTGGTAGCGGCAGCCATCATTATTCTGGGTATGGGCTTTGGTGCCAAAACCATCTACGCCATTATCCTGGCTTCCATTGCGCTGCGTTTCCTGCCGGGAATGATACCGGCCACCATTGTGAAAACGCTGGCCATAGACAACGGCAAGCTCCTGAGCGTGCTTATGGGCGGCCTGCTGGCGGGTATCGGCATTGGCATGAGTATCTCCAACGGAGGGTCTACGGGAGGAACGGACATCATTGCCCTTATCTGGACCAAATACCACAATGTGTCGCCGGGTAAGGTGATTCTGGTGCTGGATTTCATCATTATCGGCTCTTCCCTTTTCATTCCTTCCTACGTGAACGAGCTGGACGCCGCCGGCATGCCGGTGCTGGATGCCGCGGGCAATCCTGTCACCTTTAAGATGCCGCTGGCCGAAAAGGTTACCACGGTGCTGTATGGTCTTATCCTGGTAACGGTGAACAGTTATGTGCTGGATATGTACATTTCCGGTTCGCAGCAGAGTGTGCAGCTGTTCATCCTGTCCAAGGAGTATGAGAAGATTGCCGATGCCATCTCCAAGGAGATGAACCGCGGCGTTACCGTGCTGGACGGCAAGGGCTGGTACACTAAACAGGAAACCAAGGTGCTCATGGTTCTTACTCGCAAGACGGATCTGAACCTGATGCTCCGCTATATCAAACAACTGGATCCCAATGCCTTCCTCTCCGTGAGTTCGGTGAATGGCGTGTACGGAAAGGGATTCGACACCATTAAGAAATAAGGTTCTTTGACATAGGATACGCGTTCTGTCGGCCACCCCAAAGATTATGGAATTGGCTCTGCTGATTCTGGCTCTTTTAGGCGCGTTGGCTGTGGCGGTTTGTGTTGTTTTGTTTTTGCGCCTCCGCAAAAAAGAAGACCAGATAAAGGCTGTGCTGGAACAGCCCCGTATGGCAGACGGTTTGTCTGCACCCTACGAACTGGCGGCGATCGATCAATACCTGTACGACAGGTGTTGCCGGTATATGACGGAATTCAGGCCCTTCCTGGTGACCTCGTTCAACTTGCAGGACCTGGCCAATGCCGTTTATACCAATAAATACTATTTAAGTAAAACCATCAA
>DFLI01000138.1:0-30431 GCA_002373715.1 Bacteroidales bacterium UBA3623
TCCATCACCTGGGCATACAGCTCCTTGGAACCCTTGTCCTTGGCCCGCTGGAAGAAGAACGGTTCGGCCGCATAGCGGAACATCTGGATGAAGAGGTTCATAATCACGGCCAGCTTCACCGCAGCCTGGTACACGCCCAGGGTGGCCTGCCATTGGGCCGATGAGGTGTCGAAGAAGCGGAAAAGCACCCTGTCCAGGAAGTCGTTGGCAACGCCCGGCAGGGCTGCCACCATGAGGGGGATGGAGTACACCAGCATGCGCTTTACCAGGGCACCGTCCCACACCAGTTTGAGCCTTGCGATGTCCGGAATGAAGAGCACCAGACACAGCACGCAGCTAATGAGGATGGCGAAGATGGGATAGGTAAAGTCCGGCTTGGCGGGGTATACGAAGAACAGAACCAGGTTGGCACCCGTTTCCGTAAGGATTTTAATGGTTTTGAAGATGGCAAACTTAACGGCCTTGTGTTCCTGCCGAAGTTTGGCGAAGAGGATGGCGGTGATGCTGTCGCAGAAGAGGATGGAGGCCACATAGATAATGAGGCGCTTGTACCCCACATAGCCCATGGCGGCCGACAGAGGCTCGGAGAAGGCCACCATACAGGCCAGGAAGGCCAGATTGAGGCCAAAGACCGTAAGGAGCGCGCCGGAATATACCTTCCGAGGGTCCTCCCCTTCTTTGTTGGCGTAGCGGAAACAGCCCGTCTCCAAACCCAGCACCAGAATGACCTGCAGGATGGCAATATAGGCCATGAACTCCGTCACCACCCCATACTGCATCTGCGTAAGCGTACGGGTGTAGATAGGAACGAACAGGAAGTTCAGAATCCTGGCCAGGATGGAACTGAAGCCATAAATGGCGGTTTCTCCGGCCAATTGTTTCAACGGGCTTGCCATATATCTTACAAATTTACTAATTTTGTAAAAAATAGAAAATGATGAAAAAGATAGTCTTCGTTGTTTTGTCATTCTGCCTTTTGCTCTCCTGCAAAACCCGCAGCGGAGAATCTGTAGCCGTGGACCTCACGCCCAAGGACAGCCTGGCCGCCGTAAAGGCCGCCCAGGGCCTGCCGGAAGAGCCCGTCTTTGACATTGTCACCACCGAAGGCACCATCCGCGTGCGCCTTTTCAAAGATACGCCCCTGCACCGGGACAACTTTACCAAGCTGGCCCTGGCCGGGTATTACAACAACCTGCTGTTCCACCGCGTTATCAACGGCTTTGTGATTCAAGGCGGAGACCCTTTCACCCGGGACACTTCCCTGGTGGCCAAATGGGGAGAAGGCGGCCCCAGCTATACCATTAAGGCAGAGATGAGGGATGCCGATGGGAACCCTCTCCACAAGCATGTGAAGGGTGCCCTCGCAGCAGCCCGGCAGGGAGACATTGCCAATCCCTTCAAGGAGTCGTCAGGCTCGCAGTTCTACCTGGTACAAGACCCGGAAAACTGCCGCCATCTGGATGGAGAATATACCGTATTTGGAGAGACCATTGCCGGTCTTCACGTAATAGACAGAATTGCCGCCATGCCCACCGATCGCATGGACCGTCCGCTGGAAGATGTTAAGATTTTGTCTATCAAGCCCAACAAAGAACTTAACAGCAAATAAGTTTGGCACAGCTTTTGCGATATAAAAAACCGAATAGTTTTTTAATAGGTTAAGTTTTTAGGTTAGAATGGGAACGGGTCCTGCTGAGACAGCAAGACCCGTTCTTTGCGTCTTTCCCCTCGGGGGAGGGACTTGTCAAAGGTTAATTTGCCAAGCAGCTGTCCATCAGCTTTTCCAGGGCGGGCTTGTCCAGGTTCTGGCCGATGAACACAATCTTCTGCATGCGGTCTCCGTACTCCTCGGTCCAGTCCTGCCGGAGCTTGCGGTCCCGCTCCATCATCTCGGCCAGCTGGTCGGGTTCCATGGTAGCGAACCACAGGCCGCAGTCCTTGAGAGTCTTCTGCTTGCCAGCCTGCTCGAAGAGGTAGCACTTGTCAATGTCGTCGGAGAAATAGCACAGACCCTTGGCGCGAATTATATTCTTGGGCCATTTGGTGGCCACCATGTGGTCGAACTTATTCAAATCCAGGGCCGGGCGGCGGGTGTACACGTAGGTGTCAATGCCGTATTCCAGGGCTTCACCCTCGGCCTCTCCTTCCTCGTCCTCTCCCTCAATGGCGGCAATCCAGGCGGCCGATGTAGCCACGGCGTCAAAATCGAACATGCCCGTATAGATGAGCTCGTCCAGGTCCACATCTCCGTAGTTGCACTCCAGCACCTTGGCGCCGGGGTTGATGCTCTTCACAATGCCCTTGAGCTTGCCCAGCTCTTCCGGGGTAATATCGGCCGCCTTGTTCAGCAGCACGATGTTGCAGAATTCAATCTGCTCAATCACCAGGCGCTCCAGGTCGTCTTCGCCGATGTCTTCCTTCTGCAGGGCGGCACCGCTTTCGAACTCGTCCTTCATGCGCAGGGCGTCCACCACCGTGGCAATGCAGTCCACGTACGGAAGACCGTTGGCTACCGACTGAGGAGCCAGGGCCGGCATGGTGCTGATGGTCTGGGCAATGGGAGCCGGCTCGCAGATGCCGCTGGCTTCAATCACAATGTAATCGAACTTGCGGGTGGCCATCAGGTCGGCCAGCTGGGCCACCAGGTCCATCTTCAGGGTGCAGCAGATGCAACCGTTCTGCAGGGCCACCAGGCTGTCGTCCGTGGAGCCCACGACGCCACCCTTCTCCACCAGGTCTGCATCAATGTTCACCTCGCCAATGTCGTTCACAATAACGGCGAACTTAATGCCCTTCTTGTTGGACAAAATGCGATTCAGAAGCGTAGTCTTTCCGCTTCCCAGATACCCGGTGAGCAGCAGCACCGGCGTTTCTTTTCTATCAAGAGTAATGTTCATAATATAAAGGTAGAGGTCTCTCTTAAAATTTTGCTCAAAAATCCCTAAGCACCCCACAACGAGGAAACGCCGCAAAGTTACTCATTTCCGAGTAGCCGTGCAAGTGCCGCTTCAATAGGGAGGCTGGCAGAGAGATGGTGGGGTGGAACTGGATGCCATCGGCATATAAGCAAACCGCCACCCCTTCGCTGTTTGAAGAGATGGCGGGTTGGTTTTATGCCCAATAGGGCTGCGGGCATTAAGCGCGGATACTAATAAGTATCAATAAACACGTAGGTGCCGTCAGCCTTTACAGGGCTGTTCAAAGCGAATTCTCCAGAATAGGCATTTCTAACTCCATTTCTGGTCATGTCTTTCTGAATTGTTACCAACCCCTCATTCTCATTAAAAAATATCGTGGCCTCATTTAAATAATCATCAGACCAAGTGCCCCATCCATTGCTGCCAACCTTGTTCTCCGGATTGTTATCCACCGCCTGCTTATAGGTTTGACCTGGAGTATAGTAAAAGAGTTTGTCTCCACTCAAATCAGTCGTTCCCTTTGATACGATAAGGAATGTTTTGGTTGACTGAGCCATCTTCAAGGTGGACTGATAATAGTTGCCTGCACTGAAGGTCACACTCTTGGAGCAAGTGTACATCTTGCTATCGCTGCTGTTTATGGCCGAGAAACTAACAGTCTTGCTTGAAACAGCCGGCAAGGCTACATATAGCTCGCTCGTAGCCGTCGAAGGCGTGACGATATAGTCCAACGTACCGATAGAAATAGCCAACGGCTTCACGCTGATAGTGGCGGAACCTGCTTCATTCTTCGTGGTGAACTTGAAGATTGCAAACTGGGGCTCAGGCTGCGTGGTAACAGTCAGGCTGGGCGTAGCCGTTTGAATGGTACCCGCGCCCACGCGAACGTCCAAATTGGCATTGAGGGTGCCGTCTTGAGATGCCAACAATACACCTGCAGGTTTTACGCCGGAATGGTCGTCCATCGCAGCAGACTTCGGATATATAATCGTACAAGCGCTGTTGTCGGGAGTGCCATCTACAACGGAGAAGGTGATAGTGGCGGCACCGGTACCGTCTACGGCTGTGATGGTGGCATCAGCCATTTGGTTACCGTCCTTCGTGTAGAGGATGGCGAGATGCTCGTCCACGGCCCAATCCACCTTAAGATAGGTGGACTGATCGCTTATGGCTTTTGTGAATGTCGACTTCGGCGCCAATGTAGCGGTAATGGTAATACCATCGGCAGTTTGATCGATCTTGTTTACTGATTCTATCTTGTTGCAGGCGGCCAATGCAAGGGCCAATCCAATGAATACAAATACTTTCTTCATAATCATGTCCTCCTTACATTAAAAACCAAACGGATCAGGAGCATCGAGATAATCGGTGGGGTCATCCAGACCGCTGGCGCAGATGACGCCTTCATACTTTAGCTCCACCACTTCAATGGCGGGAGCCTCATAAAGTTCGTTGTGTTTTGTCATAGTATTGTTGGTTTTGTGTTAGAGTTATCCGTGGGTTGAAAAGTATAATAACGCAAATGTAAGTAAATGTATATTAATACACAATGAGATAGAGTAATAATTGGCGCAGAGTCAAGAATGCGCATCAAAAATTTACACAGGGTCAAGAATATGCATTTTGAAACATGCTGTGAAACATGACGCGTGTAGAAAAGCAGCGGGTGTGGCAAGATATATCTTTGATTATTCTTGCCACGCCATCGGATCCTTTCTCTCTAAGGTCACTCGAATATTTTTACCACACCTATAACAAGTGTACACTAACTATGGTAGTTTACTAGTGAAGGCATGCCTTTATTGGTTTTAAAAAATAAGAAACGTAGATAAATCTGTACATATTAATATTCATACAGCTTTATTGTAATACGGATATACAGAGACACGAATATACAGGTATACATATATACAGAGGTACAGATGTATTTCTGTTATTCTGTGATTATCCTTACCAAGGGAATCTACGGAAGCTGGGTCATCTGGAAGGAGGGCAAAAGCTTCCTGGGCACGCCCAAGGTAAAAGTTAAAAGCGCGGTAGGTGCCGGCGACTCGTTCACGTGAGCCTTCATCGGCAGCATCCTCAACGGCGCGAGTATCCAAGAGGCACATAGAGTTGCTGTCAACGTGTCGGCCTACGTATGTACACAAGAAGGGGCTATGCCCTTATTACCTGAAGAGATCAAATTATGAAAAGAGATTACTTTGAAGGGGCCGATGTGGCCGTCACCATCTGTGCCAAGGACGGCACTATCCTGGACATGAATCAGAAGTCGAAGAAGACATTCTTGAAGCCGGGAAGGGAAGAGCTTATCGGGCATAATGTGCTTGACTGTCATCCAGATCCGACGCGCTCTATGCTGGAAGATATGCTCCATAATCCGCGAACAAACGTATACACCGTGGAAAAAGAAGGAGACAAAATACGGCCCCTGACAGCCACGACACGCATAAAACCATATAAGCAGTTTTGCTGAACTAGTGGCAAACAATCATAGGCAAGGCACCATATATAGGGGGATATACAGAATACTACCTTTCTCTATGACATCTCCCGTATGCACAACGTAGGGTTGAGATAGGTGCGTAGAATATTTCTTAATGCACTTATCCAGGGACGTTGTGGTAAATCCAGCGGAGGATTTCACCTCGATGGGCGAAATATTGTGTCGACTTGTAATGGCTTTCTTAGAAATGAGGAAGTCGATTTCCATTCTATCTTCTTTATTCTCACGGGAAGGGTTGGAGTAGAAGAAAAGCTTGCAACCGATAGCTGTGAGCATCTGGCCAACCACATTTTCCATCAACATTCCAGCGTTAATCTCCAACTTGTCCTTGAGAATCTTCTGGTATAACTGTTCAGAGACAATCCCTCGCTCATCGAAGGCATGACTGATCATGAGACCTGTGTCACTCATGTAGCATTTGAGAGCATTATCACGCTGCTTGAGACCTAAGCCGATGCTGGGCTCAGTGGTATTGAATGCTAAATTTACCATCTTGGAGTCCCTAAGCCAGAAAAAGGAACTGTCATAGTCCCGGAAGCGAGCATCTTTGTTAAGGTCTGAGAGCTGGAACTTGTGCTCGTGAAGCTGGAGTTGACTAGGAATCGCGTCGTAGATAGCCCTAACTTTGGGCGTATGCACGCCTGCGTACTGGTCAATGCAGTTGTAATAGAGGTTGAGAATCTGGCGTTTGACACGGTCAACATCCTCGAAGGATTTGGTGTCCAGGTATTCTAGGATGGCCTGGGGCATACCACCGATAATCATATATAGGCGAAAGTAGTCCATGAGTTTGCGATGCATGGACTGACCGACAGATTCACGGGTGGCGAATTTCATCCGAACAAAGTCCATCAGGGATTCTTCTCCCATGGCCCAGAGGAATTCTTCGAAGTCCATCGGATGCATAACTATACTTTCCTCTTCGGAGGGGACCAAATAGTCTTCCTTCTTCTCACCTCTCTTACGCTTCTTCTTTGTGCTCATCTTCATGCCAAGCAAGGATCCGGTTTCCAGGTAATCGTAGCGGCCATCCTCAACCAGGTATTTAATTGCTGCACGAGCTGCGGGGCAGAATTCAATCTCGTCAAAGACGATGATGGACTCCCTAATGTAGAGTTTGGTAGAGAAGTATGTGCTCAGGTAGGTGAAGAGCATGTCCAGATTATCCTTGTAATTCTTGAAGAGGTCTTTGATGTCATCGCCGACTTTGAAGAAGTCAATGATGATACAGCTTTTGTATTCTTTCTGGGCAAAAACCTTAACGATGTAGCTTTTGCCCACACGTCGGGCACCTTCAATCATCAAGGCGGACTTGCCTTTGCGCTTGTTTTTCCAGAGCACCAACTGGTCGTACATCTTTCTTTTCATCACGAAATCAAGCTTTGGATTTACAAAAATATACACGGAATCAAGCTTATCCGACACGCAATTTCTACACGAAATCAAAGGCAAATATAAATATAAGTCATGTGATATCCAAGCATTATAGCCCACTTTCGATTAATACAAGAGAACATAATCATTGTTCGCACGATTAATTTCGTTAAATATGTAAGCATAACACGCTATTAATCAGTAGATGCCATGAAACTTGAACGCATACTTGAACGCCTCAATTCTCTTGAAAAGGGCCAGTTCATTAAGATTATCAACAATCTCTCTTCGGAAGAAAAGAACAATCCCAAGTTGGAGGCCATACTCAGCCAGGCTGATTCCAACCTAAAAAACGCGGATGCAATTCAGCTTGCGCAGGCATTTGAGGCACTGGCTGACCCGTATGTTGCATTCGTGATGGAAGACTATTCGAAGATTTCTTCGCAGCTAGATATCCTCCTAAACATCATTACACGCGATGGCAATTGCATCATGCGGCTTGATTGGTTCTCGAAACTCTACGAGGAGCAAATCAAGAAGCAGAAGAAAGCAATTGAAGTGTTCAAGGCCGACGTGACAGCAGAAAAGCCTTCTATGGACCCGCCCCGCGTTAGGGACTACAAGACTTTCGCAGCCTGCTTAAAGAAAGCATATTATAATGACACCGAGCTAAACTTCTCGCCGAAGATCACGCCGGACGAACAGTCCATCCTTGACACCCTTGCTGAATGCCTCGAATTATCGTTAGACGAGAGAACGATGATTAAGTATTCCGTGCTCGGGATAAAGAAATCCCAAAACATTGAAGATGTTGTAGCTGAACTTAAGGATAAAGGCCTGGCGTTCCTATCAAAAAAGAACAATGTCATATATGTGGCCGATGAGGTCGTTTCCCTTGCCCAGCGTATCCGTGGACGCGAGATTGCAGACAAGTACTTCCGTCGTGTCCTCTTACAGTTCAAGGAGCCACAGATTAACCTTATCTGCAGAAAGCACAGCATTGACGTCAAGCTTCCTTACAACGAAAAGGTTGAAAGCATCATCTCATCTGGTGTCTCCTTCTCTGAAGTACTGAAAGAGGATATTTTCAAGGCCGATGTGAAGCTGGCCGATAAGAAGAAGGCTATAGCAGAGCTCTGTGATGAAAAGTTGGGCATCACCCCAGCCATCAAAGGTGCCACGCTCGATGACAAAATCGCCAACCTTATTGACTTCTTTGCGAAGCAGTACGGTGACGAGAAAATCGGCATATCTACTGGAGGCTATGAACGGATGGTGTTTGACCTAAAGGCCGATGTAAAGGATGCTGAAAAGATTGTCCGTGAGAAGTTCCAGTTACAGGAAGATGACGTCATGCACGGCGAGTTCTTGACGGATTATAATATCATGCCTAGAGATGTTCTTGAGCTCTTCTCCACTGAGGCCCTTACGGCCCTTTGCGAGGCTAAGGAGATTAAGACACGTGGCAACATCATTGAGAACATTCTAGCCGCGTACAAGGATACTGAAGACATGCTGGTAGAGAACTACGAGGCCATCGGCTTCCGAGATATTAATACTCTAAAGGAGAACGGCATAACTCTTACCGAAGCGGAGCTGGGTACCACGTTCGAGGATGTAACAAAATATATCTTCGGCAAGTTAGGCCTAGAGGTCGACGAGAAACTGCGTAAGAAGTTAAATACGGAGAAGGACAAGATGGATATCCTGATTCGTACAGGTGAGAAGTCCGTCGTCCTAGTGGAGTGTAAGACCGTGAAGGAGAACGGTTACAATAAGTTTAGTTCTATCTCTCGGCAGGTGAAGGCATATAAGAACCTACTTGAACGAAATAGTTACCAGGTAGACAGAATTTTCATTGTCGCTCCTGACTTTTCTGAGGATTTCGTCGCAGATTGCGGTGATGAGTTCTCCCTCCCCATTACACTTCTGAAAGCGAGTTCTCTCGCTGCTATCTATAATACCGTCAAGACAACTGGCACCGAACGTTTCACCCTACCAATGCTTACCCGAGATATTCTTTGTCAGGAGGACCGCATCATACGCGCACTGAACAAATAATGTTTATGAGAAAACTTATCCTTTTTCTGCTAGCCCTTGTCTGTTACAAGGCAGCTTTTTCGCAGGATATCATTCCTGGCTATGTTACAGAAAGTAAAGCAGCTCAATTGGAAGGTTCCAAGGGCTTGTTTCTGAAGGTTGAGTATTTTAAAAAGAAAGTTGTTGCTATTAACGAAGTCGAGATGATTCCTGCAATGATTACTAATATCCGAACCGGTGACAAAACCCCATACGTCATTGTTAAGACAAAGGAAGAAGGGTCGACCACGCGGTATACAAGTATCATTGATTATGACGAGATTCCATCATGCATCGAAGCTCTGGAGTACATAATGACGACAGAGATTACCAGCAAACCAAACAATGAGGTACATGTCTTTATCATGACGAAAGATGCCCTTAGGATTGGCGCGACTTCAGAAATTTATGCTGGATCTAGAAAATGGAAGACCACATTCACACATGGAAAGTATATCGGCAACCCCAGGACTGACATTTTAGCCAAGAACATCAAGAAGGTAATTGAGCAGTTGAGCTCAGCAAAGGAGGTTCTTGACGAAAACTTGAATTAGCAGTATTGTGTAGCGCGGGGTGGAGAGAGGGGAAGGGTAGGCACTTCCGGGGGCTTGTGCACCCACGCACAAGTATAGTGGGAGGGGCCCGTTGATTTTTGGATATTTGGCCGGAGCTTGCTCCGAGACAAATGTTCAAAAAGCAATGGGAGGGCCGGAGGGAGCGAAGCGACCGGAGTCCCCCGGAAGTGCCTACCCTTCCCCTACCCCAGCACGGCGCCAAGCCACATAAGCCAGCTACAGGGCTCGCAGACGGGCGATAGCACGGCGGGAGTAGCTGTGGAGCCGATTTAGGGCTCCGCCACGGGCTGAAAGTATAAAGGGGTAGGAGATTCCGTCGGCCTTCGGCCGCCGCTATCTCGCGGGGCTCCTTAATGGTGACCAAATCTCCGTTCCACAGCCGTCGGTCCTTCGGACCTCTCGCCATTTTGGCCGTCTGTGACCTTTGAAAGCAAGCTTTCAAGGCCCCAGACAACCAAAACAGCCAGCTGCTTTCGCAGCCGGCTGTGGAACTTCGATTTGCGGAGAGACCGAGATTCGAACTCGGGATACCCTTTTGGAGTATACACGCTTTCCAGGCGTGCCTCTTAAGCCACTCGAGCATCTCTCCATGGGCTTTCCCAAAATTGGGACTGCAAATATAAGAACTTTTTCAGAAACCGCAAAAATAATTTGTGCGCTATTCTTTTTGCATACTTGCAGTGCCTTCCCAGTTGGCCGTGAAGGTGTAGCCATTGGAAAGGGCGAAATCGGCCGTTACCTTAAATTTGCTTCCACCCAGGTCGTCTACCCGGAGAACGCCCCTGGTAAGGGTGGCGTCGGTGTCTCCCCAATCGGCCAGCTTGACCACAGGCGTGCCGTCTTCTTGGGCGTAGGGAATGCAGTAGCCGTCTTCGTTGTTGTTCAGTTGCACCGACACCATGGTCTCGTCCATGTCCTTCATGAAGTCGATGTCTTTGCCCAGGTTGCTATACTTGATGTGGAGCCAGAAGCTCTGGGTGTCTTCACTGTTTACGGTGTGGGTGAGCGTCATCTGCATCTCCTGCGGCGTGCTCTCCCCCATGGTGAAGAGGTAACCCGTAGCGCTGTCCACTCCGTACTTCTTGTCTGCTTTGGTAAAGTAACCGGAATACACCGTAATACGGGCCTGCGCGGAAACATCCCCGCAACGAGCCTGCAGAGTGGCGGCACCGGGAGCCTTAGCCGTGAGCTTTCCGTTCTGGAAATCTGCCACGTTGGTATTACTCACAAACACCACCAGCTGGTCCAGGTTGGTTGCGTGTTCAGGGTAGCATAACACGTTCACCTCTTGAACATCGCCGGGGAAAAACTGAATGCTGGCCGGGTCGATTTCCATTTTATTCACAGGGAGTTCGGGCTGCGGTTTGGTACAAGCAGCAACGACAAAGAGTAGGAAGATTAGGTTAAAAATTCGTTTCATATATCAATAGTATAATGTTAGTCTTTAACGGCTTCCGTTAACGGCACAAACTCGTAGCCCAGGCGCCGGAGCTTGCGGATGAGTTCCGGCAGACGGGCGTAGAACTTATCTGTGCGGGCATCTTCCGTTCCCAGGTGGACCAGCATGATATGGCCGTTCAAACCGTCCTTCTTCTCCACGGAAAACACCTTGTCCATAATGAATTGGCTACTGTAATAGTTCTTCATATCCGGCGTAGTGTAGTCTCCGTTGGTGTATGTGCCAGCCTGGGTATAATTCACCACCTGCAGCCCCATGGAGCGTGCCCAGGAAGCAATGGCGGCATTGTAATACTCGTAAGGCGGCATAAAGAGGGGGGCCGATGCGGGAGTAATCCCGAAGGGAGCCATCACTTCGTAGCTCTTGCGGATATCGGCCTCAAACTCCTCGCGGGCGAGCAGGAGGGTGTTCCGGTTCTCCCAGGGCATATAGAGCAGGTGGCCGTAGCTGTGGCTGCCCACATAGTGGCCATCGGCCAATAAGCCTTTCACCACTTCGGGAAACTTTTCGTAGAACTCTCCCGTGAAGAAGAAGGCACCCCGGATGCCGAATTTCTTGAGTGTGGCGCGGATGGAAGCGGCGCCATCGGCCTTATCGGCCGCCGTGAATACCAGGCTGATGCGCTTTTTGGCGGGGTTTGTGCGCACGATGCCGCCCTGGAACATCACATTATGGCTCTCCTGCCGGTTGCCCTCCATCTGGTAGGCCGATAGCGGGAAAGTGAGGCTGGCCGTGCCGTCCATGGTGGGCTCGTTGGTGGAATAGTCGTGCGTGGAGTCGTGGTACACCATGCGGCCGGGCTGGAACTGTTCGTAATTGTTGCCACCCTCCGTGCTGATGCCGATGAGCGAGCCGAAGATGGTATCGTACACCGGGCCGTCCACCAGGCCGCCCGTGGTGTTGCCCAGCTTATAATTAATAATAAAGGAGTGGGGCTGCAGCGGGTAGGTTCCGCCCTTCGGGAGCTCCACAATCATGCTCACACCCCAGGGATTGCAGCCAAAGAGCCAATCGCGCAAAGCGCCTTCCATTTCCTCGTATGTGCGGTCCCCGGTGATCTGCCTGTAAAGGATGCACTGGGACAGCATGGCGGTGGTGAGATTGTTGGAGCACCAGATATTGGGAATGCCGTAGAGGAAGGGCGAGCCCTGGGCGCGGTCCCACACGCGGGCTATGCCGCTGCGGAGGTTGCGCACAAACTCTTCCTTGCCTTCGGCCGCCAAGTGCACGTGGCCCATGTTCATGAAGGGGTACCACTGGTAGTGGCGGGCGCTGTCGGCCCCCATCCAGGGGGTAACGGGTTCCTGCCGGCCATATTCAATGGCTTCCTGCAGGTATTTGCGGTCCCGCGTGAGGCGGTACATTTCCACGCCGGCCAGTTCCATGTCGTCCACCCAGTTTGTTTCTTCATAAATGTAGGGGCTCACCACGGAAGCCGTCTGGTGGAAGCCGGGGTACTTCACGCCCGTTTCCCAAGCATCGGCCGCCTTGGCCTTGATACGGGCCGCCAATTCCGGATAATAGGGTTCCAGCACGCGGCTGCCAATGGAGAAGCAGGATGCATATTTGCCCACAATGGATGCCTTACCGGTGGTCTTATTCACGCCGCCGTGCTTGCCCTGTTGCTGGGGCTCTCCTGAAGCGTAATATACCGGCCGGGCGCCGCCTTTTCCCCAACCATAGTCGGCCTGGTCTTCCGGCGGCCTGCGCATGCCCACATGGTCGCGGTCATCGGCCAGCTGGTTGTAATACTCCCCTGGCTCGGGGTTCATGCGGTCCAGCCAATCCAGGCCCCAGCGAATCTCATCCACAATGTCCGGAATGCCGTTGGCTCCGGGCGTTCCGTCTGTCTTATAAGCGTCTCCAAAGGCCTCGGGATTGCGTTCAAAGGCGTAAGCCATCTGGTAAATGGCATTGGCCGTTGTAGTGGTGTACTGGAGGCAGTCGGAGGCATCGTGCCAGCCGCCGCGCACATCCAGATGCTGGCCACTTTTGGTGGGATGATAGATAATGATGGCATCCTTGGTGTGGCAGCTGTCCCGCAGGAAGGGATTCCAACCGCAGCGCTGCTGCCTCATGTAATTAAGCACAAAATCTGCCGCACCATCATACACCTGCGGGCCGATGGGGAAGGTCTCGCTCTCGCTGTCTCCGGCTTTGATTCGGTAGGCGCCCGGCGACTGGAAGGCACTGAAATCCAGGCGAGCCGTGGCGGCCATCTGGCCCAGCGGGCCGGTGGACCTGGCAGGGGCCCGGAACACCTCTACACCGGTATACACGTCCACCAGCGTGAACTCCTTGGGCGCATCGGCCCCCATGTACACCGCCACCTTGGTGGCCCCGGGCAGGTAACCCAGTTGATTGATCCGGACCCATCCTTCGGCACGGGTCTGTACAGCGCTCACCAAAAGCGCAAAAACTAGCAGAATCTTACGCATACTCAAAGTTAGCCCATTGCCGGGAGAAAAACAAATCAGGCGGCCCGGGAAGGGTCGCCTGACTTGTATTACTTCAGCGCTTGGATGGCTTCTGGCGTAAGGCCCGTAGCCTGGGCCAGAGTCTCAATGGGAGTGCCTAAAGACAGAAGGCTTTTAAGTAGTGCTTCCTTTTCAGCCTGTGCTTTGATCCTTTCTTCCTCAGCACCTTTCCTATACCCCTCCCGGCGAGCATACTCGGTAGTGGTGTAAACAGTGTATTCGTCCAACATAGATGTAAGGTACTTTTTGAGATCACTTCCGTCCAGTTCATCTGTCCGGGCCAAGTCGAACACGGCGTCAAAGCCTGCCGGATTGTCTGGAACTTTTGCAAAGTTATTCAAATTCCCGAATAAATAGCACCATCTCTCGGCATTTGTTTCCAACTTATCCCATACTTTCTGTAACCTCGGTAGTTCCAGGAAGAAGAACTGAAGGTTTTGACTAAGTATATCTTTCGGCTGGGAGAGCTCCCTGAATTGATAACCAAAAAAGAATTGGCCCGCATTTTTGTTCCCGTCGTGCTCCCGATTATAGTTGGCAACGCATAACACATACACGGGCTTGAGGTCGTAGGTCTTTGCTCCCCGCTCGATCTGCAGATGAATCAAAGAGCAACCATAATATAGGAGCCGATTGTCCATATCTAGATCGGGGACGCACTGCATTTCTACAATAAACCGTTCGTCTGTATGACGTGCAGTGCAGATTACATCAAATACAGATCGCTTTTCCTTGGGACTAACAACCGGGATCTCGCTAGGAAGATATTCGATGTCTGAAACATCCACCGGAAGGATATCGTTAATCAGTTTCAGGAGGATCGGTTTATGGCCCAGAATGTACTTGAAGGCATAGTCTACCTTAAAGTCCATAAATACCGGGATGTTTTCAGGATGGTCCAGGAGTTCCTGCACCTTGTCAATGCGATCCTGTTCGTAGTCTTTGAGCATCTGCTCAACGGTGGGGTCAAGGGTAAGTTTTGAGCACATAATCAACAAATGTTTATTGCCTGCAATACTATGCAAAAAATACCGATACGAACCCCCTCAAACAGCAAAACTTTTCTTCATTTTTCTTGCGAACATGGTAATACAACATCAAGATTTTAATGAATGAAGCATTATATGATTGTCAAATATATAGTTGAGTCCCTTCGCCTCCTCAGCTGTTATGGCGAGGATAAATGGGATTCAGGCCGACAAGAAACAAATCAGGCGGCCCGGGAAGGGTCGCCTGATGAGTGAGAGTATCTTATCTTAGATAGGATTGGCTATCTTCTGATAACTGGCTCCGGCAAGAGGTTCAATAGGGCCCTGGAAGCGGCGGAAAGATTTACCGTTTCCGCTAGGGGTGAAGGTAACTTCGGCATTATTGTCACCCTTGCGCATGGAAATCTTGTAGGTACCTTTCCACATGCGGCCCAGAACCGTCATCACAACCTTTACGTTACCTTTCTTATCTACGTTCACATCGTATTTGGTAACTTCGCCCATATTGTTCTCGGCATTATCGGTGATGAACCTTCCACGACCATAAGCCATATCCCTTTCGTAAGTAAGGTATAAGCTGTTGCTGGTGTTGGTTTCCATAAAACCGTCAGGAGTAGTGTACTCCGTGGGAACAAGGACCCAGGCCTTGTCGTTCAGGGCCTGAAGGGCTGCCTCATAGCGGGCCTGTGCCTCTGCGGCCCTCTCCTCCTTGGACTGTTTCTGTCCAAAGAGGGGAAGAGCGCAAAGTACAAGGGCTGCTGCAATAATTGCAAGCTTTTTCATACTACTAGTAGTTGTTGATGAACTGAGCATAGTTCCAACCCGGGGATCCACCGGCACGGCCATTGGCTACGTGCGTGTTGGCGCGGCCCAGATAAGTGGTCCAATAGTCACCACTACCGGAGATGTAATTGCCATTCTCATCCACGCAGCGGAAACGGAGCGTCTGGGAACCGGAGGAGTTGTTCACAGTCTTGTGCACAACAGCCAGGTTACGGGTGGTGGACTCACCCCAGGAAACGGGCTCTCCCAGGTTGTGCCAGTCACCGGCGGTATAGCTGCTGCCGGAGTTGTTGCTGTACTGATACTGCAGTTTTCCATAAGGCGTAACGCCGTCGGCCTGGAAGAGGAAGTGGACCAGGCGGAAGGAAGCTACAGAGTCCATCTGGTAGGTGGCGGCAGAGCCTTTCTCAGAATGAACCTGGAAGTCTCCCTGGTGATCCAGAATGACGGGAGCCTGCTCAAGGTTGTACACATACACTTCGGACATGCCGGCCGGGAGCGATACGGTCTGATCGTAAATCACCTGGTCGGCCTTGTAGAACTGAATCTGCACATTACCGGCGTTTACCGTGTAGAAAGTATTGCCATAGGGCAGGATGCCCTTGGGCTTGAGCTGGCCTGCTCCTGCAGGGCGGGAAACAATCTTACCGTTCACAAAGACGGAATCGATGGCGTTGGCTGCTGCATTGGCGTTGACAGGAATGATGTCAATGATTTGGAACAGAGCCTTTCCTTCAGTACCCTCGTTATCAATATAAGTGATAAGGGCGTGCTTCTGGCAGGAAATGGCAGCCAGAGCGGCGCAAAGGGCCATCAGAATATAATGACGTGCTTTCATAATCTTTATCATTTTAAACTAAAGCTCTTCAGGATAGTCTCCCGGATAGGCGAACCAAGGAATGGAGCAATGATAGTTGGTAGCGTTACCCGAGATGGGCTTCAAGGCATCCATGGAGGTCTTGTTCCACATATACTCGGAGTTGTAGCGAGGACGGATGCGGTAGCAAGGGGAACCTTCGTTGTCGGCATTGTAAGAGCCGCGACGGTTCTCAACAGGTGCGGGCAGGAGATAATAGCCTTTGTATACCTTGGTGGGGTCGGTATCCCACTTCTGGCTCACTTCAGTCTTGGTCCAACCGTTGCCCTGAGAAGGATAGGCTCCGGTGTAGTTAATATCGTAGTGATATTTGCGGAGGTCAGTCCAGGCTTCCAAGGCGCCCCAAGGCCACAGGTGCACAAACTTCTGCATCATGATGTGGGAGAGGGAGAAGTCGGTCAAAGTCATGCCGTTCACATAGGGGCCAGCAACGTATTCGGCAGCCAGGGTATTGAAAGCAGCCTTGGAAAGACCGCTACCACCGGGCAACTTGCCACCCACGACACCGTTGTCCGGTGCGCCGGGATTCATGTAGCTCACGGTGAAGTCCATGTCCAGGGCAACAGCCTTCTTCCAGGCGGCAAGAGCCTCGGACTTCTTGCCCAACTTCCAGTAAACCTCAGCTACCTCGAACTGAATCTCGGCAGCGGTGAGGAGTACGTAAGGAGCGTCGTCACGGAAGAGCCAGCGGCCATGGCCTTCAACCGTCTTGGAAGGAGTGGCCGTGCGGAAACCATAGAGGTTCGGAGCGGTACCGATAGGGCCGACGGCACCGGAGAAACCGGAACCATAATAGTGCCAGGACTTGATGGCATCCAGGTCGTCCATGGCGTCGTACTTGGCATAATCCACAGAGGCCAGTTTGGCGGCAGCACGGGGATCATAGTGACCGGTAGCCTTGGTGGTGTCGCAGATAATCTGCTTATCGGCAGGCTTCCAGGGGTAGTACTTATTAATCACTTCACCTGCTGCGTCTACATCGTCCACCTTATCACCCGTAGCGGGGTCATACTGAGGAACAGAGCCGGTCAGGAGTTGGACAATATAGTCGGACTGCCAATAGCTGTTCACAAGGTTTTCGCGATAGGTTCCCCAGAAGTTGTAGTAAGCACCGAACTGAGGATCCGTAGAAGAAGCAGTCATGCGCTCTACGGCAAAAGTATCGTCATTGCTGTCCAAGGCCAGGGCGGCGTGCTCAAGAAGCTCGGCAGCATACTTGGACTCAAAATCACTCTTGTTGGTGAGGGCAGCCAGGTCGTTCACAATCACGGAGTGGGCAAATTTGATCCACTTGCTCTTGTCACCGTGGTACACCAGGTCTCCCTGAGTGAGATAAGTACCGTAATTACTGTTGTCTTCCTTTTCCAGGTATTCAATAGCGGTCTTGGCCCACTCACGTACCTGTGCCATAATTTCAGGCTGATAGTCATAGTCGTGGGACAGACGGCCGGGCTCGAAGGTCTGCTTCAGCGGGAGGTCTGCATGGTACTTGGTGATGCAATCCCAGGAGAAAGCCTTAATGGCATAGCCGATACCGGCCAGGGTCCACTGTTCTTCTTCAATGGACTGGTTAATCATATTCTCCAGGTTCATGCCCTGAAGCCAATAGGTCATTCTCCACATTTCTCCACCTGCATCACTGGATTTTGCGTAGTAATGCATGTAGAAGTTACCATAGGAGCCGCCCATCATCTGGGTGAGCGGGCCCAGGGCGCGAATGTCCCAGTAGAAGCCCTGATAGGCCGAGAGGATACCCGGGAGATACAGGCCGGCGTCTACATAGTCCGGCGCATCCACGTTTTTGTTGACATCCAGGTATTTCTCACATCCTGTAAAACTGAACAGGGTGGCGAGAAGTGCAAATGCTGTTACTATCTTTTTCATAGCGGATACTCAATTAGAAGGTGAGAGCAACACCGAACGCGAAACCACGGGGGTTCGGGATGGAGTAGTAGTCGATACCCACACCACCGGTGCCACCAAGGGCAGCGGAGTTGGAGTTACCCACAGGATCAATACCGGAGTAGTTGGTCCATACACAGAGGTCGGTTCCCTTCACCCACACGCTGGCGGCGGAGAGGAAATTCTTGGTGGTCTTCTGCAGCCACTTGGAGGGAACGGTATAAGACAAACGGAGTTCGGCCAGACGCACATAGTGCACATCTTTCTCCAGCCAAGGTTCGAAGCTACCGTTCCAGATACCGGTACCATAGTGCTTGAAGTCTACGGCAATGGTATTCACGGTAGGATTGTCGGTATTCTCCAGGCCATCCTTCAGAACGCCCTTGAATACGATGGGTTCGTGTTCACGGAGAGCGACGGACTCCCAGGAGGAACCGTTACCCATCATATCGTACTTGGTACCATTCAGAACCGAAGCACCGAACTTACCCGAGAACAGGGCGCTCAGGCGGAAACCGTTCCAGGAGACGTTGGTGGTAAGACCACCGGAGAGCTTAGGCTGACGGTCACCCATGATTTTCCACTCAGAACCGGTTACAGGGATACCGGTCTTGGGGTTGATAAGGATGTCGCCACGTTCGTTACGCTCGTAAGTGAGACCAGTAATGGTGGTAATAGGATTGCCCACGGACAGACCGTTGCGGGTGTTACCTACCAGCCAGGTATAAGCGTTGTAGTACTCAGAAACGTTAGCCGGCAGTTCCGTCACCATGGAGGTGGAATGATCCAGGTTCAAACCCACATTCCAGCGCAGGCCATTGGACAGGCGCAGGATATCTCCGTCAATATGGAATTCCCAACCCTGGGTGGTGAAGGTACCCACGTTCATGTTGTTCAGAACGAAACCGGTAGCATAGGAAAGACGGAAGGCCGTAATGTACTGGTTGGAGCACTTGGTCCAGAAATAGGTGAAGTCCGTATTCACACGGTCGTTGAACAGACGGGCCTCGAAACCGATTTCCTTGGAGGTGTTCATTTCAGGCTTCAGGTCCTTGTTGGGGCCGTAGTAGCCGTAGCGGAAACCACCGCCCCAGTCGTCGGTAGATTCCAGGGAAGGATCCACGGACAGCGGGTTAGCATCCTTACCCACGCGGGTGATAGCACCACGCAGTTTCAGGTAAGAAACATAATCCTGCTGCTGCATGAAGGGAAGCTCCGTGAAGATGAAGGAACCTTCAATGGAAGGATAGAAGTAGTGGTTATTCTCCTTCGGGAGAGTGGAAGACCAGTCGTTACGGGCACTCATGGTGAGGTATGCCATGTTGTTCCAACCTAACTCGGCGCGGGCGGAAATAGCCTGGATGCGGCGAGTGGTGGTACGGGTGCGGGAAATGATGCTGGCAGGGTCGCAGTTGGAGATGCTGTAGAAGTCCTTTACCTTGAAATTATCGGCATATACCGACAAGGTCTTGGTGGCATTCTCCTTCTGGTGGTAACCGACCTGAACGGAGACCGAGAACTTACCGAACTCATTGTTGTAACCAGCAAGAACGTCCAGGGAATTATCCCGATACGTGGGCTTGGAATAGTTGATGGTACCATATCCATAGGTGGAGGAAGTGCGGTCTCCATAGTAAGGATGACTGTATACCTTATATTCACCGATGGAGAAGTCCAAACCGTAGGTGGCGCGGATGAAGGTGTGCTTGGTGGGCATGATGTTGGCGGAGAAGCTTCCCATGAAGCGGTTCACGTCATCCCTGTTCACATTCTTATAAAGGGCGTACATCGGGTTCAGGAGGTCTGTATCCGTGTACAGGTCCGGAATGCGCATCTTGCCTTCTTCATCTTCATAGACGGACATATCGTCGCTGATGGGCCAGTGCATAGCGCGGTAGAGAGTACCATACAGACCCTTTGAAGCCTTGGTATTGCCAGTCTTCACATATTCCATCTTGGCCTCGAAATTGAGCCACTTGGCCACCTCTGCCTTACCGGAGAGGGTAGCGTTGAAACGCTGGTAGTCCGTGGTCTTCACCACACCCTTCTGGTCTGTCATGGAAACAGCAGCACGTACCGTCACTTTTTCGGTACCGCCTTCCACAGAGACGTTGTGGGTCTGGGAGAAACCGGTCTGGAGCAGAGCGGATACGTTGTCGTAGAGCTTCATGCCATCGGGCCACTCGGCACCGTAACGGGACTGATAGTAGTAGTTGGAATGACCATAGGCGCCATTGGAATACTTCTGCTGAATCTCAGGCCAGCCATAAGCCTTATCCCAACGGAGGGAGTTGCTGTAGGAAACCTTACCACGGCCGGCCGATCCCTTCTTGGTGGTGATGATAATAGCACCGTTAGAAGCATCGGAACCGTACAGAGCGGCGGCAGCAGCACCTTTCAGGATGGTCATGGACTCAATGTCTTCCGGGTTGATATCGTTACCGCGGGAAGAGAAGTCCATACTGTACATGGAAACGGCGTCTCCGTAAGCGAAGTCCGTTTCACCGCTCAGGGTGTTGTTGTTGATGGGAACGCCATCCACCACATACAGAGGCTGGTTGTTACCGGAAATGGAGGTGGCGGAACGCAGCACCACGGAAGTGGAGGAACCCGGAGCACCACCGGTGGAAGTAACGGTCATACCGGCGACACGGCCCTGGAGAGCGTTGATAAAGGCTTCACGACCGGATTCGGACACGTCGGAAGCTTTCACGTTCTGCACAGAGGCACCCACCGCACGGGCGACACGTTTCATACCGAACTCGGCAGTAACCGTAGCTTCCGCCAAGCGCTCGGAATCTTCGCTGAGAACCACGCTGATGTTGGCGCGACCTCTTACGGGAACTTCCTGGTCCGCATAGCTTAACGCAGTGAAGCGCAGCGTAGCATTCGAGGGAACGTTGATGGCATAGTTACCATCAATGTCGGTGGTGACACCGGTTTGCGTGCCCTTGATCAGAACGGCGGCTCCCACAATGGGATCTCCGTTCGAATCCTTGACAGTTCCCTTCACAGTAATGTTCTGTGCGTACAAACCCACACAGACAAACAGCATAGCGAACATTGCCGCTATACGTGCTCTGAAATTGTTCTGAAGAGACATAAATTGGTTGGTTAATAATTAGGGAATATAATAGGTCAGTTTAGTACCTTACTCTGTTTCCTAAATGCTGTTTCTCAAAAGAAAGCGATTAGTTAATAAAAAGGTGTTATAGTGATGGTTTAGGTTAGCTGTTTCATAAGGCAAATTTAGTAGTATTATTCAAATGAAACAAGAAATACTTTAATTTTTTTAAGAATGGTGTTGTCGATTATTTATAAAAATTTAAATTTTTCCTTGTTTCTTGCTGTAAACCGACTAACTTTGTATTGTTTTCCGACATGAATCGGCAAAACCTAAACCGCAAAACAACACTACCTATTATTATTAACTAACATTTTTTTCATGAAAATGACAAAGCTTTTCGCTGCATGCGCGGCTGCGTTCCTCCTGTTAGGAACCGCTTCGGCGTATGCTGCCACGTCCTCCAATGAGGTTGTGGCCGATCAGCAGCAGATCCGGGTAACCGGTACTGTTGTTGACGCTCAAGGGGCACCCATTCCGGGCGCCAGTGTCATCATCAAGGGAACAGCCACCGGCACCATGACGGATGCCAAGGGTGTTTTCACTATCTCCGTCCGCCCGGGCGCTACCCTTGAAGTTTCCTGCATTGGTTACACCACCGTTGAAGTGGCTGCCAAGGAGACCGTTCGCATTGTCCTGCAGGAAGACCAGGAATTCCTGGAAGAAGTCGTCGTTGTGGGTTACGGCACTCAGAAGAAGGCCAACCTCACCGGCGCCGTTTCCACCGTTGACGTGGAAAAGACTCTGGACGGCAAGTCCGTCTCCAGCGTAGGTAAGGCCCTGCAGGGTGCTGTCCCCGGCCTCACCATCATCAATGACAATGGTGATATCAACGCCGAACCTACCATCGTGATCCGTGGTATCGGTACCCTCTCCAACAGCGGTACCTCCACGCCTCTGTATGTGGTAGATGGTGTTCCCATGGACAACCTGTCCTACCTGAACCCTCAGGATATCGCCAGCATTTCCGTGCTGAAGGATGCTGCCTCCTCCTCCATCTATGGTACCCGCGCTGCCTTCGGTGTGGTTCTCGTAACCACCAAGAGCGCCACCACCAGCGAGAAGGCTGTTGTTTCCTATAACAACAACTTCGGCTGGAGCCAGGCTACCGACCTTCCCGACTATCCTACCGTTATTGAGCAGGTAACCGCCATGACCGAGGCCAACAACCGCGCCGGTGTGGCATCTGAGCTCTTCGGTATGTATCTGGACAGCGATCACTTCCTGGAAATGGCCAAAAAGTGGCAGCAGAAGCATGGCGGCAAAGCTCCCTACCGCGAGATGGTTTGGGGTGACGACTACGACGCCCAGGGCTACTATGCCGACTGGGATGTGAAGAACATCATGTTCAACAAGGCCGCCCCTTCCCAGAACCACACCGTTTCTGTTCAAGGTGCTACCGAGAAGACCAACTACTACATGTCTGTTGGTTACAACAAGGAGCAGGGTTTGTTGAACTTCAACCCCGATAAGGTTCGCAAGATCAATGCTACCGTGAATGTATCGGCCCAGGTTCTCAAATGGCTGAAAGTGGGTGCCCGTGTAAACTTCTCCAATAAGATTTACAATTATCCCTACAGCCGTGGCTCCAACTCTTATCAGTACCTGTGGCGTTGGGGCTCCTTCTTCGGCCCTTACGGCTATTATGTAGACGAGGACGGTACTCAGTATGAGGCCCGCACGCTCATCGGCGCCCGTATGACCGGTGCTCCCAGCAGCCAGACCACCATGAACCTGCGTCTGGGCGGTTTCCTCAAGGCTGACATTGTGAAGGGCCTCTCCTTCAATGCCGACTATACCTTCACCGACAAAGTGGGTCGCTACAAAGGCCCCGGTTATCCCTCCTATGTGCTCAACACCTGGGGTGTTAATCCTAGCGTAGGCAATATCGCCGGCGCTACCACCTGGATGGAAACCAGCCGCGACTTCTACTATAACCACTCCGCCAATGCATACTTCGATTATGCACTGGACATCCGTGAGAACCACCACTTCAACTTTAAGTTGGGTGCCAACATGGACAAGAGCGAATACGAGTATCTGTACTATGAGCGCCACGCCCTGATGGACATCAACATGCCCGAACTGGCCCTGGCCGACGAAGACTACAGCTACACCCACCGTCACACCCATAACGGTTCCATCGGCTTCTTCGGCCGTATCAACTACGACTATGCCGGCAAGTATCTGGCCGAGTTCAATATCCGTCGCGACGGTTCCTCCAAGTTCCCCGCCAAGGACCAGTGGGGTACCTTCCTCTCCGGTTCCCTCGGTTACCGCATCTCTGAGGAGAACTTCTGGAAGCCCATCAAACCCGTTGTGAACAATGCCAAGATCCGCGCTTCCTATGGCCAGGTAGGTAACCAGGAAGTAGGTAGCGACATGTTCCTGGAGACCATGACCAAGCAGACCAATGCCGTTAACTGGCTGGGCAGCGGTTCCTCCAAGTACGACTACTTCTCCGCTCCTAAGATGGTGTCCGAGTCCCTCACCTGGGAATCCATCGCCACCACCAACGTTGGTATCGACCTCGGTTTCCTGAAGGGAGACCTCAATGTTTCCTTCGACTGGTTCCAGCGTAACACCAAGGACATGCTGGCTCCCGGTAAGGCCCTGCCTTCCGTGATTGGCGCTTCCGCCGCTTACGAGAATGCCGGTTCCCTGAGAACCCGCGGTTGGGAATTCAACATTGACTGGCACCACACCTTCGGCGAATTCAACGTATACGCCAACGCCAATCTCTCCGACTACAAGACCATCGTAACCGAATGGGATTCCAACGACCTCATCAACAGCTACTACACCGGTAAGGAATATGGTGAAATCTGGGGCTTCGAAACCGACCGCTACTTCACCTCCGCTGCCGATGTGGCTAGCTCCGCCTCTCAGAAGCTGCTGGAAAGTGGCGCCTTCCACTATGGCCCTGGCGACATCAAGTTCGTGGACCAGGATGGTAACGGTGAAATCAACTGGGGTAAGGGTACTCCCACCGACCACGGTGACCTCATCAAGATTGGTAACAGCACTCCTCGCTACCAGTATTCTTTCCGCCTCGGCGGTTCCTGGAAAGGCATCGACCTGGATGTTTACTTCCAGGGCGTGGGCAAGCGTGATATGTGGACCCAGTCTTCCTTCGTAATGCCGTTCATGCGTGGTGTTGATGGTATCTACACCAACCAGATGAGCTATGTAACCGCCGACCAGGTGGCCAAAGAAGACATCAACCAGGACGCCTGGTTCCCCGCCCTCTATGGTGGTGGCGCCGGTCAGGGTAACATCTCCTCCTCCATCGTTTCCGGTGGCCGTTACAACTTCTATCCTCAGACCAAGTACCTGGTTAACATGGCCTACCTGCGTCTGAAGAACCTCACCATCGGCTACACTCTGCCTCGCAACATCACTCAGAAGATTTCCATCGACAAGGTTCGCATCTATGTAGCTGCTACCAACCTCCTGGACATCATCAACCACAACCATGGCACCGGCATTGACCCTGAAATCAATACGGGTGTTGGTTCCTATGCTAACGGTGTTTGGGGTCGTACCGAGCCTATCTACCGTACTTACTCTTGCGGCTTGCAGGTCACGTTCTAACCCATTAGTTGCATACGATTATGAAAAAATATCTTATCATTTCCCTGGCTTTGATCTTTGCACTTGTATCTTGCAAAAAGATCAACGAAGACATTCTGAACGGAGACCCTTATACTTCGTTCACCAAGAGCAATTACTTCACCAGCGAAAAGAATGTTGAGCTGTTTGCCAACTACTTCTATAACGACTTCGCCGGTTACGGTAACTCCGGTAGCTACGGCGTGTACTACTTCCCCACCCTCAACGATAACCAGACTCCTACCGGTTATACTGAGTGGAGCTTCACTTCCGTAACTGCTAACAATTCCACCTGGAACGACAGCTATACCAACATCCGTCGCGCCAACACGCTCATCGAGGCCATCCCCGGCATCTCCAGCATGAGTGAAAGCGCCAAGAACAACTGGCTGGGCGTAGCCCGTCTGTTCCGTGCCTGGTATCACTACAAGCTGGTTCGCACTTTCGGCGACTGCTATTGGGTAGATAAGGTTCTGGATACCTCCGATGAAGACGTCCTCTATGGTCCCCGTCAGGATCGAGACGCCGTCATGGACAAGGTTCTCGAAGACCTGAACTTCGCGGTTGGCCATATCACTATGAACGGCGGCTCCCGCACCGCTATCAACAATATGGTAGCCCAGGCTATGAAGAGCGAAATCTGCCTGTACGAAGGTACCTTCTGCAAGTATCGTTCTGCTGCCGACGGTCAGAAGGCCGCTGACGCCACCCGCGCCAACGCCTTCCTCACCGAGTCCAAGCACGCTTCCCAGGCCATCATGAGTAACGCCGAATACGGTGTTAGCGCCAGCTATCGTGCCATCTACAACTCCTTAGATCTTTCCAAGGGCGAAGCCGCCAAGGAAATGATTCTCTACAAGAAGTATCAGACCGGTGCCCTCACCCACAGCCTTATTGACTACACCTGCGGTTCCACCCAGCAGAATGGTCTTACCAAGGACGCTTTCGATGCATACCTGTTCACCGATGGCGAATGCCTGGCCAACACCACTATGGATAAGAACGACCACGGTGTGAAGAAGAGCATTACTCCCGGAACCTACCGTGACGAAGGCAACTATGTACTGGACATCTCCGGTGTTCTGGCCACCCGTGACCCTCGTCTGGCCGAGTCTGTGGACAACGTGCTCCTGCCTCCGGGACTGGGATACCGTCGTTATCAGCTGGGCGCCGAATCCACCTGCTCCACCGGCTATGGTGTGCAGAAGTTCGATACCCCCCTGTTCACCGATGCAAACCTTCGTAACTCCATCGGCGGCGCCGAGACCGATGCCCCTATCTTCTGGCTCAGCACCATCCTCCTCAACTACGCCGAGGCTTGCGCCGAATTGGGCAGCATCTCCCAGGACGACCTGGATGCTTCCATCAACAGACTCCGCAGCCGTGTTAACATGCCTAAGCTCACCACTGCTCCCAAGGCCGATCCCGCCAACAACATGGGTGTTAGCAACCTCATTTGGGAAATCCGTCGTGAGCGCCGCGTTGAGCTGATGTTCGACAACGACGACCGCTACTGGAGCCTCATCCGCTGGCACCAGCTGGACAAGCTTGATCAGACCCTGTATCCCAACCTCCGCAAGGGTGGCTGGATTGGCACCGAAATCTACAATGCCGATGCCGGTCTGAAGGACAAGACCACCATTGACGCCAACGGTTACATTGACTGCAGCAACGGTACTACCGGCCGTAAGTACGACAAGAAGTATTATCTGGCTCCTATTCCTTCCGGTCAGGCCACTCTGAATCCTCAGATTGGCCAGAACCCTGGTTGGTAATAGAAACCTCCCTATAGCAATCAGGCGGCCCTTCCCGGGCCGCCTGATTTGTTTTTCTTCCAAACCTTTTGTAGATTTGTGGTGTATGAATAAGAAAACCAGGAAATTGGTAGAGCAGATGTGTGCGGTTCTCGCTACCGAGCCAGTCAAAAAGGCGTGGCTCTTCGGTTCCTATGCCCGCGGGCAGGAAGGGCCGGACAGCGACGTAGATTTGCTGGTAGAGATGGCCCCCAATAATTTGACCATCCTTGGTTTTCTTGGTATTCAGACCCGCCTCGAAAAGGCCACGAAGACAACGGTAGACCTCATCGAAGACGAGTGTCTGGAAGATTTCGCACGAGAATCGGCCGACCAAGACAAGATCCTTATTTATGAATCAGCTTGATTGGAAACCCGTTCTCGAAAGGATTCTGGAGAGCATCAACAATATTGAAACTCTGTTGGTTACAACGACAGAGGAGTCGTTCTTGACTAATCTAAAAGACTACAACGCGATTTGTTTGGAGTTTATTCAGATTGGCGAAAAGGTTAATCAATTACCGGAATCCTTTTACGATCAACATCCAGAGATTCCCTGGCACGAACTCTATGGCCTGCGCAACCGCATTGTTCACGGTTATGATAAAGTCAAAAAGAGCATTATCTGGGCAACGATAATTCAAGACCTCCCTGCTATCAAAGGGCAAATCCAGCAATTATTATCATAACACTCATCAGGCGACCCTTCCCGGGCCGCCTGATTTGTTTGTATATGTCTTACGCGGAAACTACTTCAGCGCAGCGGCTAGGGCGTGCCAGTGTTCGGGAGTCATGCTGCCGGGGGTGAAGAGGCAGATGCCGGCGGCACCAGCCTCGCGGGCGCCCTTCACGGCAGTGGCCATTTCGGCCGGAATAAGACCGCTCTGCTCGGGGTCTTCCAACTCTACTTTGCGCTTCCATTCGCGGCAGATGAACAGACCGCTGATAACTGGTTTGTCGGGAACGGAGTTCACTTCTTCCTTGGTTACCTCCCCTACCCATTCGGCCGGCTGGAGATAGAAGTCGTTGTAGTTCATGGGGAAGAACATATCCACATCCCACTTGTCCCATTCCTGTCGCACCATCCACACGGCGTGGCTGTGGGGACCAGGGAACACATCGGCACTTACCTTACCGCCCTTGGCATGCACGGCGGCGCAGATGTCGTTCACCAGAGAGGTTA
The DNA here is from genome assembly GCA_002373715.1 of Bacteroidales bacterium UBA3623. Lineage (GTDB taxonomy): Bacteria > Bacteroidota > Bacteroidia > Bacteroidales > UBA932 > Cryptobacteroides. Next base: position 27,652 of record DFLI01000138.1, read on the forward strand.
CCTGGTCGCAGCGGAACTGGGCCCATTCGGCCACCTTGGAAGGATCTTCCACGGCCTTGATATCAATGCCGGTGAGCTCCTTGAATGTGGCTACGCAGTCGTCGCAGTAGCAATAATCGGCCGGGGCGTATTCCTCGTCCATTACCAGGCCGTACTTATCCCACAGGCCGCGGGAGAGGATTACGTCCGGGTAGCGGATATAGTCCAGCTGCACATAATCCACGTTGGGCAGCATGGCAATCTCTACCATCTGGTCTACCAGCAGCTTATGCACGTTGGGATTGGCCGGATCCAGCGCCTTATAATAAGATACGTAGGCGGGGTATTCATCGGCCGATTGGCCCAGACGGTTCACGGCATACCACTCGTGCGGTTTGTCAGCGCGGAGCATGCAGGGAATCCAGGCATGATACTCCAGGCCTTCGGCATGGGCACGGGCCGATGCTTCCGCTACAATGGCAGGATCGCTGTTCTCCAGGCACACGCCCACCACACCCTGGGACTTCCAGAAGTGCATCTGCTGCTGCAGCTCATCCATGTTCGTTTTCTCGTTGATGCCCTGCCACACATAGACGGGGAAGGCGGCTTTTTGCTGCGTGCAGGCGCACAGAAGGGCCGCGGCAGCCAGAAGGGAAAGGGTTAATTTACGCATGGTCAATAGTTTGGTTCTTACAAAGGTATGAAATTCTTAGATTAAATCCAGCACCTGCTGCTTTTCACCACCCAGCAAGCGCACCCAAGTGCGAAAGCCGGGCTCTCCCTTTCGGAACTGAAACACCCGGCAGCCGGAGACCTTCTGGTCGGAAACGCCTTCCCGTCCCAGATGGTTGTACACGGTGTCGCAGCCACTGAAGCGGCCGTAGATGAAGTAAACGCCGGTTTCCCCGCGCAGCACGTAGTCACAGTCGTGGTCGTGACCGGTAACAACGGCCTGCACGTCTTCCCTTTCCAGGAACAGGCCGAAAAGGCCGCTGTTCACGCGGGAAGGGCAGGGTTCCTCGCAGTTGTTACCCACCAGGAAGCGGTTGGGCGCCTCCAGCAGGGCCCGCTCAATCTCGCGGAGAGGAATGTGGAAGAAGGCCAGGGCCGGAACAGGCTCTCCGGCATTGCCATCGGCCAGCTGCACGCTTATCTGCTTGTACCAGTCCAGCTGAGAAGAACGGATATAGTCGTAGCAATGCGCATCTCCCAGGCCCTTCAATTTCACGGCATCCATGGAATCGAAAAGGTAGAACACCCGGTCGGGGCCATTAACACCCTCCAGGCCGATGGCATCGTTAGAGCAGCCATATATGGCCGGGTCGGGCTCCGTGTTGAGGCAGCCGGGCAGGCTTCTGATAAGGGAGTACATCTGGTCACGCGAAGAGCCAAACTGGGAGTCGTGGTTACCCAGGGCCACCGCCCAAGGAATGCCGCTTTCGGCCAGGGGCGTCAGGATTTCCTTGGCGCTCTCCAGGTCCGGTTTGCCAAAGACAATGTCTCCGGTATGAATCACCAAGTCCGGTTTCACGCCCTCCAGGGCTTCCTTCACGCATTCCAGCGCCCGGGCGCTGCGAGGGTCCCCCGCAATATAATGCGTATCTGTAAACTGCACCAGGGTGAATGTCCCGTCGGGCCGATAAGGCAGCGTAGCCGCCAGCCGGGCCGCCTTGGATTCTTCAGCCTTTGGGGCGCATGCCGCTAGAGAAGGAGCAGCGGCAGCCAGCACACCAGCCCAAGCCGCATCTTTAAGGAACTGTCGTCTTTTCATATCATTCAGGTAGTTTTACCCAAGTTTCGTTAGCCCAGCCTACGGTGCGGCCGATGCCTTTTACTTCTCCCCTCACGCCGGCTTCCTGCAATTCCCGGAAGCCCGGGTCGGAGGGTTTCAGGTCCAGAAAAGGAAGCAGGTAGCAGCCGTGGTCCAGCAATACGGCCTGTACCTCTGAGGCAGGCACTTCATGCGGATGGCGGCCGCTTTTTACGGCAAGGGCGGCCAGCGCCCCGGCGGCCTGCCCCACGCCCATCACAACGGGCTGCAGACGCGTTCCACCGTTCATTTCCCAGGAGGAAGACATGGCTTTATCGGCCACCAAAAAGTCTTCTGTTTCTATGGGGATTACCACTCCCAGCGGCACGCTGAAGGAGGGAATCTTGCCATACCAGAGGTGGCTCAGTTCCTCTCGACGGGGATTCTGGTTGTGGTGATGGTCCACAGGGTAATCCCCCACCGCCACGGCGCGGGTGTAAAGGTCAAAGTCGTAGGGCTTCAAAGCCGCTGCCACCGTCATGGTGTCACGCCCAGCTATGCGCCGCGCTTCACGGAAGTACGGGAAGAAGGGAAGGCCGTCTTCCGTGGGGTAAACGTCATCGGCTATGGCCAGATGGCCATACCCCAGCTCTGTCTGTAAGTAATAGATGTAGCCCAGCGTGCGCAGTTTGGCTTGCCGATAAGCCTCTTCCCGCTCCTCAGGCGTCATATCCAAGTATTCGGCAAAATAATCGTTCCCGCCCTGGGGCCAGTTGAGCATGATGTGCCCGTCCGGAAGCCGGCCGTAGGATAACATCATGTCTTTGTCCCAGGTGTCGCAACATTGGCGATACAGTTCGGGGTTGTACCCTTCCGGCTTCACGGGCGTTACCGGGTGGTCGTATTCTTTCACGATGGCCACATAGGTAAGGTCCTGTGCGGTAATGCGGTCCTGCAGTTCGGCTGCGCCCACTGCTTCCGCCACGTCTCCCAGCTCCGTGCCGTCAATGAGGATGCGGGCCTTGATGCGGGTGCCGTCGGAGAGGGTGAG
>DFLI01000138.1:30527-52471 GCA_002373715.1 Bacteroidales bacterium UBA3623
GACGCACGTCCCAGGCATGACCCTTGTCGTCATGGCCGAGCGTCATCGGCCATCTCTCCATCCGCAGCTCCACGCCGGCCTTATCGGCCATGTTTCTCAAAACATCGGCCCCTATGCGGGGATTGAAGAGGATGTTAGAAACCCAGCCGCTCTTGAGGGCTTCATAGCCGCCGTAGCGGGCCGCCAGGGAGTCTGTGAATTCGCCGAAAAGCCCGCCCCGAAGCCTGTAATTACCGTCTATGGCACTTACTCCAGCGCTGGTGAGCATACCGCCAAGCCAGGGCGTTTGCTCCACCACCAGCACGGAAGCGCCGCCGCGCGCCGCCTCAATGGCCGCCGCCGTACCGCCAGCCCCACCACCAATCACCACCACATCGTACTGCCGGGCACATCCCAGCAGGCACAAAGCGGCTATGACCAGCCAGCGTCTCATTTCTGAGCCCAGTAGTCTTCAATCTCCTCCAGCGTCTTGCCCGTGGTATCCGGAACGTGCTTGTACATAATCCAGAGATACGGGAAGCACATGAAGGCAAAGAGGAAGAAGGTGCCGGCGGGCGTGAGCGTCTCCAGCATCCAGGGAGTGAGCTGGCCAATGAGATAAGTGCCAATCCAGAGCGCAAAACCGGCAATGGACATGGCCAGGCCACGTACCCGGTTGGGGTACATCTCGCTCAGCAGCACAAACACCACGGCGCTGATACTGATGGCCGTACAGAACACGTACAGCAGGAAAAACACCAGCATGAACGTGGTGGGAAGATTCGTAGAAGGCAGGAAATAAATGCCGATGCAAAGCAAACACACAATCATGCCGCCTACGCCCCACCACACCAATTGTTTCCGCCCTACTTTGTCAATGATGGCAAGGGCTATAACGGTGGTAACCATATTCACCACCCCCACCAGTACGGTGGAAAAGAGCGGATCGGGGAAGCCGGCATCGGCAAAAATCTTAGGACCATAGTACAGTACGGCATTCACGCCCATGAACTGCCCCAGGATGGCGATGGCGCTGCCAATAAGCACAGCCTTCAGGATGCCGGGCTCACGGAGGGCCGCCCAGGCCTCGCTGTTGTCTTTCCTCTGCCCGCGAACTTGCAGCCAGCGGGGACTCTCCGGGATGAAGAAGATGAGTACCAGGAACAGCAGGTCGGGAATGGCTTCAGCCCCCAGCATGGGACGCCAGTAATCCTCCATGGTGGTCCCTTTCAGGATCAGGTAATTGGCCAGGTAGGCCAGCAGGAAGCCGATGGTGATGAACAGCTGGTACAGGCTCACCATGGTCCCTCTCACTTCTGCCGGGGACACCTCGGAGATATACACCGGCGAAACGATGGACACGATGCCAATGCCGAAACCGCCGATCATGCGGTAAATGACCAGCTGCGTAAAGTCTGCGCTGAAAGCACAGCCGATGGCCGATATGGAGAACAACACGGCCGATATGAGCATGGTCTTCTTGCGGCCCAGGAAGTCGGACAGCATACCGGCGATGAGCACGCCGGCGATGGAGCCGATTAGGGCACATCCAACGTACCAGCCCTCACCGCCGGTGGTAAGGCCAAACTGCATCTTCACCACCTCGGTGGTGCCGGAAATGACCGCCGTGTCATACCCGAACAGGATGCCCCCCAGGGCAGCGACAATGGCCAGGAAGACAATACGGGCCGAAACAGTCTTGTTTTTCATAAATGTCAGATCTTGAGCTTAATTCCCAGTTTGGTAAGGATCCAGGCCAGGCCTATGACCACGGCGGTGTAAACCGCGCATTTGGCCACCCCCACCCAGCCGCAAAGCCAGCTGGGGATGGACGGTGACACAAGGACCCAGCCCGCCACAAACAGATAAGGAATCATATAAACGGTAAGGGTAGCGGTACCGGCCGGCTGTAAAGGCTTGAACCAGCCGGTCCACCCCTTGCGTTCCAAAACCCTCAGAAGAGTGTACAAAGCAACGCCTATAGCGCTTACAAGCAAACACCAGGGCAGGGTCCCCAGGTTCTTGGAAATAATCCATCCCTGATGGACCGCCAGGCCCAGCACCAGCAGCACCGCGGCAGCGGAAAAGCCAACGCCCGCCCGGGCCACCTTCAGCCGCCGGTCCGCAAGGGTGGTAAGCAGGCCACCCAGGGCCATGATGGCGGTGCTTCCGCTTCCCAGGTTCAGGGCATCGACCAGGTCGGTCAGGAAATTGTGCGGAACGAGTCGTTCTCCACCCCGCATGGGCACAGCCATCAGGTTCACCAGACACAGCAGCAGCCAGACCAGGGCCAGGGGCCAGCGGCGATTCCGGCACAGGAGGTAGGCCAGGGCGCAGAACAGGTAGGCCCATCCAATCTGCCCAAGGATCCCCCACCACAGGCCTTCGAACCACTTCCCTTCCGGCGTGCGGAAGCAGATGGCCAGCCCCAGCAGAAGAGCCATGCCGGCCACCCGCAGCCAGCGGGCCGCTTTCCACTCCGGCTTGTACTGGTTCCACACCAGGAAAAAGCCCAGGACCATCAGGCTCACCCACAGCCAGCGGCAGCCCACCATCTCGCGGGATTCCTGGTTGCAGATGAAGGTACCCATAAGGACCAGGGCAAGGGTGCGGCTGAAGATGTGTCCCAGGGTGCTTTCGGCCGATAATCCTTTCTCGTACCGCCGGTCAATGGCGTACGGGATGGACAGCCCCACGGCAAACAGGAAAAGGGGATAGATGATATCCGAAAAACCCATCCCGTCCTCCCAGGTGGCAAAGTGTTCCAGCCAGTGAGGCACGTCCAATACGGTCCAAAAATCATTTACAAAGACCATGAAGACCATGGTCAGGCCCCGAAACATATCTATGGCCAGGTTGCGTTTGTTCATCTTACAAAGATAGGGAAAAAGTTACAACTGGATTTCGAGTTTCCGGTAGGTGGAAGCGGCCGCATCCACCAGATAGGCCACCAGCATGTCGCCTTCCTCTACCACTTCTATGTCGGAATTGTCTCCGTACTGCCAGTAGCCCTCCGTAGGCATATAATCATAAAAGATCTTGAGGACGGGAGCCGCCGGATTGTCAATGTTGAATACCCACAGTATTCCGGGGTTGTATCCATCTACATTCCCGTCATAATCCCAATCGGCATAAGCGAAATAGTTCATGCCCAGCACGGCCAGGTAACGGTGGCCCTCATAGGTAAAGACATCCCCCGTATTGATGGCGCCTTCCCAGGTATAGCCGGTTTCGAAGGCCACACCCCAGCTGGTTTCTTCACCGGTCTTGGCCGTGTAGTGGAGGTTGTAGTCTCCCAGATAACCGGCGAAGTAGAAACCTTCGGCTGCCGTGGTGCCTGCGCCGATGGAAACGCCGTGGAAGGAATCCCAGAGGTCTCCGCCGATGGAAGCGCAGGAGGCCGATGTGGTGGGCGTATCCGTTGCGACGCCATCCTTGATCTCCCAGGCGACGACGAAGCTGCCGCCGCCGGCCGCGCCGGAGATCATGGTGAGCAGGCCGTCTCCCTTGGCATCTCCGCTAACCTGGGCATTGTCCAGACCATAGCCGTAAAACTCATCATAGTAGGTGATGATGGGGTCTCCCACCGTGCCGGCAAGGAATTCTTCCTGGGTAAGTACATATACCTTCAAGGGGATCTGCTCTTCCGGAATCAGGGCCCAGGTTTCGGTGTTGATGGGGAAGTTGCCACCGGTCGTTACAATCACGTTGCCGGCTTCGTCATTGGTAATGCCGGTTACGTTCTCAGGAGCTGCTACAACGGCGGCCTCGGTGCCATCTTCCTTGTTCATCAAGTGGAAGCCGGGGGTGATGGCTCCAGGGGCATAGAGGACAAAGTAATCTCCTGCCACGGCTGTGGAAACGCGGGTTCCCTGGGGGAAGAGATCCCAGTAGAAGTCCATCTTCCAGATATCTTCGGCCTGGGTCTGGCCTCTCTGCTTAACCTTGATCATGGCGCCGTAGTCGCTGTAGTCCACCTTTTCCTTGGAGCAGCCCATATAAATGTACTCGACACGGGCGACATCGGGGTTTTCGTCAATAGTGACGGTAACCACATCCCCATCCTTGGCGACGTGGATCCAGTCGGCATCGGGCGCATCGGCCGTGAAGTCCATGTTGGTAACGGCCGTGAAGGTATAGGTGAGTCCTTCCTTGGGAGCAATGAGCGTACCCCAGGGGCCCACACCCTTCTCGTCGTCCAGGTTAAATTCGGGCTCAAAGGCGCCCTGGGTCACCGGGAACACCTGGGTCAGGCCATCTCCACTGATGGTAATATGGCCCTCGCGGCTTTCACGGCCGGGGTTGAGGGAGTAGCGGATCGCTACGCCTTTTTCCACCAGGCCCTTGGTATCGGCCACCTCCAGCCAGGAGGCGTCGGACTCGGCAGTAATGGCAATGTTGGTTTCTACCGGAATCACATACTCTCCGGCTTCATAGCTGGTTTCCAGGGCATCGACGTCCAGGATGATGCCGTCCATCTGGGCCTGGATAAGCTTGAGCGTTTTGGTCAGGCTGCCGGCCTTGATGGTAATCTGCGCCTCGCGGGAAGAATAGTCCTTGTTGGGCAGGACGCCGAATTTCACAACACCGTCACCGTTGCCGCTCAGTTTGGAAGCCACCACCCAGTCCTCGGAGATTTCCATGTGCCAGGGACCGTTGGATTTGATACTCAGCTGCCTTACGCCAGGGGCATCGGTGATAACCAGCTCCGTGGCGTCAATCTCCAGTTGGGTCGCCGCCTCGGGCGCCTTGGTGCAGGCAGCCAGCACGGCGCCTGTCAACAGAAGGAGAGTGAATACTTTTTTCATGTTATTGGTTATTTACAGTTTTCAAATATGCGTCAATCCCCGTTTTCAGGGAAGACCAGTAGTCGTACATTTTTATGTGACAAAGGTCAAAGATGAAGAGCCCGTCGGCATTCCCGATACAGGTTGCAACAATGTCCGGCATCAGGTTGCCCTTGCCGCCTTCCGGGAATCCGGCACTGTTGCCGATATCCGGGCCTGCGGCAAAGGGGACGGCCGAAGCCAGCCGTTTGGCCCCCAGGCGGCAGAAACCTTCCATAGTCCATTCCGTGGTGCCGTGAATGTGGTCGGCAGCGGCATAAGCGCCCAGGAAGATGTAGTCCAGGTGGTCGGCAAATCCGGCGGCCTGGTAGTCGGCCGAGGCCCACAGGTATTCCGTCTTGCAGTTGTAGGAAGGACTGGCCCAGTTGACACCGCTGGTGTAGTAGCTGGAATACCAGGCACCTACGTAAACCCCAAACAGAATATCCGGATTCACTTCATGGGCTTTGGCAGCCGCCTTTTCCACCAGGTCGTGAATGGTTTTGGCCCGGAACGTGAGCCACTCCCGCTGGATAGCAGGCACAGCCGATCCCAAGTCTTCCGTTCCCGGAGCAAAGATGGCCGAAGGCCAGGGGCTTACGCTCTGCCCGGCAAACTGCTCGAAGGCCTTCCTGCTGGCCGGCGAGAAATCGCTCATGAGGCCGCTGTCGTCGTACCGGCAGCGGTCCAGGACTATTCCGTCCAGCTCCTTGTAGGCAGCCAGTTCGGCCACCAGGGTGAGCACAAATGCCTGGACATCTTTGTTTGCGGGATTCAGAAACCGTGCGCCATACTCATCCAGGTCCAGGCAGTTCACAAGACCACCGGGACGGTTCTGGACCGTGCACCAGTCCCTCTTGGATTCGTCGGAATAAACCATGCCTTCCTTCCCAAGGCCATAAGGGCAAAGGTACCCGCCCACCAGCGTGTTCATGGCGGCATGCACCTGGAGCCCGGCGGCATGGCCTTCCTCGATGAAGGCCTGGAGGTAGTCAAAATCGGCCGTCCTCTCGGCCCATACGTAGGAAGAGCCTCTCCAGCGGTCTATCCGCTTCAGGGCCGGAGCCACGGAAGACTTGAAAAGGACGTCCCCGGTGGTGGGCCGGACATCCACGATGATGTCCGTAAAGCCTGTCCGGGCAATCTTCTGGCAGTCTTCGCGGATGCGCTCCCGGCTGTTCCCGTAGTCGTCAAAGTTGGCCGCGGCGTCTATCCACACATAGCGGGGCTTGGCCGTAGCCACCGGCTGGGGCTGGTCCGGCTGGTCGGGATCCTTCCAGTCATCGTTCCAGGGGATTGTTTTCTCCGCCTGGCACGAGAGAGTCATGATGGCAAGGAACAGTATGGTTGTCAGTTTTCTCATTTCTTCTTGAGGATGATGGCACTTCCCACGGAGCGCTGTTTTCCGTCCGATTCCCGGATGGTGGATTTTCCGCCCACCAGCATGCAGGTGGAGCCGCCGCCGTCCAGGTTCAGGGCTTCCGTACAACCCACCTCTTTCAGGACTCGGGCCACTTCGGCGGTGGTAAGACCGGGCACGCCCTCCGTCATCTGACGTCCTTCGCAGACAAACAGGAACAGGCGGGAGGCACTGCTGCCGATGGCGGTTCTGGGATGGCGGTCCTTGGGCATCTTGTCATCGGCCCCGTTTCCGTAGAAGAGCTCGGCTTCCCAGCTGTCCGTCACTTCCGCGTTGTGCAGGAGGACAGGACCCGCCCCAATGGCGGTCGTGGGAGCGAAAACAGCGGCCTTTTCCGGGTAATTGGCGTCGGGAGCCGGCTGCGGAGCCTTGTCCCAGCTGTTCGGAGCGGGCTTACCGTAGAGGTAGTGCTGCCCCGAGGTGGTGTAATAGGTCCAGCCGCAGAGGGTCTTTCCTTCGGCCTGGTAGAAGACGCCCCGCGTGGGGTAGTAATAGGTCTTCCAGTCCTGGGAGGCGTAATTGAGGTTCACGCCATAGCGCTTTCCGCCGCTGTAGGCTACGGAAGCGTTATACTGCTTGCCCCCTTCCACAAAGAAGTATCCACCGTTCACAATGAGCGGGGCCGATGTAGCGGTAAACACCTCCGAAGGGGTCTTGAGGGCATCGTCCGTTCCCTTCGTTTCGGGATCGTTAATGCTCCAGACATCCCAGGCTATTTTGGAGGGATCGGCCACGGCCAGGTAGGCAACGGCTTTTACGCCCTGCAGGGAGGACGGGCTTTTGTAAACCTGCAGCCCTTCCGGCAGGGTGTAAGAGGCCGAAACATTGGTCCACCCCTTCTCCACCACGGCCGGATTGGGTTCGGCTGCTGCGGGCGGGGTTTCCGGATCCGTCCAGGGCCACTCCGGGGTCCCTCCTGCACTGTTGGGAGTGCAGGAGAGGACCAGCAGGGTGGACACCAGGAAGTTGAAGAAGTTTTTCATCGTTTAATACAATCTGCGCTGTATCCGCCGATGACCTGCGAGTTGTGGTCGTAGTAGTAGATATATAGCATGAAGCCGTCAGTCGAAGGGGCCATGAGCACGTCACCGGCCGCTACGGAGTAGTCTCCGGTCTGGTACCAGGCAATGTTGGTATTGGACATGACCAGGGCTCCGGTGGACTCGAAGTCTCCGCTCACGGCAGCCGGGTTGGTGATGTCGTACACATACAGGCGCGGGCCGATGCCCCAGGCCGGGAAGTGGCTCACGATGAAGCCGGAGAGGTAAGTGGCATTGTTGAACTGCTTGGAATCGAAGCAGTTGTAGTTCCAGCCCCAGCTGTTGCCGTCACTGGTGCCGGCGGTAGCACCGGCCGAGCCGTCGGCCTTCACCCAGGTGAGGACGTTGGGATCGTAGCAGGCACCGAACCAGCCGTCGTCCGGATTCGTGGAAGCGGCGCACATACTGGTTACGTTCACCGGAGCACTGCCCCAGACCAGGCCGGAGGCGCTGGCGTCAATCAGTTCGGCCGATACCACGTTGCCCTCTTCCACCTGGATGGACCAGAACTTGCTGGAGGAGGTAATTCCGTCAATGCCTTCCAGGGTGGCGATGATCTGGGCATTCCCGGTGATGTCGCCTATCACTTTCACCTTGTAACCCATAGGAAGGTCGGAGGTGTTGGTGAAGGAATAGAATTCCACAGGAGGCTCGTTTACGTAGGCGGTGGTCCAGATGGTGAAGGTCTCACCACCCTCGGCGTGATTGCACAGCAGGAGGTTGCCGGCCTCGTCGGAGGTGATGCCGGTCACGGTGGCGGCACCGGTATTGAGGTTACCGGCCTTCACACCGGTGAGCTTGTTCAGATAGACGGGAGCTCCGTCTCCGGTGGAAACCACCAGGAAGTTGCCGGTAACGGCCATAGAGATGTAGGCTACGCTGTTGTAGGGCGGCAGTCCGAGGTTGGAAACCGGATCAAAGTTGAACAGCGGCTTTACGCTGGAACCGTTGAAGCCGTAATCGATCTTCTCGGGCACCTCTTTCACCACGGTGTATTCCGTCTTGTCCACGCCGTTGGCGGCCGTCACCGTGAAGGTGATGCCGTTGTTGTAGTCGTGGGGCTCGGAAGGATCCGGGGAAATGGAGGCGTGGGCAGAGATGGAGACCTTGGCCACGGCGGCCGACAGGTCATCGGCGCTCACGAGGGACACCTTGTGCTGCGCCTCGTCCACGATGCCGCTGATGGGCGGATCCAGGAGGTCAAAGGTAAGGAGCTGGGCCTTGCTGGAGTGTACGCGGGTACCCGTAATCACAATCTTACGGCTGTTTCCGGAGGCATCCGTATAGGTAAACTCATTCTCTTCCGTGAGGTCCAGCACGGTCAGGCCGGGTTCGATCTTGCAGTTGGGCTGCAGTTCGGCATTGATGCGGGCCTTGATCATGTAGATTTCCGTCTCGTCGAAGGAGCTTTCGGGATAGTAATAGGGAACCGGAATCACAAAGCGGGTCTGTTCCGGATCGCTGATAGACAGCTTGGCCATTTCCTGGTTCTCGAAGGGACCAAAGGTGAAATAGGCCGTCAGGGAAGTGATACCCTGCCGCTCGGCGGTGGGCTTCACATATTCGGGCTGGTGGCACGCAGCGGCTACCAGGGCCAGAGACAATATGATGAGGAGTCTTTTCATAGGGCTATTTCCATTCGGCATATTGTTCTACAAGGGAATTGCTATTGAGTTCGGAGGAAGGCATGGGGAAGCGGGCCATCTTCTCAGGGAAGTTGCGGTCCTTGTCATCCACCGAAACGTAGGTGTACTCAAACTGGCCGGCCACGGCGGCGGGAGTAATCTTGAGGCCATGGACCTGGTACCCGTTGAGACCCACGGGATAGGCCTTGGAGGCATCTCCCCAGCGGCGGAGATCCCAGTACCAGAGACCCTCGTAGGCCAGTTCCACGCGGCGTTCCTGGCGGATGGCATTCCAGAGGTCTTCCCCGCTCAGGTTGGCAGAAGGAAGTCCCACGCGGTCGCGGATTTCCTTGATGGCAGCGTTGGCCCCGTCCACATCGTTGGTGCGGAAGCAGGCTTCGGCCTTGTTCAGAAGGACTTCGCCATAGCGGAGGAGAATAGCGGGCTGGAGGCTCTTGGAAGCATCGCGCTCCTGCAGGTTGTGGCTCTCGTCCACGCCTTTGCGGAGGTAATAACCGGTAGTGGTACGGCCCTGGGGCTGGGCTTCTTTTCTCCACTCGGCCCAGCCGTCTTCACCGCCCACATAGGGCTGGATGGTACGGCCCTTCCAGGTGGCTCCGTTGTAAAGGATGGTGGCCTGGAAACGGGGCTCCAGCTCCTTATACGGAGGTTCGGCCGTAGTGGTGGCATGCCAGGCGCTCCAGTCGGGGAAACCGCCGGTTGCCAGTTCGTAGCTTTCTACCATCTCCTGGGTAGGGGTAGCATAGCCACCGCCCTGAAGGCCCAGTTCTGCGAAGTCTCCTCCCGGGCTGTAGTAGAAGTCAAAGGAATGCATCACATTGTCGGCATAAGAGAAGTTGTACTGGAGGATGCTCTCCTGGCCGCCGCCGTTGAATACGCCGGCATAGTCGGCCTCCAGGGCGTAGCCCAGTTCCTTCACTTTATTGGCGGCAGCAATGACGCCTTCGTAGTCCTTGGCGTAAAGCAGGGCACGGGTAGCCAGGGCATAGGCGGCACCCTTGTCCAAGCGGCCGCGGGCATCGGCCTTGACCGGAAGGTTGGACTCGGCAAAGGCAAGGTCTTCCTTGATCATCTTCCAGCCTTCCGCTTCGGAGCTCACGGCTTTGTCCTTGGCGATGGCGGTCAGGTCTTCGTCGTAGATGATCACTTCTTTATAGCGCTTGACCAGTTCAAAGTACAGCCAGCCGCGCATCAGGCGAAGCTCTGCCTCCAGGCGGGTCTGATCGGCCTCCGGGAGGTCTTTCCCCAGCGTGTGGAGGTTGTAGATGGCCTCGTTGGTGCGGCGTACACCGCGGTACAGGCTTTCCCAGCAACCCATGTACACGTCTACGTAGTTGGCGGTAAGGGTGGAGCCGCCGTAAGCCACTTCACTGGGAATGAAGCACATGCTGTTATAGAGATAGGAGCCGTATTTGAGCTCGTCCGTAAGGGCTTCCGTCATACCTACGGCGCAAGGATAGCTTACATAGATGTCGTAGGCGTAGGAGTAGATGAAGTTCACGGCATATTCGGCCGAAGTGACATCGGCCCACATCACCTTGTCAGAGATGCTGTCCCTGGGGGTGAGGTCCAAAAGCTTGTTGCAGGCGGTAGCAGAAAGCATCGCGACTGCAGAGGCAAGAATCAAAATCTTTTTCATGATGCTGTCTGTTTAGAAGGTTAAGGTAATACCGCCCATGAGGTAACGCTGCTGAGGATAGTAGCCGTTGTTCACGCCCGGGGATTCCGGGTCAATTCCCTTGGGCAGGCCGTCAATGGTAAAGAGGTTATTGCCCTCTACAAACAGGCGCAGGCCTTCCACGCCAAAGCGCTGGGTAAAGGTCTTGGGGAGGGTGTAGCCCAACTGGGCGGTTTTCAGACGGATGTATTTGCCGTCTTTCCACCAGAAGCTGGAGGCCAGGCCGTTGTCTCCGCCATGGCCGGTGGTGGCCAGGGTAAGGCGGGGCCACTCCCCGTTGGGATTATAGATGCTGTAGGCGCCTTCCACCAGGAACAAGGGAGAGTTGCCGCCCTCCTTGAAGGTCTGGGTCCAGATGGTGTTGTCGTCGTAGCCGTTGTAATAGGTGCCGGTCATGGATACCTGGAACAGGGCACCGCCGGTGAACTGGAGGTTCAGGTCAAAGCCATTCCATCCCATGTTCACATTGAGGCCGAAGGTGAGTTCGGGGCGGTTGGACTTTCCAAAGATACCGCGGTCGTCCCAGTCAATCTTGCCGTCTCCGTTGAGGTCGGTGTACTTGATGTCACCTACGTTGGGACGGGTGCCGTACCAGGCGCTGTTGTCAATCTCTTCTTCGGAGCGGTACAGGCCCTCGGCCTTCCAGCCCCAGTGTGCACCATAAGTAGTGCCTGTGACCTTCTGCCACTCGGGGATGTTGGGCTCGTCCTGGTACACCAGCCAACGGGTCTTGGACCAGGTGAGGGTGGCGCCCAGTTCATAGTAGAACGGCTTGCCGCCCAGGTTGAACCGGTTCTTGTGGGTAAGGAGGATATCGATACCCTTGGCATCAATGGCGTTCTTGTTCACATAAGAGGGATAGTAGCCGCCCATGGAAGAAGGCTTGCCGCCGCCGTTGCCGGTGAGGATGTCATACGTGTAGTTGTAGAAGAGATCGATCTCTCCACCCAGCTTGCCGCCCCACAGGGAGAAGTCCGTACCTACGTTGTAAGACAAGGTCTTTTCCCAGGTGAGGTCCTTGTTGGGAACCCCTACGGTATAATAGGACGGCGTGGCGCCGGTGCTGTAGACCACTTTGCCGGATTCGGCATACTGGCTCAGGAACATGAAGGCGCTCACGTTGTCACTGCCCAGCAGACCTACGCTGGCGCGGACCTTCCAATCGTCCAGGGCGCCGGCACCTTTCATGAAGTCTTCCTGGGAAATTCTCCAGCCCAGGGAGGCCGAAGGGAAGAAGCCCCAGCGGGTCTTGGTCATGCCGGCGAACTTGTAGGAGCCGTCCACGCGGCCGGTGAATTCGGCCAGATACTTTTCGTCGTAGTTGTAACGGATGCGGCCCACGTAGCCGGCGCTGCGGGAAGCGTTGCTGGAGCCCATCACCGGGCTGGCGGTAGGAGTACCGTTGTCCAGCTCGGGCAGCAGGGCAAACGGGAGGTTCTTCACGTAGGCGCTGAGGTTGTTGGTCTTATAGTCGCGGAGCTCGGTGAGCAGGAGGCCTTCCACATTGTGCTTGCCGAAATGACCGTCATAGGAGAGGCTCACCTGCCCGGTGAGGGACTCGGAATACCAGGAGCCCTCCCCCAGTTTGATGCCGTCTGCGGCTCCGTTCACATCTACCAGCGGGCCCACCCAGCCCCAGGTACCGTCGGCAGAACGGGTGGCAGCCATCACGTAGTAAGGGGTGTCCAGGTTCTTGTTGTAGGAGCTGGAATTGTCGTAGGCGCCGCTCACCTTGAGCTGGAGGCCTTTCACCCAGGGAATATCCCATGCCAGGGAGGCGTTGGCCTGGGCGCTGAGGCTCTTGGTGCTCTTGTTGCCGGACAAGTTCAGGGCGGCCAGCGGGCTATAGGGATAGCCCTGGTTGTTGGCGTAAGTGCCCGTATAGTAGTCTCCCACCTTTTCGGGAAGGAAAGGAAGCATGCCTATGGTCTGGTGGGCCACGGAGAAGTAACCCACCTCATAGGAACCGCCGTCCGAACCGCCGGAGGCAAAACGGGGGGTGCTGCGCTGTCCCACCACGCCGCTCAAGCCGGCCGTGAAGGTGAGGTATTTGCCAATCTTGGATTCGATGTTGGCGCGTAGATTATAGCGTCTGTAATTGTAACCCTTGATGTTACCGTTCTGGCCCATGTAACCTGCGCCCACAAAGTAACGGACTTTCTCGTTACCGCCCTGCACGGTCACATTGTGCTTGTGGGTGATACCGGTGCCGAATACCTTCTTGATGTAGTTCACGTTGTCCCACCCGTCGGCCGGGTCTCCGTTGGTCATGGCCGCCACGTTCTCCTTGGAGAAGTAAGGGACATACTCTTCCGGGCGGGAAATGGTGCCGTTGGCCAGCTGATCCATCATCTGGGCCGTGTTGTAATAGTAGGCATACTGGGGACCGTCCATGAATTCCGGGAAGTTGGCGTTCATGGATGCACCCACGGAACCGTTATAGGTAATGTGGACATCGCCGCGGTTGCCCTTCTTGGTAGTGATGATGATCACACCGCCGGCGGCCTTGAGGCCATAGACGGCGGCCGAAGCACCATCTTTAAGCACAGATACGCTCTCGATGTCCGAGGGGTCAATGTCGTTGATGTTGTCTACCGGGAAGCCGTCCACCACGTAAGAGACGCCGTAAACGGAACCACGGATACGGAGGGAGGCCTGGTCCAGGCCCGGTTCGCCGGATTCCTGCACGGAGGAAATACCGGGAAGCTTACCCGCCAGCACCTGCGAAACGTTGGTGGAGGGGGATTTGAGAAGTTCATCGCCCTTGATGGCCGAAACGGCCGCCGTAAGGGTTTCCTTCTTGGCTGTACCGTAACCCACCACAACAACATCCTGGAGGTAGAAGGTGTCTTCTTCCATGGTGATGTTGACACGGGATTCACCCTTCCAAGGGTAGGTGACGGTGGTCATTCCCAGGGAGGCAAATTCCAGGACCGAGCCCTTGGGAACCTTGAGGGTCCAGGTGCCGTCTGCTCCGGTACTGGTACCGGTAGACGTTCCCTGGATCATGACGGTAACCCCGGGAAGGGCGTGTCCTTCGGAATCTGTTACCTTTCCCTGCACGTTTGCCTGGGCAAACGCAATCCCCTGAGCCAGGATGCATCCTGCCAGGAGAAGGGTCAAGAAACGGAAAATGGGTTTCATTATGTTACGTTTTAGGTTGTTGGTTATGCTTGTTTATCTGCAATGTCCTGCAGGATGGTTCCTATCTGATACAGGGCTCTGGGCACGTGGAAGCATCCCTTCCACTTGCCGCCCTTGAGCGGAAGCAGCACCTCTCCCCTGCGGTTCAGGTAGCCAAACCACTCGGGGTACTCCGGATCCTTGAAGCGGGTCCAGAGGTAATGGTCCAGTTTGAGGAACCATTCCAGGGCCTTCTCGTTGCCGGTGAGCTGATAGCCTTTGATCATACAGATGGCGCTTTCCAGGTGCACCCACCACAGCTTCTGGTCCCATTCCAGTTCCTGGGTGGGATAGCCCTTGCGGTCCATGAAGTAGAAGATACCGCCGTACTCCTTGTCCCAGCCGTAGTCAATCACGCGCAGGGCAATCTCCATGCTCTTGTCTATGATATCCTGCCGGTTCAGGCGCAGGCCCAGGTTCATCATGAACCAGAGGGCCTCCAGGTCGTGGCCGGGATTGATGCGGCGGCCCTCAAAACAATCAATCAGACTGCCGTCCGGGGCCAGGTTTTCTACCATCACGCCCAGGTCGGGCTGGTAAAAGACGTCAAATACCTCATGCAGGGCCTCCTCGATGGTCTTGTCCAGCAGAGATTTGTCTTCAATGATGGGTTCAATCTCCAGGGCCATGTTACAGATGATCATGGGCAGGGCGAAGTCTTTCATGGGACGCGTGCCGGGCACGGCCTTCAGCCATTTTCCTTTGGGATTGGAACGGCGGTCCAGGATGCGCTGGAAGGTCTTCCTTGCCAGATCGGCCCAATGTTCCTCTCCGGTGGCTACGGCCAGCTGGGCAAACCCCATGCAGGCAAAGGTGTTGGAGAAAATGTTGTAGGGGGCAATGATGGGCTTGCCTTCCCGGGTAAGGGAAAAGTAGAAGTCGTAGTTGCCGTCGTGGCCGTATTTTTCCAGGAAGTTGGCTCCTTGCCGGGCACACGCCAGCCAGGCTTCATTCTTTTCTACCTTATTATAAAGCATGGCGAACATCCATACTTCGCGCCCCTGCAACCAGACAAATTTGTCGGTGTCAAAGACGCTGCCGTCCCGATTCAGGCAGGTGAAATAGCCTCCGTACGCAAGGTCTTGCGATTTTTCCAGCCAGAAGGGCAGGACACTTCCCAGAAGCTCTTCACGATACTTTTTTGCCAGGTTTTCAAAATCCAGTTTAGTCATAGCGCTATATTTTAGACAAGGGAAACCTAATTCCCCGCTACAAATTTACAAACAAATATTAAAGGCACAATAGTTTTTAACAAATTATTAAAAATAAATCTTGATTTTATAACAAACCACTGTTAATTAGGTTTGTGATTCTGCTCCGAATTGGTTATCTTTGCCATAATTTGAATAATCACAGACCTATGGATCCCTTCCTGGACGACCTCCGGGGCCGTTACGCTTCCGAAAAAAAGACCATCCTCTCCCTATGCGAACGCGGAGAAAGTTTTTCACTGGCAGACCTGGCCAAAGAGCTGGGCACCAGCATCCCCAAAGTGTCCCGGGTGGTAAGCGACATGCTGGAAGACGGCTACCTGGCCGACCGCGGAAAACAGGAATCCGGAACGGGCCGCCGTCCCAGTCTTTACGGCCTCAACCCGGAAGCCGGATACTTTGTGGGCGTTGATGTGGGACAGGACAGCTTTTCCCTGGCCGTCACCGACTTCCCGGGACATGTACTCCATTTTGAAGACAACGTTCCCTACAGCCTCACCAACACGGAAGAATCGGTCCGCGGCCTCTGCGCCGCCGTACTGGCGTGCCTGCAAACCATGGAGATAGACCAGTCCCGTATCCGTTCATACGGGGTCAACCTCACCGGCCGCGTCAACCACACAACCGGTTACAGTTACTCCTACTTCATCAGCGAAGAAAAGCCCATCCAAGGCATTCTGGAGGACGCCTTCGGCAAGACTGTATCTATAGAGAACGACTCCCGAGGCATGGCCTACGGGGAGTACATGAGCGGCATTTCCGGAGATGCCGGTACCGTCCTCTTCCTCAACGTGGGCTGGGGACTGGGTATGGGAATGGTGCTCGATGGAAAACTGTTCCACGGCAAGTCGGGGTTCTCCGGAGAAGTGGGGCATTTCCCGCTCCTGGACAACCACCAGATCTGCCGATGCGGCAAAGTAGGCTGCCTGGAAACCGGCGCTTCGGGACAGGCCCTGCAGCGTCTGATTGAACAGCGTCTGAAAGAAGGAAGTCCCTCCCTGCTGTCAAAGCCGTTCAAAGAAGGCACTCCCCTTACCCTCAATGATATCCTGGACGCCATCGAGAAAGAAGATGTGACCGCCATCGAGTGCGTAGAAGAGGTGGGGGCCACCCTGGGCCGCGCCGTAGCCGGCCTCATCAACATCTTCAACCCGGACATGATCATCATCGGCGGCCGCCTGTCGGTAGCAGAGCGCTACCTGATGCCGCCCCTGAAGATTACGGTCAACAAGCTGTCGCTCAACCTGGTAAACAGCGACACGGTCATCAAAGTGTCCCGCCTGGGTAAGACGGCGGGAGCCATCGGAGCCAGCCTTCTGGCCAAAAGCCGTTTGCTCAACAAGAACCTATAATCATATGGAAAACCGTCGTTCATTTTTAAAAAAGGGAGCACTGGCGGCCGCCGCCGCACCGCTCCTCGCATCGGCCTGCAAGCCCTCTCCTGAAAAAGACAAATATGGCATTGAGCTGGACCCTTCCGTAGAATCCAAGCTCATCGTGCCCAAGGGCAAGGCCCTGCCCATCACCGGAACCTTCCTGGACGAGATATCTCACGACATCCCCCATCAGAACTGGGGAGAAGCCGAGTGGGACCGGGACTTCCGCTACATGAAGGACATGGGTATTGACACCGTTATCGATATCCGCTGCGGCTACCGTAAATTCATCACCTACCCCAGTCCTTACCTCCTCAAGAAGGGCTGCTACATGCCTTCCGTAGACCTTATTGACATGTTCTGCCGCCTGGCTCAGAAGTATGGCATGAAATTCATGCTGGGCCTGTACGACTCCGGCAAATACTGGGACACCGGAGACATGAGTTATGAGGTGGAAGCCAACAAATACGTGATTGACGAGATTTGGGAGCGCTACGGAAGCAAGTACAAGAGCTTCGGCGGCTGGTACATCTCCGGAGAAATCTCCCGGGCCACCAAGGGGGCCATTGAAAGCTTCCGCACCATGGGAAGGCAGTGTAAGGAAATCTCCGGCGGCCTGCCCACCTTCATTTCCCCCTGGATAGACGGCAAGAAGGCCGTGGATGCCGCCAGCGGCAGCCTCACCAGAGATCAAGCCGTGTCCGTTGAACAGCACGAGAGGGAGTGGAACGAGATTTTTGACGGTATCCACGAGTACGTAGATGCCTGTGCATTCCAGGACGGCCATATTGACTATGACGAGCTGGATGCCTTCTTCAGCGTAAATAAAAAGCTGGCCGATAAATACGGCATGCAGTGCTGGACCAATGCAGAAAGCTTCGACCGCGACATGCCCATCCGCTTCCTGCCCATCAAGTTTGACAAGCTTCGCATGAAGCTGGAAGCTGCCAAGCGCTGTAACTACGACAAGGCCATCACCTTCGAGTTCAGCCACTTCATGAGCCCGCAAAGCGCCTACGCGCAGGCCGGTCACCTCTACGACCGGTACCGCGAATACTTCGGTATTTAATTCTTTTTACTTGAGACAAAAAATCCGGCGGCCCCGAAAGGAGTCGCCGGAAATTATAGTACCAGGTCTAAAAACTAGAGGTTGTTAGGAGTCTGGTCCTTGGACTGGGTCTTGCCTTCGCCACCGAGAGCCCAGTAGAGGTTGCTCTGCTGGTCGCGGTCTCCGCTCTGGTACTTGGCAGGCATCATGTCGATATTGGTATTGTACTCGTTATCCGGATAAGGGATACGCTGCACAATGTTGCCGGAAGTAACCAGGGAACTGGGGTGGATGGTAGGATAAGTGAATACGCCACTCTTGTAGTCCGGATAACCGGTACGACGCTGGTCGCACCAAGCCTCGGCGGAGTTCGGGAAGATGGCAATCCACTTCTGGATTATCACGTTGCGGAGGGCAGTTTCACCAGTACCGAAAGCAGGAAGAGCTGCAATATAAGCGTTCTTCTCTGCATCGGAGATAGTCTTGTCGCCACCAGACTTCTTTATCATGAATGCAACTTCATCCATAGAAGCCCTTATGCCTTCCTTGTAGAAGTCTTCGGCGTTACCGGAAATCCAACCACGGAGGACAGCCTCTGCCTTCAAGAAGCAAGTCTCAGAATAGCTGGCCAGGCACCAAGAAAGATTCTGGTTAGCCTTAGAATGGAAGGAGAAATAGAAGAAACCGTTTGCATCGTCAACGTTGAGACCGGCGAAGGAGGCAGCGCCACCGTGGGCCGTCTTTACATCGGCACGAGTGTCAACAGCATAGTTACCGTTGGGGAAACCGTCCCAGCAGGATTCATCTTGATACTTTTCTTCCTTTTCCTTACCCGTTTCCGGATCCTTCACTTTCTTGACCTTATAACCCTGAGAGAACCAGAAAGCACGACGAGGGTCTACAACACCGGTAGCATAGCCGGGGTTGTTACCGTTCATCATCTTCATGAAGTCGGAGCTGGTGAAGGTGTTAGCCCAGTCGTAGAAGGTTCTATCATAATAGTCGCCCCAGACGGAGGTATCGCAACTGATGCGGGCATAATCGCTGGGATCGCTCATAGCACCACTCACAGCTGCCGCAAAAGCTTCCTTAAGGGTGGCCGCCTCAGGGGTATTGCTCATACGCATGGCAAGACGCATGATGAGGGTGTTGGCCAGTTTCTTCCATTTGGCCCAATCGTTGGCATACAGATAATCGTAATCGTAGTATGTCTTGGTGCCAGGGTTGTTCAGCAATGTAACATCCTTCTGCAGACGAGCCACAAGGTCGGGATAGATTTCCTTGATGGAATTATAGGGCATCTTGTTACCACGGCCCGCATACTCTCCATTAGCGTTTTTATACGGAGCGTCACCGTAACGATCTATAACGCGAAGCCAGAGAATAACATTATAAATGTCATTCGCAGCCTTCATGCCGTTATACTCAGGGTCCTCTCCAAACAAATCATCCAACAACAGGAATTCACGCTGACGGTCTGTATAGAAATCACGCCAGTAAATATTGCCCCAACCTTCGTTGTAGTGCCAGTAATCCGTCCAGCCAAGGCCTTCGGAGAAGTAGTGGGCATACATATCGTCGTTTAGGTTGAAGTTACGCTGGTGGTCATTACACATGCCGTGATACAGGTAGCGGCCGAAAATAAAGTGCGGCTGAACCATGGCATCGGTAACGGCAGTAGGGTCAGTATTCATCTCGTCAAACTTCTTGGTACAGGAGACCAAAAGGGCGAGGATAGCCAAAGCGGGAATAATATACTTTTTCATAAGGCAGAATCCGATTAAAATCCGATGGTAAGGGAAACACCGAAGTTACGGGTGGTCGGATACGGGCACATATCGAACGCAGAAGCGAAGATGGAGGTGTCGGTGGAGGATCCGTCAGGCGTGGTACCCGGCGTCTTGGAGAACAGATAGGCAAGGTTGGTGCCGTAGAGGGAGATCTTGGCTGTCTTCACGAAACCGGCAGTAGCCTTTTCCAGCATCTTGCGGCTGAAGCTGTAACCGAGGGAAACTTCGCCGAGCTTCACGTAGGAAGCGTCGTACATGAACTCCTCGGCGGGAGCATTGGTCCAGAATGCCTGAGCATCTACCTTGGTACCGTTAAAGGTGAAGTTCTGACGATCCTCAGTACGCTTGGCGGTACCGGCATGAGCAGCAGAGTATTCCGTCACGGAGAAGAGTTTACCACCCTTCTTGAAGTTAAACAGGACATTGGCGGTGAGACCCTTCCAGTCGAAGTTAAGACCGAAGGAACCGGTGAAGTCGGGCTGTACGGAACCCAAGAAAACCTCAGACTTGGTAACGGGCAGACCGTCTTTCATCTCAATGTTTCCTTTAGCATCACGTACATATCCGGTGCCATAGATGGAGCCGATAGGCTCGCCTTCAACGGCACGGACATACACGCCGGCATTACCGGTCATATGTCCCAATTCATACTGATTCACATCAATGCCAGTTTCGGCGTCGTGATAGAGTTCCTTTACCTTATTGATGTTGCGGGCCAGGTTGAGGGTGGCGCCGAGGGTGAGATCACGAGTACGGATGATGTCTCCGTAAAGCTGAACCTCAATACCCTGGTTATTGATAACACCTGCGTTAATCCACTTGTTCTGCACACCGGAGGAGTACGGAAGAGCAATCTTCATCACCTGGTTCCTGGTGGTGGTGTTATAATAAGTTACATCAAAACCCAGACGGTTCTTGAAGAAGTGCCATTCGGTACCTACTTCGAAGGAGTTGGCCATTTCAGGCTTCAGGTTGGCATTGGCCAGAGTGGTATTCTGTTCAATGACCACCAAACCATTTTCACCAGTACTGGAGCCGTAAGTGTTCTGGAGCTGGTAGGGATCAGTATCCTTACCTACCTTAGCCCAGGAGGCACGAATCTTACCGTAATCCAAAACATCCTTGTTGTAACCTACACCCATCTCATCCAGCATGCCGGTAAGCAGATAGGAAAGAGCTACGGAAGGATAGAAGTAACTGCGGTTGGCAGCAGGAAGGGTGGAGGACCAGTCGTTACGGGCGGTCACATCCAAGAAGAGGAAGTTCTTCCAACCTAGGTTGGCAAAGGCATAGATAGACTGAACTTCCTTCTCATAAACAGAGTTGCTGGCCTTGATTTCACCACCGGCAGAAATAAACATAGCACCTACCAGAGCTATCTTCCGGCCATCTCCATGGAGGCCTTCAGACTTGGCGTGCATAATATTTCCACCGACGCTTACACCGAAATCGAAGTCTCCAAACTTGTTGTTATAGGAGAGGAGACCTTCCAGGTTGTTCTCGATACGGGTGGTTTTGCGCATATCCACTTCAGGATAGGAAGAGGTGAACACAGGGTCCTTGTAAGGATACCAGTTCTTGGTCTGATAATCAATCCAGTTGAAACCCTCTTTCACAGTCAGTTTCAGGTTCTTCGTGAAGTCGATGGTCATTTTACCCATTCCGAAGAACTTGTTCTGTATATCCTGGTTGTTGAACTGCTTCTGGATGAAGTAAGGGTTCTGATAATCAGCGTTAGGACCATACCAGTTGAGGTGAGCAACTTTACCCAGCGCTGCAGCGTCTTCATCAATGGCGTGAGCTTCAAGATCTGCCATGCGGATGCTACGAGGCAGAGTGGTGATGTAGAAAGAGGTACCATACAGACCACGGGTCTGACGGTTGTTACCAACCGTTCTTACGTAGTTGGCCTTCACATCGAAGTGCAGCCACTTGGCAGCCTCAAAGCGGGCCACGAGGTCTACGCTGGTCTTGTTGATAGTGGAAGGCTTAATCACAGACTGGTTGTCGTCACGTCCGAAGGACAGACGCCAAGGGTTGTCCTTACCGCCGGCCACCGTAATGTTGTGGCTCTGGCTATTACCGGTACGATAGTACTCCTTGTACGGATTAGCGTCACCCTGATAAGGAACGGTGGTGGAAGCATCCCACCAAGCGGCGACGGGAGCGATGGAACCCATCGGGGCGCCCCAGGAACCGGTGGCCTCGGGAGTGTAAACGCCGTTGGAACCCTGTCCGTAGGTGTTCTGCAGATCCAGGAAGTAGGAAACGGGGTTCCAAGCGAACTTACCCGTATAAGTAACACCGATAGCTTCGTTGGCGGCACCGCCCTTCTTGGTTGTGATGAGGATAACGCCGTTACCGGCACGGGAACCGTACAGAGCGGCAGCGGTGGGGCCCTTCAGCACGGAGATGCTCTCGATATCCTCAGGATTAAGGTCGAAGGCACCGCCGCTGCGGTCTGTACCGCCCCACAAACCGGCCTGGCCATCGATATCGTGACCGCCGGTGTCGTAAGGCACACCATCCACTACATAGAGGGGTTCATTGTTGTCGGAGAGGGAGGAGCTACCACGGATAACCACGCGGGTAGAGCCACCCACACCGGTACCGGAATTGCTGATCTGCAGACCGGCAATCTTGCCCTGGAGAGCGTCGGTGAGGTTGACACCGCCGCCACGGGTGAGTTCTTCGGACTTCACGTCCTGAACGGCATAACCGAGGGACTTCTTTTCACGGGAGATACC
>DFLI01000138.1:52599-53272 GCA_002373715.1 Bacteroidales bacterium UBA3623
CTGGCCATTGAACACAACCTCTACCGTTTCGTAACCAATGCAGCTAACCACGAGGGTAGCGCCCTTCGGCACGTTGGGAAGTGTAAAGGAACCGTCTACATCGGTGATGGCACCGTTGTTGGTTCCGGCTACAACTACGCCAGCACCTACGACGGGACCGATGTTGTCAACAACAACACCTTTTGCCGTCTGGTTCTGAGCAGAGGCCACCCAGGACATGGAGACCAGGATGACCATCAGTAAAACTGATTGAAGCTTTTTGAACATAATTAATTGGTTAATAATTAGTTTTAAAAAACGGTTTAGGGATTCAAACAAAAAGCCCATCCCTTTTTGAAGCAAAAGGAACAGGGAATATAGAATTCTTACAATAGTTTCTTTTCATTTGAGAATGTAAAGATGGCCCTTTTTTATGGATTCTCAAAGAAAAACTCGAAAATCTTTTATTTTTAAATTTCTTTAATATCAATTCTTTTATTTCTGTTATAAAAAGCATAAATTTGTATGTAAAACCACAATATCATGATTAAAAGAATCCTTCTCACACTCGGCTTCAGCTTCCTCGCTCTGGCAGCATCGGCCCAGGAAGAAAACAGTTTTGTACACGAGCAGAGCGACGGCTACGAGTGGCCCACAGACCCTGCTGTTCTGGAAAAGCTGGACCAGTGGCAAG
>DFLI01000137.1:0-167 GCA_002373715.1 Bacteroidales bacterium UBA3623
AACGTCCCATGGACTGGACCGTTGGACCACTTTTGCCTGGGTTTTGCTGCCCAACGTCCCACCCATTGGACCGTTGGACCGCTTTCGGCCGAGTTTCCGTGCCTAACGTCCCATGGACTGGACCGTTGGGCCACTTTTGGCTGGGTTTCCGTGCCTAACGTCCCATG
>DFLI01000137.1:229-1303 GCA_002373715.1 Bacteroidales bacterium UBA3623
ATGGACTGGACCGTTGGACCACTTTCGGCCGAGTTTCCGTACCCAACGTCCCACTCTCTTGACCGTTAAACTTGGTCCAGTAGGCGTACGACTTCATCGTATTCAAGGCCGACTACTCTGGCCATCTGATGGATATTTGAGGAGAATCTGTATTTGATTTGTTTCAATAGCTCTCCTTTTTCCTCTTCATTCAGAGCAGTTAAAGTGTCTTTCCGAAATAGTGCCCGCATCAAATCACCTAATGCAGACAGGATTACTTGATCTTGAAAGTGTGGTGAAACGGTTTCTTCCATGTCTAGTTTTTGCTTGATTTTGGATGAAGTATTCTGGAAATACGACAAGCGTTTAGTAGTTCTATATATCTTTTCTACAGATTCCACATCCACATAAGATTCGGGAAGGATGTAGTTATCTTTGCAAACCAGATAATTATCAGGCACTTGCTTTTTGGAGTGCACCAGCCTTTTCTGCCGTAGCCGATTCAGACCACCGAAAGGATCTCCAGTGGGAGGTACTTCACTGAAGAAGCAATTACCGGTTCCCCAACGATATTGATTGGGATACAGACAAATCCCGGCGGCGACCGGATTCATTTGAATGTAAGCAATGGTCTTCTCAAGGGACTCTCCTTCGGAATCTATCTCCACAATATGTACACTATTCCGTCTAAGAGATTCCTTAATTCCATACTTGTTTCTGACATAGCGGGAGTAATGTCTTTTCAATTCATTGATAAAATAGTCCACATCCATAGGCAAGCATCGAATGAGGAAATGTACATGATTGGACATCAGGACAAAAGCCAGGACAGTGACACTGGTTAAGCAGGCAATGAGTGCGACAGCATTCATGCATACTTTGAAATCGTCTTCATCTCTGAACCAGACACTGTCTTTCAAATGTTTAGTTGTTACGAAATAGTACTTCATACTTCAATGGTTTTAAGGTTATATGTGCGCCTAACGTCCCACTCGCTGGACCGTTGGACCGGTTTTGCCAGGGTTTTGCTGCCCAACGTCCCACCCATTGGACCGTTGGGCCACTTTTGGCCGGGTTTCCGTGCCTAACGTCCCA
>DFLI01000137.1:1355-9755 GCA_002373715.1 Bacteroidales bacterium UBA3623
GTCCCATGGACTGGACCGTTGGACCGGTTTTGCCAGGGTTTTGCTGCCCAACGTCCCAACCATTGGACCGTTGGGCCACTTTTGGCCGGGTTTCCGTGCCTAACGTCCCAACCATTGGACCGTTGGACCGCTTTTGCTTGGGTTTTGCTGCCCAACGTCCCACCCATTGGACCGTTGGACCACTGGGACGGGCATCAGTATGCTGCCTGCAGCTGGAAGTTGAGCGTGGGTGAAGGCTCGCGCTCTTTTCGGACCATATACCCACCGCGCAAATGGGCTTTCAGGGTGAAGCGGCGGCCCAGGCGGAGCTTGTAGCCGGCGGTAAGGGAGGCCGACAGGCCCTGCCCGGAATAGGCGGGCACAGAAAAAGCACCGGGGGCGTCTCGCTCGTAGCAGTAAATGCGGTCGGCCCACTCCGGAATGGAAAAGGCCACAAAACGCAGATAGGCCGATAAAACATCGTTCTTATATCCGCCCTCCAGGTAGCTCAGGAGCCCCCAGGCCTTGCAGCGAACTACCTCCCCACGCAGAATGGAAAGCCACGGCCCGTGGGCAAACTTGACATCCAGGCGCAGGTCTGTACGAGGATTCTCGTAGTTCCGGTAGCGCTCTGTGAGCCGCAGAGCCAGTGCCCAGGCCGACGCAAATTGCCAATTAAATGTAGCATAGCCCCGCAGCTGAAAACGGCGGGGATCCACACCCACCAGCGGCAAAAGAGCAGCATCCAGCGTTACCGACGCAGACCAGGCCGATACAGAACTGCCAAACCCAGACTTCCCGGCCAGCGGAACCCATCGGCCGCTTTGCAGAGAATAGCCGGCGGCCAGGGCATATTCGCCGTACTTCTTCCCGCTGAACTGCGAGGGTAATACGCGTCCCTGGAGTGCCAGCTTGCCCTTTTCTCCCAATTTCCAGCGGGCCGATGCCTTGCCGGCAACCGCCTTGTTCCGATAGGCTATCTCCGCCGAATAATCCGCACCCCGAAGGTTGACACGACTCTCCAGCGAGCCGGAGACCCCGTCTGAAGGGCTCCAGGCCAGCGTGGTGCCCACGTGTCCCCATCGGCCCAGATATTCCGCGTGCGTGCCAAAAGCCAGGTCTAGCGTACCCCAGGTTGATGCCCTCCAGCGCCTCCCTCCATACTCATAGGCTGCCCCACAGTGCACAGAGGAGGAGGTATAGGACCAAACAGGGGCAATCCCACTGCTGCGCCTGATGAAGGCATCTACTGTGGAAAGACTCTCCATGGTGAAACCGCTCCATTGGGCCAGGCCTTCACCGTACCGTACGTTAAAGTGGCCTAGCACCAGGCGTCCGAAACGGGTATCCAACTCCCCGTGGGCCGTCCAGTCCGGGTTGCGCCAGGCGCCTCCTACCCGCCAGTTTTCACCGCTCACTTTTGCCTTCACGCCAACAGTTTTGAGGGTGGTTCTGACCAGTGCTTCCGACTTCACACGTACTGTATCCACGGACCCAGGTAAGCGTCTGGATTCTAATGATAAGAACGGCCTCAATGCATCTACTGCTTCATGTCCGAATCCGTCCACCAACATCAGCTCTTCCCAGGAGAGGATGTCTCCGTGGGTGGCCCTGTAATCGGCCAAAGTGGCTATCTGGTATTCCGTCAAAAGTCCCGGCCTCAGGTGCCCGGCATTCACCCGAACCTTTCCCATGCCTTCCAGGCGCTCCACCCAGTCCTGGTCCAGCTCTTCTTCGGTGGAAGCACCGGACAAATACATGGCGGCCCGGATAACGGACTCATCCTGGGCACTGGCCATTAGTGAAATGAGGCCCAGCAGGGCCCCGCAAATAAACTGTCTCATTCCTCCAAGTTACGAAGCCGGTTCCGGATTGAACAGTACCTGTTAATAAAATGTGTTGTTTCAGGGGGTATTTTGTGTGTTTTTTACTATTTTTGCATAGATTTTTGCACACAAATCGATGGAAAACAAAATTACCCTTCACGACAAAACATTCAAACTGTTCATCCCCAACGAAAAGATTGAGCAAGCCATCGATGCCGTGGCCGCCCGCTTAAATGCAGACTATGCAGATGCCACGGATGAAGATCCCGTCATCCTCCTCTGCACCCTGAACGGCGCCATCATCTATGCGGCAGAACTGCTTAAGCGCATCAACTTCCCCCTGGTTCTCAAGGCCTGCAAGCTCTCTTCCTATGCCGGAACCAAGTCTACGGGCTACATTAAGACGGAAGTGCCGCTTCCTGCCAACCTGCAAGGTCGCCGGGTCATTATTGTGGAAGACATCGTAGATACAGGTAGCACCATCGTGGTCCTGAAAGACCTCCTGCAGGCCGCCAATGTGCGGGATGCTAAGGTTTGCACCATGCTGGTAAAGCCTGAAGTGTACAAGAAGTCTGTGAAGCTGGACTACGTGGCCATGGAAATCCCCAACCGCTTTATAGTGGGCTTCGGCTTGGATTACGACGAACTGGGCCGCAATATCAAAGACATTTACGTCTTGGACGAATAAAGAAACTATAAACGAACACTGGATATGAAGTATTTTGTATTATTCGGCCCTCCCGGTGCAGGTAAAGGCACCCAGGCCGGCTCTATGGTAGAGCGCTACAAGCTGTGCCACCTCTCTACCGGAGAACTCCTCCGCAGCGAAATTGCCGCCGGTACCCCGCTGGGTTTGAAGGCCAAAGCCCTCATTGAGGGAGGCAACCTGGTGCCCGACGAGGTAGTGGAAGGCATGATTGAATCCAAGTTCAAGAGCGTGAAGGATGTGGACGGCTTCCTGCTGGACGGCTTCCCCCGCACCATCGCTCAGGCAGAGGCTCTGGACGCCATGCTGGACAAGAACGGCGAAACGGTTACCGCTTGCGTTTCACTCATGATTCCGGACGAGCTCATCCATGAGCGCATCGCCCACCGTGCCAACATAGAAGGCAGGGCCGATGACGCCCGCCCCGAGGTGGTGGAAAACCGCGTGAAAACCTATCACGCCAAAACCGAGCCGCTCATTGAGTTCTACAAGAAGGCCAACCACTACCACGAAATCGACGGCGTCGGCACCATAGACGAAGTCCGCGAGAGAATCTTCTCGGAAATGGATCAGTTCTAAAACATCTGAGGCCCGGTCTCCGGGCCTTTTTTAGTGGCCTAACGGTCCAGGGAGAGGGACGTTAGAGCGGTGTCTGAAGAAATGGTGAAGGAGCCGATGGGGGAGTAAAAGACACGGTCGTAAAGGATGGCTCCGGCGACATAGAAATACTCGTGACTAGGTTTAATAGCAGTATGTAGTATGGAAAATATACCATTGGACAGGTCGCAGGGGGCCATTTGCCTATAATTGGGCCTATTGGCTTCTATCTCTGCGATGAGATACTCCTTTTCGCTGTATACAAGAAAAAACGTACCCTTCAAAAGATCCATATATTCCGTGTCCAATTTAGCAGAGAGCGTCACGGAACTCGGGTTCTCAAGTGAAACAGGCAAAAGACTTACGGACGCCTCCATCGGTTTTGTTGTGAATGACTTTATATCACCCATTAACCAGTCTTTGAATACGGTAGTCGCTCTGTAATAATAGGTGACTCCAGGATGAAGGTCGCTGATTTTGGCCGAGTATTCATAATTTACCGCCTCGAGTTCCTGTCTGTTGCGTGAAAGTGTCCAGATGCTTGTACCACCGTAAACTGCAGGAGTCTCATTCATAGAATAGATGAATCCGAAAGGGACAGTCCCCATGCTTGCCGGCGGATATCCATATCCATGGAGTACGGCAGAGAAGGGGGTAATATCGGTAACGGATCCTGTGACTACACGGAGTGTTTCATCTTCCGACTTGCCGCAGGATAGCAGAAGCAAGAAGATAAACGCAAGCGATATGAATTTGCATTTCATATACTATCGCTTGCCGACCTTCAGGCGCTGGCCTATGGCGATGCGGTCGCTCTTGAGGTTGTTCCAGCTCTTGAGCTGGCGCACGGAAGTGTGGTACTTGCGCGCAATCTTGCCCAGGTTGTCTCCGGACTTGACCTTGTAGTATACCCACTGCGGCGTGGCGGAGGGGCGGGAAGTCTGGACGGGGCGGCCGGCCACCGTTTCTCGGCCGTCTTCCACTTTGGTGGTGAACAGGACATCGGCCTTGTACCTATAAATGCTGTCCTGCATATCCAGGAAGGCCGATGAATAGTTGAACGGCAGGCGAATCACTTCGTCGGAATGGGCGCCCGGAACAATGTCGTTGTAGTACTGGGGATTGAGGTCTCGGACATCGGCCAGGGGAATGCCCAGCACATCGCTGATCTGGCTGAAATGCAGATTCTTGTGGATGTGGAAGGTGTCCACATACGTGGGCAGGGACATGGGTGCAGCCTTGAGGCCATACTCGTTGGCATAGTTGAAGGCGTACATGGCACCCACCATGGCGGGCACGTAACCGCGGGTTTCGCGCGGGAGGTATTCGTAGATGCTCCAGAAGTCCCGCTTGCCACCGGCGCGCTTGATGGCCTTGTTCACGTTACCGGAACCGCAGTTGTAGGAGGAAATGGCCAGCGACCAGTCTCCGAAGATACGGTAGGCATCCTTGAAATAGCGGGCGGCGGCGTCCATGGAGGCCAGGGGATCCATGCGTTCGTCGGCATAGGAATCTATGCGCAGGCCATAGCTGAGGGCCGTGCGATACATGAACTGCCACATGCCTTTGGCACCCACGCGGGATTCTGCCCGGGGGTTGAAGGCGCTCTCAATGATGGCTACGTATTTGAGTTCCAGCGGGAGGTCGTAGCGGCGGAAAGTTTCCTCGATGAGCGGGAAGTAGTACTGGGACAGGCCCATCATTTCCGACATCTTGGCGGGCATTTTCTCCGAATACAGCACCATATAGTTCTTCACCGTCTCGTTGAAGGGGAGGGTGATGAAGGAATTCATTTCTTCCAGGCGACGCATGAGCACGGAATCCGGCACGTCGGTAGTGAATACCACGGAGTCCATATCGTACTGCTC
This sequence comes from Bacteroidales bacterium UBA3623, assembly GCA_002373715.1. Lineage (GTDB taxonomy): Bacteria > Bacteroidota > Bacteroidia > Bacteroidales > UBA932 > Cryptobacteroides. Next base: position 6,332 of record DFLI01000137.1, read on the forward strand.
ACGGCCAGGGATGCGGCTTTGGCGGTGCATGTACCACTGACTGAGCAAGGTATCTGTACTGGCCGATGAATAGTCTTCCAACCCAGCGGAAACCTTGTTCTCGTTCTCTCCGGAAAGCTCTTCCTCTATGAATTCGCGGTCTATGGCATCTGCCTTATAGGCGGCCACTTCCTCCTCCAGGGCCGCTACTCGTTTGAGCAGCTGGGCATTTTCTTTCTGCAAGTCCCTCCTGGATTTGCGGAGAATCTGCGATTGGGCCGGAAGGGCCAGGATAAGAATACTAACTATTAAAACTAACTTCTTCATACACTAAAACTTGAGGCCGATGGAAAGGCCCACGGCCGGGCGGGAGCCATTGACCATGGCATAATCTCCCATGGGGATGACAGAAGGGGCCACCTTCATGCTTAATTCGTCGTTCACCTCGAAATCCTGCATATAGGCAAACACATTGGCGTCTATCACCTGCAGCAGGTAGGAAACGGCCACCGCCAGGATGGAATAATCCCTTAAGCGGCGATAGGCATCTCTATAATATTTGGCATTTTCGGCGCTCTGGGGCGGTTTTTCCACATCGGGATCTTCCGAGGTGGCTTGGTCGTAAACCCATTTCCAGCGCTTGTATTGCATGTTGTTTTCTACCACAAAGTGGACACTGCCGGCCATGAGGCCCCAGTAGAGCGGCACCTTCCAGAATTCTCCATTATATAGCTGGCCCAGGCCGGGCAGCAGAATGGAGTATACGGTAGATTTGGCCGGGTTGGGGTATTTGCCCTTTTCATAGCAAACGGCACCGTCCATGAGGGAACCCCAGTAGAACAGACCGGCTCCTACATAAGACAAGGTGCTGTAAAGCTTGTACTTTTCCTCTCCGGTGCTCTTGTACTGATTATTAAAGTGGATGCCGCCATAAATACCGGCACCTATTCCACCATAAATAATGGGCAGTTTCCAGTACTGTTTGTGGTAAATCTGGGTGCCGCCGATAAGGACGGCAGAGCCCATGGACAAGGTTTTGAGGGAAGCCGTACGCTTATGGGCCAGGCCGCCGAAATACTCCTTGAAACTGAACAGCTGACTGGTGTCGGTGGCCGTTTTCTCGGTGGTATCGGCATAGGTTTGGGTGAAGGCATCTCTCTTAAACTGGTCGTCCCTGTATTGGGCCGACAGGGGAAGAGAAGCCATCAGGCAACCCAAAAGCACTATGAAGCTTCTGAACTTCATCTTTGGTCCAGCGCCTTCATGAATTCTTCCATCTGGGCGTCGGAATCGAACTTGATGGTGAGAACGCCCTTACCGTCCCGGTTGCGACGGAGGGAGATATTCTCTCCAAAGTACTTACCCACATTCTCCAGAAGGCGATAATACATTTCCGGAAGGGTGCCGGGCTCTTCCTTCTTCTTGGAGGAAGGAGCCTGGTCCAGAGACTTAATTTTGTCTTCCAGCTGACGAACGGAAAGACCGTTTTTCACAATGAGGTCGCACAGCATTTCCTGGGTGGCAGGGTCTTCCACTGCCAGCAGCACCTTGGCATGGCCCACGCTCAGAAGGCCCACCTTTAAATCGTGCTGTACCTTGGCGGGAAGTTTGAGAAGACGCAGCTGGTTGGCCACAGAAGCGCGCTTTTTGCCCACTCTGTCGGCCATTTGTTCCTGCGTGAGGCGGCATTCCTCCATGAGGCGCTGATAGCTCATGGCCACCTCAATAGGATCCAGATTTTCACGCTGGATATTCTCCACGATGGCCATTTCCAGCATGCCCTGCTCGGACGCGTCCCGGATATAGGCGGGCACCATGTCCATACCTGCCATGATGGAAGCGCGGTAACGGCGCTCACCGCTGATAATCTGGTATTTTTCTCCGCGGCGACGCACCGTAATGGGCTGGATAAGGCCGAAGGTGCGGATGCTCTCGCACAGTTCCTGCATGGCCTCCGAATCGAAGGTCATACGGGGCTGGTAGGGGTTGGGCTCTATAAGGTCTACGGGAATGCGAAGCACGTCGGAAGTATCCTGCGGCTTAACCTCGGCCGTAACCACAGCCTTGTTAATATATCCTACGGGTTTGCGGAGCTCGGAGAGGTCTTCTCCTCCCAGGAGGGCTCCCAGGCCCTTACCCAGGCGGGAGGGATTGTTATTCGCCATCTTTATTCTTGTCTAAAACTTCTTTTGCCAGGTTCAGGTAGTTGGAAGTACCGTTATTCATTACATCATACAGGATGATGGGCTTGCCGTAAGAAGGAGCCTCACTGAGGCGGATGCTGCGCTGGATAACGGTGTTGAACACCATATCCTGGAAATGTTCCCGCAGCTGGGCCACCACCTGGTTGTGCACCTTGGTGCGGCCGTCGTACATGGTAACTACAAAGCCTTCGATGGTGAGGGCCGGATTGATGCCGTTCTGCACCAGACGGATGGTCTGGATAAGTTTGGCCAGGCCTTCCAGGGCAAAGAACTCCGGCTGCACGGGGATCATCACAGAATCTGCCGCAGTGAGGCAGTTCACCGTAATGAGACCCAGGGAAGGGGAGCAGTCAATAATGATATAGTCGTACTGGTCCTTGATGGGCGCAAGGGCTTTCTTGAGGATGGATTCGCGCTCCGGGGTTTCCAGAAGCTCAATTTCTGCTCCCACCAGGTTGATGTGGGAGGGAATCATGTGCAGTTTGGGAAGTTCTGTCTGGATAAGAGCGTCGGAAGCCGCAATTTTGCCGATGAGAATCTCATACAAAGTGCGGTGTTCCTCGTTCTCCGGGTCAAAGTTAAGACCCGAGGTGGTATTGGCCTGAGGGTCTGCGTCTATGACCAGAACTTTCTTTTCCAAGACGGCCAGGGATGCCGCCAGGTTGATGGCCGTGGTGGTTTTGCCCACGCCGCCCTTCTGATTTGCTATAGCTATAATCTTGCCCATAATTCGTTTTAATTAAGCTTACAAATATAGGTTAAAAAATCGGCTTCCCCAAGAATTGTTCCACAAAGTTCCACAAGAAAAAGAAGATTGAATTTTGCCAATAATTTGCCTATATTTGTAGATTGTATGGCCGATGCACGCTACATACAGGTAATTCTGCCTTTGAGGTTGGAATGGGAGCCCTACTACCGCTTGCCGGAAGGGCTTGATGTTCAGGTAGGAGACCGCGTAAGAGCCCTTTTTGCGGGCGCTTTCTACGTTGCCGTGGTAAGCGCTGTAGACGTATCGCCCACACTGGATCCGGCCCGCATTATGCCTCTGGAAGGTGTTGAAAAGGACCTTCCTCCCATCACCAAGGAAGAAATAGCCTTCTGGAGAATATTGGCCCAGTATTATCTCTGCGAAGTAGGGGAAGTATACAAAGCGGCGTACCCCCTCATGAAGCATCACAAGTTCCGCCTGGCACTTCCCGAGCAGCAGGAACCGGTAGATAAGCTGGTTTTAAGTCCGGAAG
>DFLI01000108.1:0-2740 GCA_002373715.1 Bacteroidales bacterium UBA3623
AGGTCTCCCTGGCAGTTTTCCAGCAGGTATACGTTTACGCTGCGACTTAGGCCGTCCGAAGCGCCTTCGTTCAGGGCGCTTACCTCGTTGCCGGTTTTCCCGTAGCCCACGCTGAAGGTTTCCTGCCGGGTGTGCACCCTGCTGGGGGCCATCAACTGCACGGAAGAGGGACAGGCGCCCACCCGCACGTCCGTTACCTTGAACTGCACCTGGGACTGGAGCTGACTGCGGTCTATGCTTAGCTCTATGCGGGCCATGAGGCGCTCCAGAGGCACTTCCAGCGTGTGGTCGTCTCCCACAATGAAGTCTTCCCGGAAGGCCACCATGGGAAGGCCTTGGGTGAACTCGTCCGGATAGGCCAGGTGATAGCGGTATTCCTTTGCCTCCTCCAGTGTACGGAAGGGGAGTTCGTAGCCCAGGTTGGCGGCAGCCACTACCGTGTAGGGAACGTCTCGCAGCAGGGTGGTGCGGTACTTCACCTTTCCGTCTACCAGTTGGAGCGTGCGGGCCGGTACGAAGACGCGCTCCTCCAGCACGCCGAAAGCATTAAATATATATAGGTTGTAGTCTGTGATGCGGGTATCGTCCGGGTCGCCTGCGCGCGTAGCGAAAGATTCAGACGGTTGTAGGATGATTGCGATGGATACCAATGGCTCCTCCGGCTTCCTCGAGCAGGCGGCCAGAACGATAAGAGAGAGTATGAGAATCTTTTTCATGACTAAAAGCTTACGGTGTAGGGCTCCCGGTTCTCCCAGGGAACGGTGAGGGTCTCAACCCAAACTACATCACTCGAAACGGGGATATCCGGGTCCGGAGAGCCCATTCGCCGTAGTGTAATATTAAAATCGTATGTTTTCCCCGGCTCCAGGTTGGCCAGTTCCAGGGGATAGTAGCATAGTTTTCCATCCAGCATGCCTTCCAGCACCAGCCGTGTGCGCGGAATGCCGTCCTGAAGGGGATTGGCGTAACAGAAGAAGTTTTTCTCTGTATTGATCCGGCTGGGGCCGATGTCGCCGTATCCCTTCTGCAGCACCCACTCCGGATGGGGAAGCGCGAGAGAGGCAAGGCTGTCCAGGCCTCCGGCGTTAATCCAGGAAACCGGACGCCCGCCTCCCGGTCCCAGCGGCTTATACTCCGTAGCGGCATATGAAATGTAAAGCTTGCTATTGGAAAAGAACTTGCCGGCGTACGGGCGGCCGCTGAAGTCGCAGGAGACGGAGCGAATCCGGATTTGGCTAATCATGGGAAGAAGAGGCAGGACGGTGTAACGGGAGGCTCCGCTAACCACCAGCGTCTCGGCCACCAGTTGGGGAGCATCCAGGTCTTCGTCTTCCAGCCGATAAGTCTTTTTGCAGATGCCGCCATAGTTGCTAATGTCCAGCCAGGGGTCGGTGACTCCTGCGATGCCGGACAACGCTACCATGCGTTTGGGCCCCGTTCCGGATACTCCGTACAGGTGGGAATGCCCCTCCGGAAAGGGAAGCTGCTGGTAAGAGTCCAGTTTCTCGGCGGCCTGCAGGTTAAAAAAGAACAAATCGATGGCTTTCGGTGTTGTATTTTTTGTCCATTGTATATAAATTTGCGACTCGGTGTGAACATCCATAGTAGTGGTAACGCGCTCACACGAAGAAAAAAAGGCCGGAACCTGCAGGAAGGCAGTAGTGATTGCTGCAGAGATGCAGCGGGCGGATAAATGCATACAGAAAGGGTCTCGTTTGATAGATGTCCGGCCTATTGTTTTTCTTCGTGTCATGGTTTGCGGTTTTTGGTCTTGGGGCAAAGCTACATAGGCCCGGGGCATAAAAACAAGGATCGAAAGAAAAGTATTGCTGTTTCCACCGAAAATGCAGAAACTTTTGTTGTTTTAACCGAAAATTCGGTTGAAAAAATTATAATTCTTATGAATCTCTCGAGATTTTTCCTTCCTATGCGGGAGCTCATCCCCATCTTCGACCGGCAGGCAGGTCTTCTTTGTGAGAGTGCCCAGCTCCTTTGCGACATGCAGCTCACGCTGGATCCTTCTCAATGGAAACATAAGTTCAACGATATTCGCACCAATGAACATCAGGGAGACGCCATGCTCACGGAATTCCGGGAAGAGCAGCGCACCCTGCCCCTGCGCACCGGCGTGCGCCGCGAACTGAGCACCATAGCCATGGCCCTGGACGACGCCCTGGACGTCCTGAAGGATGCCGCCAATGCCCTGAATATTTATAATCCCGCCAAGATAGACCAGCAGCTCCAGGAACTCACCCGCATTATCCTGGAGGAGGCCTATGCCATCAAGGCCATCTTCCCCCTCCTGAAGGATATCAAGAAGAACGTATCGGCCATTGTCCTGCAGGCAGACCGCGTGACGGAACTGGAGCATGACGCCGATGAAGCCTACGAGGCTTATGTGGGTTACATCTTCTCCCAGGAGCCGGACCTGAGGGAAATGACCAAGTATAAGAACCTGGCAGAACTTTACGAAAAAGCCACGGACACGGAAAAGAGAGTTTCAGACTGCATCAGAATCCTGCTGATGAGATACGACGGATAACAAAAATCCCGGCTCAAACGAGTCGGGATTTTTTATTGTAGAAGCCCGGTCAAGCCGGGCTTGACGATTAACCACCGAAGTTATCGAAGAGGATGCTCTCGGGAGCAACACCCAGGGAATCCAGGAGGTCGCAGACGCACTTGGTCATCATGGGCGGACCGCACATGAAGTACTTGATGTCCTCGGGGGCCTCGTGGT
>DFLI01000108.1:2786-5108 GCA_002373715.1 Bacteroidales bacterium UBA3623
TCGTGGTCCTTGAGGTAGGTTTCGTACATTACGTTGTGTACAAAGCCGGGGGTGTACTTCACGCCGGCAGCATCGGCTGCGGGATCCGGACGGTCCAGGGCCAGATGGAAGTGGAAGTTCGGGAATTCCTTCTCGATCTCTGCGAAGTCTTCCAGGTAGAAGGCTTCCACCAGGGCGCGGGCGCCGTAGAAGAAGTGCACTTCCTTCTTGGTCTTGAGGGTCTTGAACAGGTGCATGATGTGGCTGCGGAGGGGAGCCATACCGGCGCCACCGCCCACGAATACGTATTCCTGGCTGTCAGGGTCGTCCTTCGGGAGGAGGAATTCTCCGTAAGGGCCGGAAATCATCACCTTGTCACCCGGCTTGCGGGAGAACACGTAGGTGGAAGCGATTCCCGGAGGCACGCCGGGGACGAACTTGAACACGCCCTTGGGCTGGGTGCGATCGAACGGAGGAGTTGCGATACGCACGTTCAGCTTGATGAGGTCTTTCTCTGCGGGATAGCTGGCCATGGAGTAGGCACGGATGGTGGGCACGGTGTTCTTGAACTTCAGAGAAGTGATGCCGTACTTTTCCCAGTCACCCTTGTAGATATCGGCCACGCCCATGTCGGAGAAGTCGGCCTCGTATTCAGGGATGTCAATCTGGATGTATTCACCGGACTTGAAGTCGATATGCTCGCCTTCCGGGAGTTTGACGGTGAATTCCTTGATGAAGGTGGCCACGTTCTCGTTGGAGATAACCTCACACTCCAGCTTCTTTACGCTGAGGGCGCTCTCCGGAACGGCAATCTGGATGTTGTCCTTTACCTTCACCTGGCAGCCCAGACGCCAGCCTTCCTTGATCTGCTTGCGGGAGAAGAAGCCCGTTTCAGTGGGAAGGATGGTTCCGCCGCCTTCAATCACCTGCAGTTTGCACTGGCCGCAGTTGGCCTTACCGCCGCAGGCAGAGGGAAGGAAGATCCCGTGGTCTGCCAAAGTGTGCATGACGTCTCCGCCGGGAGTTACCTCCAGCTCCTTGGTGCCGTTATTGATATTGATCTTAACGGTGCCGGAAGGAGTAACGGCTGCCTTGATCACCAGCAGGAGGGCCACCAGAATCAGAGTCACTACTACGATGACTGCGATAGCTGCTAAAACTGTACTTGTCATATCTCAGTCCTCCTTACAGTGAAATGCCCATGAAGGTCATGAAGGCAATACCCATCAGACCCACGGTGATGAAGGTAATACCCAGGCCCTTGAGTGCCGGGGGAACGTTGGAGTAGCTCATCTTCTCGCGGATGGCTGCCAGGGAAACGATGGCCAGGAACCAGCCCAGACCGCTACCCAGGGAGTATACCGTAGCTTCCCCGATGTTCAGGAAGTCCTTCTGCTGCATGAACAGGGAACCGCCCAGGATGGCGCAGTTCACGGCAATCAGCGGGAGGAAAATACCCAGGGAAGAATAGAGTTCGGGGGAGAACTTCTCTACCACCATTTCTACAATCTGCACGATAGCGGCGATAACGGCGATGAAGACGATGAAGCTGAGGAAGCTCAGATCTACACCTTCCACAAGGGCGTCGGGAGCCAGCACATAAGTGTTCAGAAGATAGTTGATGGGGAGAGTGACCAGTAGCACGAAGATAACCGCGACACCCAGGCCTGCAGCTGTCTTCACATTCTTCGATACTGCCAGGAATGAGCACATTCCCAGGAAGTAAGCGAAGATCATGTTGTCCACAAAGATGGACTTGACGAATAAGCTAAGATATTCCATAAGGCGTCACAATTATTTTTCCTGCAAGTCTTTCTGGATACTGCGCTGCAGCCAGACGATGCATCCCAGGAGGATGAGGGCGAAAGGCGGCAGGATAACCAGGTTGTTGGGAACATAGCCGAAGCGGTTCAGGATGTCGATGCCGAAGAGGGTTCCGCTGCCCAGGAGCTCGCGGAAGAAGGCAACGACAATGAGGATCATACCGTAACCGGCGCCGTTGGCTACACCGTCCAGGAAGCTGGGCCAGGGCTTGTTACCCAGGGCGAAAGCTTCAATACGGCCCATCACAATACAGTTGGTAATGATAAGGCCGATATACACGGACAGCTGCTTGTCGATGGCATAGGTGGCTTCGAAGGATTTGAGAATCTGGTCTACCAGAATAACCATCATGGCTACCACCACCAGCTGCACGATAATACGTACACGGCCGGGAATGGTGTTACGGAGCAGGGACAGGATGAGGCTGGAAATGCCGGTAACCACAATCACGGAGAGGGCCATGACCAGCGCACCCTTCAGGGTAACGGTAACCGCCAGGGAAGAGCAGATACCCAGCAC
>DFLI01000108.1:5172-12300 GCA_002373715.1 Bacteroidales bacterium UBA3623
AGGACGGTAATGGGGTTGCCCTTGAAAATGGGGTTCAGAATGGTTTCTTTCAGTTTTGCATTCATAGCTTATTCCTCCTCTGCATTTTCTTCACTGTGGTTGTGCTCGCACTTACCGCAGTGCTTCTTGGCCATGTTGGCCTCGAAATACTTGGAATAGGCTTCCAGCCAGGTGTCAATAGCGGCATCCAGGCCCTGGGAAGTCATGGTGGCACCGGAGATGGCGTCTATCTTGTTGTCAATCTTAGACTTGCCCTCGGCGTCCTTGGGGGCGCCGCCCTTTACGATTTCAATCACGTTGGGAGAGTCGAAATCGGCTACTTCTCCTACGAATTCTTTCTGGAAGGAAGGATCGTCCTTGATTTTGGCACCCAGGCCGGCGGTCTCAGACTCGTGGTCGAAGTAGGCACCGGCGATGGTGGCACTCTTGGGCTCAAAGGAGATGTAACCCCAGATGGGGCCCCAAAGACCGGCACCGTAAATGGGAACCACCGTACGGCCGTTCTTGAAAACGAATACGGGAAGTTCGGGGTCTCCGGTAGCGTTGGCACCGCCCTTGATGTTGTAGTTCTGACGCTTGAGCTGCTTGGGGCTGTACACCTCAAGATTCTCGCGATCGATGGCCAGTTCGCGCACCACAGTGCCGTCCAGGTTAATCACAAAGGCTTTTTCAATTTCCTCTGCATACTTGTCCAGCTTGGCGGCATTGCCCAGCTTGTCCAGTTCGGCCTTGGTGCCGTACTGGGCGGAGGTGAGCATCTGGGAGATGGTTTCCGCCTTTTCGTTTGCATCCTGCTTGGCCTTGAGGCTCTGGGATACAAAGGCCAGGAGCGCTGCCACTATCACCACAATAACGGTGGTGTAGACGACGGTATATACGTTGTTGTTTGTATTCATAGCGCTTATCCTTTAGGCGGTTAATGCTTTCTTGGCGCGGCGGTTGGTGTGAGCCGTAACCACGCAGTGGTCGATGAGCGGAGCCATGGTGTTCATGAGCAGTATGGCCAGCATCATGCCTTCCATGTAACCCGGGTTCCACAGACGCACTACGACGGCGAGGGCACCCACCAGGAAGCCGTAAATCCATTTGCCGGTTTCGGTCTGAGCGGCGGTAACAGGGTCCGTAGCCATGAAGACGGAACCGAAGAGGAAACCGCCCATCACAATCTGATAGTAGCAGGGAACCACCGTTGCACCGGCAATCTGACCCAGCCAGCCCACCAGCAGACCACCGGCGATGGAGCTTACCATAATCTTCCAGGAAGCCACACCCGTCCAAACGAGGATGATGGCGCCGATGAGAATGGCAACCACGCTGGTTTCACCGGTAGAGCCGGGAATGAAGCCGTAGAACATATCCATGAAGCTGTACTGGCCCACAGCACCGGTGGCGGCGTCGAAGGTGCCGTCATGGGCGATGGCCAGCGGGGTGGCGGCAGACACGGCGTCCACACCCTTCAGGGCAGGAACCCAGGTCTTGGACACCCACACGGAGGAGCCGGACATGGAGGAAGGATAAGAGAAGAAGAGGAAGGCACGGGCCACCAGAGCCGGATTCCAGATGTTCATACCGGTGCCGCCGAAACACTCTTTCACAAAGAGCACGGAGAAGGCAACGGCCAGGGCGAGCATCCACAGGGGAACGTCCACGGGAACAATGAGGGGAATGAGGAAGCCGGTGACGAGGTAACCCTCGTTCACTTCTTCACCGCGGATTTGGGCCGATGCGAACTCGATGGCCAAACCCACCACATAGGATACCACAAACAGAGGGAGCATCCGGAGCAGTCCGTAGAAGAACATGTGCCAGAAGCCCCAGTCGAGGCTGTAGAGGGTGGAGGTCTGCAGACCCACGTTGTACATGCCGAACAGAGCGGCGGGTACCAGGGCGATGACCACCATGATCATAACACGCTTGAGGTCAATACCGTCACGTACGTGTGCGCCCTTGAACGTTACGGTTCCGGGAACACGCAGGAAGGTATCGAAAGCGTCGATGGAAGAGTGAAGCCAGTATAGCTTGCCGCCTTTTTCAAGAAGGCCGGGTTTCTTTTCTTCTGCCATAGCTTATGCCATTTCTTTGATCATCAGGTCAATGCCCTTTTGGATCATGGCCTGGATTTCGTTCTTGGAAGGGTCTACATAGTCGCAGAGGGCGAGGTCTTCCGGCAGCACTTCATAAATGCCGAACTTCTCCATCTTCTCAATGTCTCCTGCCAGGCAGGCCTTGATGAGGTAGATGGGGAAGATGTCCATGGGCGTAACATCCTCGAAGCACTTGGTCTCTACGAAAGCGCGGGGACCGCCGTGCAGGTTGGTGTCCATGTCGTACTGCTTCTTCGGGGTGAGCCAGGAGAAGTAGCACCAGGAAGAGCTGTACACCTTGGGACGGAAGGGCTTGGCCCAGCCGAACCATTCGCGGGAATAACCTTCGGTAAGGAGGGTAATCTGGTCCTGGAAGAAACCCAGGTAACCTTCTGCACCCAGCGTCTCTCCGGTGAGGACGTCTCCGCCTACTACGCGGACGTCGCCTTCAACGGCGGTGAGCTCCTTGACGGGAGTGCCGGGAAGGGCAACCACGTAACCGGTGGCCTTGGCGGCGGGACCGGTGACGGCTACCTTGCGGGTGAGATCCAGCTTACCGGTGTTCACCACGTGGCCCAGGGCAGCGAGCAGCACCGGGGAGATGGTCCATACCAGTTCGCCCTTCTGGATGGGGGCGATGTGGCTAATCTGGACACCCACGTTGCCGGCCGGGTGGGGACCGCTCACCTCATGAATGGTGGCGTTCTCTACACGGTGGAACACGGTGGAGGCAGAGCGCTCCTTGCGAATGGATACGTGCACGGGGGCTACCTTGGCCAGGGCGTCAATACCGGCCTGGATGTCGGTGAGGGACTCACGCAGGGTGAAGTCCGTGTCCGCTGCCAGGGGAGCCGTGCTGAAGGAGGAAATGAAAATTGCCTTGGGCGTGGTGTCCGGGGCGGCCATGGTGCCGTAAGGACGCTGGATAAGGGAACCCCACAGACCTGTGTTCAGCAGGAGCTGCTTGGTTTCCTCTGCCGTGGCGGGAGCCTTGGTACCGAAGTCCACAAACTCCTGCTTGGCATCGGCCTTTACCAGAACTGCCAGCAATTTTCTCTTTTCGCCCCTGACGATTCCGCAAACCGTGCCGCTGACCGGCGAGGTGAACAGAATCTCGGGACGCTGCTTGTCGGCCATCACGGGGGAGCCTGCCTTCACCGCGTCACCCTCCTTGACCAGGAGTCTGGGAACCAGACCCTTGAAATCGGTGGGCTTTACGGCTACGATGTCAGGAACCACGGTTTTGATGACTTCCGGGGCTGCAACACCCTTCACAGGTATGTTGAGGCCCTTTTTCAAATCGAGATTGTTTGACATTATTTAAGAGGTTTTGTGTATTTCCAAAAATACTCCGCGAAGTTACGAAAAATTTGCTAATTTCGCGACATAAAAATGGACCCGATATGGAGATTTTGAAGGATTTGAACGCAGAGCAAAAAAAAGCTGTCGAATGCATTGAAGGGCCGATGCTCATAGTGGCCGGAGCAGGGTCGGGAAAGACCCGGGTACTTACTTCCCGAATAGCTTATCTGATACAGCAGGGCGTGCCTGCAGAGCGCATCCTGGCCCTTACTTTTACCAAGAAGGCGGCCGGCGAGATGAAGGAGCGCATTGCCCTGATGGTGGGGGAGCGGCAGGCCCGCCGGCTTTGGATGGGAACCTTCCACTCCGTGTTCATCCGCTTCCTGCGGGAGTTCTCCGAAGCCATCGGCTTTCCTTCCACTTTCACCATCTACGACACCACGGATTCCGTGAGCTGTATCAAGACCTGTATCAAGCAGCTCAGTCTGGACGACAAAGTATACAAACCCAAGGAGGTGCTCTCCCGCATTTCCAAGGCCAAGAACGACCTCATTACCCCTACGCCCTATGCCCAGGGCGCAGGAGGCTACCTGGAAGATGACAAGCATCACAAGAAGCCGGAGATTCACCGCATCTACACCCTCTACTGCCAGACTTGCCGGCAGGCGGGCGTGATGGACTTTGACGACATCCTCCTTTACATGAACATCCTGTTCAAGCGCAGCCCGGAGGCCCTTGCCGCTATATCGGCCCGCTTCAGCCACATTCTGGTGGACGAGTACCAGGACACCAACATGGCCCAGTACCTCATCCTTCGCAAGATGGCCGCCGGGCACCAGAACCTGTGCGTGGTGGGAGACGATTCCCAGTCCATCTACGGCTTCCGCGGGGCTCAGATCCAGAACATCTTAAACTTCCAGAAAGATTTCCCCAGCGCCCGTCTCTTCCGCCTGGAACGCAATTATCGCAGCACCCGCACCATTGTGAACGCTGCCAATTCGCTCATTGCGCACAACGAGGGTCGTATACCTAAAAACTGCGTGTCCATGGGAGACGAGGGCGAGAAGATCCGCCTGGTGCGCTCTTTCACCGAGCAGGAGGAAGCTATGCAGATTGCATCGGCCATCCTGAACCGCGTGCGCATGGATGGGGCTGAATATGAAGATTTTGCTATCCTCTACCGCACCAACTCGCAGTCCCGTGCGCTGGAAGAGCAGCTGCGCCGCCGCAATATTCCGTACATGATTTACTCCGGCAATTCCTTCTTCGAAAGGGCCGAGGTGAAGGACATGATGGCTTATTTCAAGCTGGCGGTGAACCTCAATGACGATGAATCCTTCCGCCGGGTGGTGAACAAGCCCGCCCGCGGCATAGGAGATACTTCCCTGAACGCCCTCGCGCTGGCTGCCCGGGAGGCGCAGGTCTCCCTCTTCAAGGCTGCCGCGCTGCCCAACCTGGAAGACTTCGGCCTCAAAAGCGCCGCCATCGGCAAAATCCGCGCATTCTGCACCCTCATGGAAAAGGCCTCGCAGGAGGCGGTGGAAGGGGACGCCTACGACGTGGCCATGTCGCTGGCCTCGGAAAGCGGCCTGTATCTCTTTTATAAGGCCGATAACTCCGTGGAAGGTCAGTCCCGCTTTGCCAACGTGGAGGAACTGCTGAACAGCGTTAAGGCGCATGTGGAAGAGGTGCACGGAGACTTCCGCAACGAGCAAGTGGAGGAGGGCCTGGTGGCCGATGCTTCCGAGGTGCCCGCTTCGCAGCTACCTGTGGTAACCCTGGCAGACTATCTGGAAAACGTGTCGCTCCTGTCCAACGTAGATGTGGCCGATGACGAAACCAACAATAAGGTGGCCCTCATGACCGTGCATACGGCCAAGGGCCTGGAATTCCCTTATGTGTTTGTGGCGGGCATGGAAGAGAACCTCTTCCCTTCGGGCGGCTGGATGCTCACCCCGCAGGATTTGGAGGAGGAACGCCGGCTGTTTTACGTGGCGCTTACCCGCGCCAAGCGGGCGGTGTCGCTAAGCTTTGCGCAAACCCGCATGAGAAACGGCAAACACGAGTCCAATTCGCCCAGTCGCTTCCTGCGGGAACTGGCACCCCAGTATCTGGATCATCCGCTCCTCAAGGAAGACTTTGAAAGCCGCGCCTCTTTGGACGATGAGGACTTTTCCGGTGGCTTCAGCTGGCGCAAACCGGCGCCCGTTAAGGCGCCCCGGCCGGCTCCTGCAGCCCGCCCTGAGAGTTCTTTCCGACCGGCTGTAAGTGCCCATCCCACAAGTGTTTCCAAGCCTCCGGTAATAGACGATAACTTTGTGCCGGAACCCATGTCCAGCTTCCGGGTGGGAGACCGGATTGAGCACAACCGATTTGGGGCAGGAAAAGTCCTGGAAATCTCTGGCCAGGTGCCGGATTTGAAGGCAAAAATCTCCTTTGATAAGTACGGTGAAAAGCTTTTGCTGCTAAAATTTGCAAAATTAAGGCACAAATAATTTGTAGAATGTTGACAAAATTGTTATTTTTGTGGCGAAGTTTTTCATAGTTTAAGTTTAGGTTAAGTAACTGGCCCGCCGCAGAGATTGCAACGGGCCAGTGAATTTTTGTGCTAATTTCAGGAATAAAAAATCCTATCCGCAATAGAAGTACTGCGTCACAAGGCGTCTCATTAGTTTAGTATCACCCCTGGCCTCATTGTGCAAATTGGCGTCGTTGTGAGCTCTCAGGGCCTTCAGAATACCGTCTATCATGCGGGGGCGGAATACGTCGGCCTCCTCGTAAACCGCGCGGTCTGCCTCCAGGCAGGCAGCACTTTCTACGCAGCAGGTGGGTAGCTGCTTCAGGGTGGCCAGACGCCCGGCATTTTCGCTCTTGTGGATATCCATGTCCACGTAGGTTTCTTCTGCCAGTTTCAAAGCCTGGGCCCGGGGCATCTCCAATCCCTTGCGGGCGGCTACGCACAGACCGGCCATTAACTGGTAGATATCGGCCGAGCAGTCCGGGCTTCTCATTTCGAAGGTCTGCTTGGCGGTGGTGTCGTGATCTGCCTGCTTTTCCAGCGGATTGGCGGCGCTGCACATATCGGTTCCCGAACTCCAGCCCAGCGGCACGCGTACCAGGGCGCTGCGGTTACAGTCTCCCCAGCATACGTTGGTGGGGGCTTCCTGGTGCGGCACCAGGCGGAAGTAAGAGGTGGGGTTCTTGTTGCCGAAGGCCGTGATGGAGGGTGCCAGCGTCATGAGGCCGGCTATGGCGGCGCGGGCTTCCTCGGAGAGTTTGCCATCGGCCCCCAGGGTGGCGTTCTTGCCATCCCGCATCAGGCGCATGTGGATGTGCATGCCGCTGCCTGCCTTCCCGGTGGTAATCTTGGGCGCGAAGCTCACGTCCAGGCCGTTACGGTACGCCAGGTTGCGGATAACCCATTTAGCTAGGAGTAATTGGTCTGCTGCCGTGTCCAACGGGCAGGGGAGAAATTCAATCTCGTTCTGCTCGTAGATTTTTCCGTCCAGGGTGAAGTTGCCCACTTCGGAGTGACCGTATTTGATTTGGCCGCCGGTTTTGGCCACGTGGTCCATACACTCGCGCCGGAAATCGTTGAGCTTGGCAAAGGGTTCGCTCTCGTGGTAGCCTTTCTGGTCCGTGGCGGGGAAGAAATCTTCCTCTTCACAGATTACATAGTATTCCAGTTCTCCCATGGCTTCGAACTGCATGCCGGTAGAGGCTTCGAAAGCCTTTTCGGCCC
>DFLI01000052.1 GCA_002373715.1 Bacteroidales bacterium UBA3623
GCCGAACCGTCGTATGAGAGGCACAAAAAATAACGCATATGCAAAATTAACAATTTATATGGAATCTGTTAACATCAGAGAATTAAACGAACGCATTCAGAAAGAGAGTTCCTTTGTAGACCTCCTTACCCTGGAAATGGGCAAGGTGATTGTAGGGCAGAAACACCTGGTGGACAACCTCCTCATTGGCCTGCTGAGCGGCGGCCACATCCTGCTGGAAGGTGTCCCCGGCCTGGCCAAAACCCTGGCCATCAACACGCTGTCCCAGGCGGTAGATGCCAAGTTCAGCCGTATCCAGTTCACCCCGGACCTCCTCCCTGCCGACGTTATCGGCACGCTGGTGTATTCCCAGAAGAAGGAAAGCTTCGAGGTGCACAAGGGCCCCATCTTCGCCAACTTCGTACTGGCCGATGAAATTAACCGTTCCCCGGCAAAAGTGCAGAGTGCCCTGCTGGAAGCCATGCAGGAACACCAGGTCACCATTGGCGACAATACCTATAAACTGCCGGAGCCTTTCCTGGTGATGGCCACCCAGAACCCCATTGAGCAGGAGGGTACCTATCCCCTGCCGGAGGCCCAGGTAGACCGTTTCATGCTGAAGGTGGTGGTGTCCTATCCCAAGAAGGAAGAGGAACGTCAGATTATCCGCATGAACAATACGGGAGAGTTCCCCAAGGCCAACGCCGTCATTAAGCCCGAAGACATTGTGCGTGCCCGCGAGGTAGTGAGGGACGTATATATGGACGAGAAAATTGAGCGCTACATCGTGGACATTGTGTACGCCACCCGTACCCCCGCCGAATACGGCCTCAAGGAGTTGGAGAACTTCATCTCCTATGGCGCTTCCCCCCGTGCCAGCATTTCCCTGTCCCTGGCCGCCAAGGCCTACGCCTTCATCAAGCGCCGCGGCTACGTGATTCCCGAAGATGTGCGCGCCGTGTGCAACGAGGTCCTGAGGCATCGTATCGGCCTAACCTATGAAGCCGAGGCGGAGAACGTCACCCCCGAACAGATCATTGAAAAGATTATCAACGCCGTAATAGTTCCGTAGCGCAGCCCCCCGCACAACCTTTATTTGAGGGGGCTCTGCCCCCTATTATCCCCCGCGGCCTCTGGCCGGTCACCCTGCAGGGTGACTTGATAGGGACTTCGATGAAACCATAGATGACACCGGAAGAATTAATAAAGAAGGTTCGTAAGATTGAGATTCGCACGAAGGCGCTGAGCCATCAGGTCTTCGCGGGAGAGTACCATTCTGCGTTCAAGGGACGCGGTATGGCCTTCAGCGAAGTGCGCGAATACCAGTGGGGAGACGACGTACGCAACATGGACTGGAACGTAACGGCCCGCATGAGCGCCCCGTACGTGAAGGTGTTCGAGGAAGAGCGTGAGCTTACCGTAGTGCTGCTGGTGGATATTTCCCGAAGCGGCCTGTTCGGAACCGCCGTGAAAACCAAGCGGGAACAGATTGCCGAAATTGCCGCCACACTGGCCTTCAGCGCCATCCTGAACAACGACAAGGTGGGCTGCATCCTCTTCAGCGACCATGTGGAGAAGTTCATCCCGCCGGCAAAAGGCCGCACCCATTTCCTGCACATCATCCGGGAAATCCTGGAATACGAACCCACCGCCAACGGAACAGACATAGGCGAAGCCCTGCGCTACCTTACCAACGCCATCAAGAAAAAGTGCACGGCCTTTGTGCTCAGTGACATGCTGGATGTACAGGCCGATGGCACCCCGCGCTACGAAGATGCCCTGAAGGTGGCCGTGAACCGGCACGACGTTTCCGTCATCCGCGTGAGCGACCCCCGCGAAAAGAGCCTTCCCAACGTGGGCCTGGTAAATGCCAAGGACGCCGAGAGCGGCGCTTCCCGCTGGATCAATACCGCATCGGCCTCTGTGCGAAATGCCTATGAGCAGTGGTTCCGCACCAGCACCCAGGCCGCCGACCGCCTCATGCTGCGCTATCAGGTGGACCACGTGGACATTGCCACCAATGAAGACTATGTGCGCGGTCTGCTTTCCTTATTCCACAGAAGATGAAGTTTAAGCTAATCATACCGGCTCTTCTTGCAGCGGCGCTCCCCCTGGGCGCCCAAGGCCTGCGTGAAGACGCCGGCTCTACTTTCCTGGAACCCCTCCAGAAGCGGGATTCGGTACTCATTGCAGACCAGTTCCGCTATGGGATTGTCCTGGAAAACATAACCGAGGGCACTCCGCTGGCCCTTCCGGAACTGAAACCGGAGAAAGACAGTCCCCTGGAAGTTCTGGGCGAATGGCAGCTGGATTCTACCCGCGTGAGCAAGCGCAAGGAACAGCCCGCCCGCTACAACATCAAGGCATCCCTTATTCTTACGGCCTTTGACGGCGGCCTCTATCAGCTGCCGGATATTCCCGTGCTGGTGAATGGAGACACGCTCATTTTCCGCGCACCGGAAGAACCGCTGGAGGTAAAGGAACTGCCCATAGACATGGAAACGTTCCAGGCCCACGACATTAAGCCGCAGGTAAAGTTCCCCTACACCTTCCGGGAGGTTTTCCCCTGGGTGCTGGGCGCTCTGGCTGCCATCGGCCTTATTGTTTTCCTGTTTTACTGGATTAAGAGCCGCCGAAAGGCCAAACTGGAGCAGGAGAAGGCCGAACCGGCCCATATCCGGGCCCTTCGCAAGCTGGATAAGTTCCGCGGAGACAAGTTCTGGAAGCCTGAAAACCAGAAGACGTTCTACTCCGGCGTCACGGACACCCTTCGCGAATACATGGCCTCCCGCTATGGCGTGGGCGCCATGGAGATGACAACGGCCGAGATTTTCGAAAGCCTGAAGGGCAGCGACATCCCCCAAGATTTGAGGGAAGAAATGCAGGTGCTCTTCGAAAGGGCCGATTTTGTCAAGTTCGCCAAGTTCACCGTCTCGGACGAGGAAAACGCCACCGTACTGCCCCAGGCCGTACATTTTGTCACCGCCACCTACCAGACGGAACTGGAGGAAGAGATTCCCGGTCACGCCGGGAATGACGCCGTCATGCCCGACCCCGATCGGGCATCTAAATCCAAGGAGGAGTAGGTCATGTTCTTTGAGTATCCCAAGCTTCTTTTCCTTCTTATCATTCCCATCCTCCTGGTGGGACGGTACCTCTACATAGAGCTGAGGGACCGCCGGCCTCACTTGCGCGTTTCCAACCTGGATGCCTGGACGGCGGGTGGCCGCTCGGTGATGGAGATAGTGCGGCACATTCCCTTTGTGCTGCGCACGGCTGCGCTCTGCCTTATCATTGTGGCCATTGCCCGGCCCCGTTCCTCTTCCCAGGTAGAGAAGGTGGACACCGAAGGCATTGACATTATCTTTGCCATGGACGTGAGTACCAGTATGCTGGCCCGGGACTTTGAGCCCGACCGCCTGAGCGCCGCCAAGGATATTGCCATTGAATTCATTGCCCAGAGGCCTTCCGACCGCATGGGAATTGTAGTGTTCGCCGGTGAAAGCTACACCCAGTGCCCCCTCACCACCGACCGCGCCACCCTCATCAACCTGATGAAGGACGTGCAGACGGACCTCATTGAAGACGGTACCGCCATTGGTAACGGCCTGGCCACCGCCGTGGCCCGCATGAAGGATTCCGACGCCAAGAGCCGCGTAGTCATTCTGCTCACCGACGGCGTGAACAACATGGGTGAGATAGACCCCGGCATGGCCGCCGAGATTGCCAAAACCTACGGCATCCGCGTTTACACCATTGGTGTGGGCGCCAACGGAACGGCCCCCTACCCGGTGCAGACCCCCTGGGGCATAGAATTGCGCAACTTGCCTGTAGAAATTGACGAAGACCTCCTGAAGAACATTGCCGACAATACGGGAGGCCGCTATTTCCGCGCTACGGATAACACCAAGCTCAGCGAAATTTACGCCGAGATTGGCCAGATGGAAAAGACCCGCACCTCTGTGGATTCTTTCCCGGTATACAAGGATTTGTTTAAGAATTACGCGCTGGCGGCCCTGGCCTGTCTGCTGCTGGAACTGCTGCTCAGCGCCTTTTTGAGGAGGTTACCGTGATGTTGATGTTTGCCGACTACAAGTACCTGTACTTGCTGCTGCTCATCCCGGTAGTCCTGCTGGGATACGGCGTACTGCGCTACCTGCGTGGCCGTCGCGAAAAAAACTTTGGAGACCCGGCCCTCACCGAAGCCCTTATGCCCTCCCGTTCCCGCTCCAAGGGATGGGTGAGAATAGCCTTCTGGTGCCTGGCCTTTGCTTTCTTTGTCATCGGCCTGGCCCGGCCCCGTTCCGGTGCCAAGCTGGCAGAGCGCACCACCCGCGGCGCAGAAATTATCGTGGCACTGGACGTGTCTAACTCCATGCTGGCCCAGGATTATTCCCCCAACCGCCTGGAGCGTGCCAAGCTGTCCATCGCCCGCCTCACGGACAAACTGCAGGACGACCGCATCGGCCTGGTTATCTTTGCCGGCACTTCCTTTGTGCAACTGCCCGTTACCACGGACTACGTGAGCGCCAAGATGTTCCTGAGCAGCATAGACACCGAGTCCATTCCCGTACAGGGAACCGCCATAGGAGATGCCATTAACCTCTGTATCAAGAGCTTCAGCGCCCAGAGCGAAAAGAGCCGCGTGATTGTGGTCATCTCCGACGGTGAAAACCACGAAGACGACCCTGTAGCAGCCGCGCGGCAGGCCGCCGAACTGGGTATTAAGGTATACACCATTGGCGTGGGAAGCGCCGAGGGCCAGCCCATTCCCGTGGAGGGAGGCCTCATGAGAGACAAGGACGGAGAGATTGTGGTTACCCGCCTGGACGAAGAAACGCTCCGCGCCGTGGCTAAGGCCGGAAACGGTGCTTACATCCACGCCGGGGGCGAAGAATTCGGCCTTAATCCTATTATTGACGACATCCGCAAGATGGAAGACGAGGAATTCGGAAGCCTGGTGTTCGAGGAGTACGACGAACAGTACATGTACTTCTTCGGAATTGCCCTCTTCTTCCTGGTGTTGGAAATGCTCATTGGAGAGCGCAAACCCCGTCGCAGACTGTTTGAAGTATGAGAAAGTTCGTTTGCATAACCATATTGATGCTCAGCTGCTTAAGCGCATTCGCCCAGAAGGCGGATTTGCGCCGCGGCAACCGGGAATTCAAAAAAGGCAAATATGCCCAGGCCGATGTGAGCTACCGCAAGGCGCTCCTGAAGGATACGGCTTCCGTGGCCGGGCACTACAACCTAGGCAATACCCAATATAGGTTGGAAAACTATGACGAAGCTGCCAAGCAGCTGGACGCCGTGCAACTCACGGCCTCCGAGGGGCCCTTTGCGGCCGACTATTACTTTAACCGTGGAGACGTGGCCATTGCCAAGGAAGACTGGCAAACGGCCGTGAA
>DFLI01000146.1:0-5478 GCA_002373715.1 Bacteroidales bacterium UBA3623
CAACTTTTGGGGGTCACATCAATTTGCGTTGCCTTTTTTGTATCCGGAAAAAACTCACTTTTCCCGGACAAGAATGGTTTGAATACGTTCCTGTCCGGAATTAACTCGGATAATCCGGATGTGCCTACTTTGTGCCCACATTGGGGCTACTTTTTCCACTTTCGCCCGGGTTTTCCATGCCCAACGTCCCACCCACTGGACCCTTAGACCACTTTGCCGCGAATCCACACAGAACGCACAGAATGCAGATTTCCTGGATTGGCGGCGGGGGAAACTGCCCATCTGCACAAAAGCGTTGCCGCCAATACACGCAGAGTCCTCTCAATTGTGCTTTTTGTGGATTGGCGGCCAAGACGAATGATTTTTCGGGAAAATGTAGATAACGATCTCCGCACCCAACGTCCCAACCATTGGACCGTTAGGCTTGCTTCTACCATACCGTAGATACCTCTGTTGCGCTTAGGGTCACGCCCATGCGTTCGTTCAGTGTGGCGTTCTTCATGCTCACGAATGTGCCATTGGGCTTGTATGCGGCCGGGATGGTCTTGGTGCCCTTGTAGGTGATTCCATCGGCGTCAATTACCGTGGGGGCTTCGTACGTTAATTGCTTAGTCTCTTCCATGAAAGAATACGCTACTTTTTGCGGACACAAAGATTACATCTTTTTTACAAACAGTTGTTCATCTGAGTGAAAATCTGCTAAAATTTACTGAGGTGAACAGAATTTATTATCTTTGTGTAGTTAATAACACCCTAAAGCCATGAAGAGGACCTTGATCATAGCAGCTCTTTTTATTGCTGCGCAAAGCATGTTTGCACAGAGTTCCGGTTACCAGAAATTGGATGAGTGGCTGGAAATCTGGAAAGACAGTCATAAAACCCTCTTGGGATATCCCATTAACGAGCAGTCGGAATTGCACGACTTCTACAAATGGTATGTGGAAACCGGAATGGACCAGATTAACCTGAACAATGCCGGAGACCCTATGACCGACAATCCGTGGAATATATCTACTCAGGCCTTTGAAAAGGATGTAATAGATTTCTTTACTCCCTATTATGGCTTTGATAAAGACAATGTATGGGGGATAGTAACCCACAGCGGAACAGACGGAAACAACCATGGCATTTATTTCGGCGCCAATTACCTCACCAATAAAACCCAGTTGGAGCCCATCGTCTATGTAAGTGACGAGGCCCATTATTCCAATATGCGTCTTGCTCACCTGCAGGGTCTGGATGTAAAGTTGGTAAAGAGTGACCCCATGGGCCGGATGATTCCCGAAGAGCTGGAAAAAGAGCTGGATGTTACCCGTCCTGCCATTATTGTTTATGCCATGGGTTCCACTTTCCGAGGCGCAGTGGACGACATACCCGCCTTGAACGCCATCCTGGCCAAGCATCCGGAGATTCCCGGCGTCTATCGTCACGTAGATGCGGCCCTGTTTGGCGGTTACCTGCCTTTTACGGAGCTCAGGGATATGGTGAGCCAGAAACTGATGGACTATGAGAGCATTGCCGTGAGCGGCCATAAGTTCTTTGGGATAGACTCCCCTTGCGGCCTTTTCCTGTGTACCAGAGAGGTTTACGACAATCAGGCCGATTTCAGCGTAACCTACCTGAACGGCAACATGCGCATGATCAACTGTTCCCGGGACGCCGTCCAGCCCCTCAAGTTCTGGTGGCTCATCCAGAAGGTGGGTGCAGAAGGGTGGACCAAGCAGGCCAAACAGCTGCTGGACTGCACCTATTACCTGAAAGCCAGATTGGATGCCATCGGCTGGCCCGCCTGGCTGAACGAATGCAGCAATACAGTTTTCTTTAAGCGCCCCTCCAAGGAAATTGTAACCCGCTACAACCTGGCCCAGGGCTACGACGACAATTTCGGCGGAGAACTGGCTCATATTGTGGTAATGCAGCATGTTACCAAAGAAGAGATAGACCACTTCATCAAAGACCTTGAAGAAGAAGACGATTAAGCTATTCAATTATGCAAAAACCTAACAAAACCCTCAGAACCGTCCTTATCTGCGTTGTCGCCTTGGTGGCGGTAGTGGCCATCGGCCGCATTGTAGTAGGACAGGTAGCCCAGAAGAAAGTCCGCGAAGCCCTAACCCAGATTCCCGGCGTGCGCCTGGATGTGAAGAGCATGTCCTTCTCTCTCATTGCCGGCAGTTTGGACCTCCGTGATGTGGAATTCGAAGTAAGTGACTCCACCAACGCCGACCAGCAGCTGAAAGGCCGTATAGATGCAATTATGCTGGAAGGTATTAGCTGGCGCAAGCTTATGAAGGGAGAAGCCCATGCAGACAGGCTAACCATCCGCAAACCTGTGGCCCAAGTGGTTTTGAGCGAAAACGCCCCGGAGGAGAAGGTGGAAGCGGAAAAGGCTCCGGCCGATACGTCCTTCCTCAAGAGGGTATCTCTATCTGAACTTCGGATAGAAAAAGCCAGCGTGGACATGAGCCAGGGCGATGCCCTGAAGGCTTCCGTGAAGGAATTCTCTGCCTCTTTGCAGGATATCGGCCTCAATCTTCCGGACGGCAGCCTGGAGTTCAACGACAGCACATACACCGTGTCTTTGGACAGCCTGGACTTTAGCGAAAATACCAGTTTTACCCGCGTACAGGTGGGACATCTTGCCACTGCCAATGCCGGCCCGGTGGAAGGCTTGGGCGTACGTGCCTACACCACGGTTACCCCGGACCAGATGGCCGTAAAGATGGGAAAAGTGTCCGTCATGTGGATGGACGTGAAGCTGGACAGTCTCTCCACCAGTGCCATTAACATCCCCCGCATTATCAAGGATAAGAACATTGCCATTGAGAGCATGCGTCTGGCGGCCCCGGATATTGTTCTGGTGCAGAACGACAGGTATCCGCCCAAAGTACCCTATCCCACTCTGCAAGAAGGCCTGAACACCCTGGATATGCCATTGAACATCAATAAGATTGATGCCAGTATCAAGAATTTTGTCTTCAAGTGGGAAACCAAGCCGGAGAATATTGGCTCCCTGCCCATGAAGAACGTGCGTCTGGCCCTGGAATCCGTAAGCAATGCCCCCGGAAATACCCTCAAACTGGGAATGCGCCTTTCTGAAAAGGGGCTGGGTCAGTGGAACTACACCTTGTACGTGAAGAACGACAAAAAGGAAAGTACCTCCGGTAAAATGCTCATCAAGAACCTGGATCCCGCCACTATGGATTCCTTCCTCCGTCCTCTGTTCGGTGCAACGGCCAAGGCCGATATCCACCAGATAGACCTGAGCTTCAAGGGAGACAAGAACAAGATGACGGCCGATTTCTGCATGACCTACGACAATATGTCCATCAAGGCCTGGGACGACGCATCGGCCCCCTTCAGCTTTGTGGCCAAAAACAGCGGTGCCGTTACCTTCCTGGCCAACGCTGTCCTCCCCAAGTCCAATCCCACCAGAGCCGGGAAAGACCCAAAGAAGGTGGAATACGGCTTTGAGAGAGACCCCATGCTCCCTTACCCGTCTTATCTGATTAGCGCCCTCACCAACGGTATGCTGCACACGGTGCTTCCGGGTAAGTCGGTGAAGAAGAATAAAACGAATAAAACGAAAAAGAATTAAGCTTCTTTTTCTGCTTCTTCCTTTTCCAGTACGGTGTAGGCCACTTTTCCTACCAGCGTAGTGGGAAGGGAGTCACGGAATTCTATTTCGGAAGGAAGGGCATATTTGGCAATATGCTCTTTGCAGTGTTTCATGATGCTCTGACGCATATCTTCATCGGCCGGGCAGTTCTCCTTGAGCACTACAAAGGCCTTTACACGCTGCATCTTGAGCGGGTCTTTCACGCCAATGACGCAGCTGCGCTGAACGGCCGGGTGGCCTTCGATGACGTTCTCCAGCTGGGAAGGATACACGTTGTAGCCGCTGGTTACAATCATTCTCTTCATGCGCTGGGAGAAGTAAACAAAGCCTTCTTCATCCATACGGCCCAGGTCTCCGGTATGCAGCCAGACGTGGCCGTCTTCGTGCTTTTGGAGCGTTTGCCTGTTTTCATCTTCGTGGCCGATGTAACCCAGCATCATGGAAGGGCCGGTGAGGCAAATTTCGCCCTCTTCGCCGTAAGGAAGCTCTTCGCGAGTGCCAGGCTTGCAAATCTTGAAATAGGTATCCGGGAAAGGTATGCCAATGGAACCCTCCTTCTCCTTGTTGTAAGGAGTGAGGCAGCAGGCGGTCACGCATTCCGTGGTACCGTAGCCTTCGCGCACTCGAACACGGGCGTTGTGGTCCTTCAGGAAGGCGTCAAACTTCTTTTTGAGCTCTATGGTAAGCGAGTCTCCGCCGGAGAATACGCCCCTCAGGCAGCTTAAATCGGCCCCATCCAGATATCTGTTACGGGTAATGGCCTCAAACAGCGTGGGCACGCCGGCAATGAAGTTGGGCTGCGTCTTGCGGATGAGCTTGGCGTAGCTCTTTACGTTGAAGCGGGGTACCAGGATGGAGGTACCGCCCATATACTGCAGGGTGTGGATGCACACGCCCAGGCCAAAGCCGTGGAAAACAGGCATGGCGGCCAGCATTTTGGAGTGATGCACCTCCTCATGGGCCATATTGGCCGTTTGCCAGGCCAGGGCGTTGAAGTTAAGGTCTGAAAGCATGATACCCTTGGTGGTACCCGTGGTGCCGCCAGAGAACAAAACAACGGCCTCTGAGCGGAAGTCTTTCTGGGCCACGTAGCCATCGGCCACCCCTTCTCCCATCTGCATGAAATCCTTCCACAGGATATCCGGCGCCTGCACTTTAGGGAACTTGCGTTCCGTCAAAAGTTTTTGGCCCACGTTAAGCGGGAAGGAAAGTTCTTCCGACACGCGGCATACCACTATCTTTTCAATGGGGCGCTGCTTCTTAACCTCCAGGAACTTGCCATAGAACTGGTCCAGCGTGACGGCTATCTTGCAGTTAGCCTCATCCATGTAGAAGCTCAGTTCAGAAACGGCCGACAGCGGATGAACCATGGTGGGAATGGCGCCAATACGGTTTAGGCCATAGAGGCAAAAAACGGCCTGGGGCACGTTGGGAAGGCAAACCAGTACACGCTGGCCGGCCCTGATGCCCAAAGCATAGAAACTGCGGGCTACTTTGTCAATCTGCTCTGCCAGACGGGTATAGGAAGTGGCCTTTCCCATGAAGGACAGGGCCGGGAACTCCCCTTCTCTGGCGGCCGTTTCCAGAACAGCCTCCGATATGGTTTTCTCGCTGTAATCCAGGTTGGGCTTTACTTCTCCGTAACTTTCCAACCAGGGAGTGGCAACGTTTTCCAGTTTGTATCTCATTTTACTCTATTTCAATGGGCGTATTGGCCGGTAAATCCAACAGCGCCGGGTTAGCAAACATTTTTCTCATCAGGCGCAGCGTCTTGGCGTAATAATAGCCGTCGGCAATGCGCTCGTCAACTGTGAGACCCAGTTTGATGGTGTTGCGCATCTCACAGGTGCCGTCTTCCT
>DFLI01000146.1:5536-5962 GCA_002373715.1 Bacteroidales bacterium UBA3623
GTGTGAACCTGCTCCATGGGAGACTCCCCTTCCGGGTCCAGAACGAACTTGGCCATGCTCTCCTTAGATTCGTCGGTGAACTGGCGTTTCACGTTGAAGGCCACCTCAATTCTGTTTCGCTCATAGAAGCGGCCGCCCGCAATGAAAAAATTCATCTTGGGCCTCAGGAGAATGGTTTTGGCCGTAACGGCCGCTATGAAATGGAACCAGGTATATTTGAATTCCGGGTTTTGTGCGTTTTTCTGAGCCAGGTATTTATCTACTTCCGTCAGATCCACCACCTCTCCCAGAACAGCCTCATTCTCAATGCGGGAGCCAAACAGATAGGGCATCATCACATGTACGGGATCCAGGTCCCTCAGGCGATATCCGTCCCAGCGGTCTACCCAGCGTTTCTTTCGTTTTTGCATAATAGGTTTTAGTTTC
>DFLI01000094.1 GCA_002373715.1 Bacteroidales bacterium UBA3623
CGAGCAGATCATGGGCGGCGGAGAGCTGAGTTTTAAACTGTCGGCCCTGCCTAATGCAGCGCGGAATATCCTGCCGCTGCCGTATTCTCTCACCAAGGATGCGCCGGTGTGCCCTCCCGCCATTGAGGGGAAGCTCTTCCTCTTTGAGAACGAGGCACAGGTGACCATGAGTTGCAAGACGCCGGGCGCCACCATCCATTATACCCTGGACGGTTCGGAGCCCACTCTTGACAGTCCCAAGTACGAAGAGCCTTTTGTCATTACGGAATCGGGCCCCATCCGTGCCCGGGCCTTCAGAGAAGGAAAGGAAGCCTCGCCGCTGGTGTTTAAGACGGCGCACAAGCTGTACTTCCATCCATCGGCCAATAGAGAAGACCTGAAACCGGGCTGCCGCTACACTTATCACGAAGCCAATTTCAGACTGCTCTCCCAGATTGAGGGAGATCCGGCCGAGGCCTCGGGCATTCTGGCGCAACCTTCCATTGAGAAGGCCCGCCGGGAGGACCATTTTGCCTACTGCTTCTTCGGCTACATAGACATTCCCATTACGGGTGTATGGTCTTTCGAAACCCGCAGCGACGACGGCAGCGCCCTGTACATTGACGGCGTGCGGGTGGTGAACAACGACGGCTCCCACTCGGAGATATCGGCCTTTGGCGAAATCCCGCTAGAGAAGGGGCTGCATCCCTTCAAGATTCTCTACTTTGAGGACTACGAGGACCAGGCTTTCAGCTTCTACTGGTGCGCCCCGGGAACGAAAGAGTTCAAATCCATTCCTCCGGTCTGTTTCTATTACAAGTAATTATTTCTCGGAATTCCAGTTCCAGCCGCGGATGGTATAGAGGGCTTCCAATCTCTGCAAGTGGGGGAGGAAGCCCTCAAAGTGTCTGCTTTATAAGTTTGGATTTATACAGAATTTATTTTACTTTTGTCCAGGTATAAAACGCACTTAACTATGTTTAAAAGAATTAGTTATTATAATAATAACTTAATGATGACATATGGTTTTGCGGTAGAAGATTGAGGTTTTAGCTTTTTTGCACCATGAAACGTTTCTTAATCTTTTTATTATCCATTTTCCTTGTTTCCTGTGGTGGCCTCCCAGTGGGCCAGCGTTATCCAGGGTTGCGATCTCTTCTTCCTGGTGAGTGTCTTGACGATACAAAATTGGAGGCAGATCCAGTTATTTACAGGGAGTCAGAAAAGTGTATGTCGTTTTCTTTCAAACTGCCATTATCGCGTCACGAGTTGGTCAGTCGTTCCTCGCATCCCTGGTCGCATGATAAGGATGATCTTCCTGCAGAGGAGTTATTTGAATCTTTTGGCGAGAAGAAGAAGGGCGTACAAGAGGCATATATGAAAGCGTACGACTCATTTTTCAACATTAGCAAAGCCTCGAATTCGGGGCAAGCTCCTTTTACAACGGTCCTTTATACTGGCGACTTTTCGTTAACGGCCGATAAAGAGTTTGCGGGGATTCCTGCCGGGAATGATTTGTCTTGTCTGATATATTCGGGATATGGAGATGCTTGTCCCGTTTTGTCGTCCTTTTACTGCAGTAGGGAGGAGACCGCCACACTCCTTTCAATTCCATATGATTATGTTTGCCTGTTGGAAACTTCTATCTGGATTGTTATCCCTGTAGGAGGCCATTCTGTTACAA
Source organism: Bacteroidales bacterium UBA3623 (assembly GCA_002373715.1). Lineage (GTDB taxonomy): Bacteria > Bacteroidota > Bacteroidia > Bacteroidales > UBA932 > Cryptobacteroides. Next base: position 1,664 of record DFLI01000094.1, read on the forward strand.
ACGAGAAAGTGACCTTTCATTTGGAGATTCCAGTAAGAGTTATCCAGTACCTGCATTGGCTCAGCGACCAACTTGATAATCCCAATTCGGAACCGCCTTTCTTTGATACAGTCCTGTCGGCATCATTCGAAAGTGGATTTGGGCTTAGATAGAGATTAATTATATTTGGCAATTGCGGGAAAAGTCGCTAACTTTATAGTCTATAATACTAACCATAGACTCTTGAGTATGAAACGATTCTTTCTGCTTCTGCCTGTGATGCTCCTTCTGAGCGCCTGCGCCACCCGGGTGGTGGAGGATATTCCGCTTCCAGAGCATCCCCGTCCGGACTTTGAGCGTACGGAATGGGTGAACCTGAACGGCTATTGGAACTTCGGTTTTGAGAAAGACAGTCTGAACCAGCGCATCCTGGTTCCCTTCCCCTGGGGCAGCCCGCTTTCGGAGGTGGAGGATAAGGGAGACGTGGCCTGGTATAGCCGGGAAATTACCATTCCCAAAAAGTGGAAAGGAAAGAGAGTATTTCTGGTGGTGGGCGCTTCAGATTGGAAGACCGAAGCCTGGCTGGACGGCGAAAACCTGGGATACAACGAGGGCGGTTATACCCCCTTCGAGTTTGAGCTCAAGGATGTGAAACCAGGTGCCAGTTATCCGCTTCTGCTGAAAGTGGACGATACCTACAGCGACGCCCATCTCTATGGCAAGCAGGGTTACGGCAACGCCCGTGGCATTTGGCAAACCGTATATCTGGAAGCCCGTGGCTATAATTTCATCAAGTCCCTGCACTTTACCCCGGATATTGATGCCTCCACGGTGAAAGTGGATGTGGTGATGGATTATGCGACCGAAGATCCCGGTATCTTCAAGCTGGCTTTCAGAACGGGAGACCAGCCCGCTTTCGAGGCCCCCATTGAGTCCGGCACTCAGGAGATGAGCTTTGTGGTGCCCATTGAGGGCCAGCACCTCTGGGACCTCGAAGATCCCTTCCTCTACGAGGTGACGGCCTCCCTGGAGTCTGAAAGCGGTAAAGTGGTGGACCGGGTGGACAGCTACTGGGGCCAGCGCAAGGTGGGTGTGGCCAAGCTGCCCGGAACGGACTATAATTACGTAGCCCTCAATAACAAGCCTGTCTATCTGCAGCTCACCCTGGACCAGAGCTATCATCCGGAAGGTTACTACACCTTCCCCAGCGACGAATTCATGCGCCATGAAATTGAAATCTCCAAGAAACTGGCCCTGAGCGGCAACCGCATCCACATCAAGGTGGAGGTACCCCGCAAGCTCTACTGGGCAGACAAACTGGGCCTTCTGATTATGGCTGACACCCCCAACTTCTGGGGCGCCCCCACCGGAGAGGCCAAGGCCGATTGGGAACATTGCCTCCGCGGCCAGATTGAAAGGGACTACAACCACCCCTCCATCTTTGCCTGGGTAAACTTCAACGAAACCTGGGGGCTTCATACCGACGGCAAATACCTGCCCGAGACCCAGGAATGGGTGAGGGAGATGCACCGGCTCACCAAGCAGCTGGATCCCACCCGTCTGGCAGAAGACAATTCCGCCTGCCTGAGGGACCACGTGGAGACGGATATCAATTCCTGGCACGCCTACAACCGTGGCTGGGTTTGGGAAGAAGAGATTGACCAGTACGAACGCAACACCTTCCCCGGCAGTACCTTCAACTACATTGGCGGTAACGTGCAAGACGGTGCCCCCATGATGAATTCCGAGTGCGGAGACGTGTGGGGCTACGAAGGCAGCGCCGGTGACATAGACTACACCTGGGACTACCACATTATGATGGATGCTTTCCGGCGCCATCCCGGTTGCGGCGGCTGGCTGTACACGGAGCATCACGACGTCATTAACGAGTGGAACGGTTATGTGCAGTACGACCGCAGCCCCAAGATAGATGGCCTGGAAGAACTGGTGCCCGGCATGACCATGGCCGATTTCCACAGCAAATACTACATCTCTCCGGAGCGCTACCTCTATTCCGAGGTGCGGGGAGGGGAGAAGTTTGAGATTCCTTTCTTTGCTTCCTTCATGACGGAAGAAAACCCCGGTGCCCTTACCCTGGAGACCGAACTGGTGGGCTGGAATTCCATCGGCCAGTTTGAAAGTTATTGGACGGATGCTGTTCCTGTGGCGTTTGAGCCCTTCCTGAACCGCCGCGCCGGCAAGGTGACGGTGGCCATTCCCGAGGAAAAGGGTCTGTATGTGCTCAGATATGTTCTCAAAAAGGCCGATGGCACCGTGCTTCACCGCAACTTCTCCACCTTCCGCGTGAACAAGGGAACGGACCCGGAGGGTGTGCGCCTGGTGAGCTTCCCGGTAGATTCTTATACGGCCCAGAGCTGGTCCAACGGCTCTTCCCAGGTTTACGACGGCCTGAAGGTAAACGGCTTTGGCAGCGGTTACTTCGAGTATAAAGTACAGCTTCCCAAAGATTTCGACATTGATAAAGTAGAATCGGCCCAATTGATTTTTGAGGCCTCTTCCCGCCAGATTTTTGGCAAGGATGTGGCCGGCAATGACATCCAGGGAGACTTTATGCTGGGTGGCGGTACCTATGACCATTGCAAGTCTCTCAACGCCTTTGCCATGACGGACGAGGAACTGTGGCCTTCTTCCGTGAGCGTTACCATTGAAGGGTATGGCGTGGGCGGTGCCCAGCTGGCCGATTGCCCGGCGGACCACCGCGGCATCCTCTCCTGGGGCGCCCAGCCCAACGTGCCCCGCATCCGCGAGGCCGGTTCTTACGGCCAGCTGGTTAGCGTGAACCTGCCGGTGCAGGATGCCAAGGGCATGAACCTGACCAGCCTGACCATCCGTTTCTCCGTTCCTTCGGGCAATGGCGGCCTGTCCCTCTTCGGAAAGGACTTTGGCCGGTACCCGCTGGATCCCACGATTGTTCTTAAAATGAAATAGCTTATGCGTACCAGAATGTTTGTGATGGCAGCCCTGGCTGCCGCTGTGGTGGCCTGCGGAAAGTCTGCTGTCACCGAGGTGGGTATCCTTACAGATCCTCTCTCCAACAGTGCCTGGGACGTATCCCAATGGATTTCCGTGGTGGATGCTCCCATTGCGCCGGGCCCCAGCCTGGGCAATGACAAGAGTGCCCCCGGTTCCAGCTGGTTCCTCTCTACGGTAACCAACGAAAAGAAAGTGACCAAAGCCGTGTGGATGACCACCAGCCTGGGCGTTTACGACCTTTTCCTGAATGGGGAACTGGTGGGTAAGGAAGTGCTCAAACCCGGTTTTACCCATTTTGCCAAGACCAAACGCTCCTTCACCTACGACATTACGGCCGCTTTTGACAAGAAGGCCGGCGCCCAGAACGTGCTTTCCGTACAGGTGACGCCCGGCTGGTGGGCCGATAAGATTGTCACCCCCGGCGGCCCCACCATGTTTGGGAAGAAATGTGCCTTCCGCGGCGTTCTGGAACTTACTTATGCCGACGGTACCCAGCAGCTGCTGGGCTCCGACACGGAGCACTGGACAGCCGGAATCGCCGGCCCTGTGAAGCACGCCGGCATCTTCGATGGCGAGGAGTACGACGCCCGCTGCCCCATGGGCTATGAGACGCCGGAGCTCCTTAGCACTCCTGAGGTGAATACCGAATTCAAAGGAGAAATCCTGCCCGATAATGGCGCTGAGATTTACCAGCGCACAGATATCACCCTCAAACCTGTGGAAATCTACGCCTGGGAAGGCGTGACGGGTGCAGTCGCGTCTGACAAAAAGGAAGAGGTGGAATATGGCAAAGTGGTTGTCAAACGCAGCTTCAAGGATGGAGAAGTGGTGGACCTGAATCCCGGGGAAACCCTGGTGGTGGATTTTGGCCAGAATGCTGCCGCCGTTCCTTCCTTTGTATTCAAGGCCGCCGAGGGTACTAAGATTATCTGTCGGCCCTCCGAAATTCTGAACGATGGCAACGGCGCCGAAAAACGCGGCATGGACGGCCCTGAGGGCAGTACTCACCGCCGCAACCTCCGTGTAGAGGATGATGAGATATGGCTCACCTATACCTTCGGACCGGCCGATGATTATGTATCATTTACGCCTCGCTGCTCCTTCTGGGGATACCGTTACATAGCCGTTATTACCGACGGTCCGGTCCAGTTCAAGAGCATTGCTTCCATTCCGGTAACCTCCATTGCCAAGGACATGGAGATTGGTACCATCGAAACGGGCAGTGAGGATATTAACAAACTCATTTCCAACACCCGCTGGGGCCAGATGTCCAATTACCTTTCTGTTCCCACCGACTGCCCGCAGCGCAATGAGCGCCTGGGATGGATGGCTGACACGCAGGTATTCACCGAAACCGGCACCTTCTTCGCCAACACAGACCGCTTCTTCCACAAGTGGCTGCAGGATGTGCGGGACAGCCAAAGCCCCACGGGCGGCTATCCCGGCGTTTCTCCCTATGCCCAGTACGGCAACGAGATGATGCGCCTGGGCTGGGCCGATGCCGGTATCATCGTCCCCTGGACGGTTTGGAAACAGTTCGGAGACAAGGAAATAGTGGCCGAAAGCTGGGAATCCATGGAGAAGTTCCTGGCCCACGTGAACGAGGGCAAGTATGCCCACGAGTTCATGAAAGCGGAGAACGGCAACTACAACTGGAACGACTGGCTAAGCTACGAGGCCTTGGAAAGCTGCAACGGCAGCGCCTTCAAGGATGCCGAAACCCGCAAACAGGCAGAATACTACTGGAGCTACCTGGGCGCCTGCTACTGGGCCCTGGATGCCGGCTACATGCGCGACATGGCGGCCGATACAGGACGTGACGCAGCTAAGTACGAGGCCATGGAGAAAGAGGCCAAGGAGTACATTCGCACCACTTTCCTGCAGCCCGACGGCTCCTTTGTATTGCCCGTTCTGAATACCATGCAAACCCCGGCTCTCTTCGCCCTTAAACTGGGTGTGGTGGAAGGTGAAGGCAAGGAGAATATGCTGGCCCGCCTGCGCAAGAACTTCGAAGACCACGGCAACTGCCTGCAAACGGGCTTCCTGGGTACTTCCATCCTGATGGCTACCCTTACTGAGAACGGTATGGCCGATATGGCCTACGAACTTCTCTTCCAGCACAAGAACCCCAGCTGGCTGTATTCTGTGGATAACGGAGCCACCACCATTTGGGAGCGCTGGAACAGCTATATGGTTGATAAGGGAATGGGCCCCAACGGTATGAACAGCTTTAACCACTATGCCTACGGTGCCGTATGCGAGTGGATTTGGGAAAGCGCCGCCGGCATTGCCTGTAACCCGGAGGCCCCCGGCTTCCAGAC
>DFLI01000018.1:0-6773 GCA_002373715.1 Bacteroidales bacterium UBA3623
TATCAGTTGCGGTTATAAGTACAAAGATAAGAAAAAATGCGTATCTTGCGTAGAAATACAGGAGATATGGATAACTCTTTCTGGTCACGCCTGAGGCGCATTGTACGGCATTATTGGTATCTTTCCAACGACATAGACACCAGTAAGGCCGCCGCGCATATCAAAAGTAACATCTGGTTCCGCGGACCCAACGCCTGGATCCTTGCCTTTGCCATCATCCTGGCTTCCGTGGGGCTCAATGTAAACTCCACGGCGGTCATCATCGGCGCCATGCTGGTTTCCCCTCTGATGGGTCCCATCATCGGCGTGGGCCTTTCTCTGGGCACCAACGATACGGAGCTGCTCAAATCGGCCGCCAAGAACCTTCTGGTGATGGTTATTATCTCCCTCACCGCATCCACCCTCTTTTTTATCCTCTCTCCCCTTTCGCTGGTGAACCCCACCGAGCTGGCCGCCAGAACTTCGCCCACCATTTATGACGTGCTCATCGCCTTCTTCGGCGGCATGGCGGGCATCCTGGAAATAAGCCGCAAGGAGCGTGGCACCGTGCTTTCCGGCGTAGCCATCGCCACCGCCCTCATGCCGCCCCTGTGCACCGCCGGTTATGGCCTGGCCCACTTGAAGATGCAGTTTTTCTTCGGTGCCCTGTACCTGTTCATCATCAACAGCGTCTTCATTGCCATGGCCACCTACTTCATGGTCAAATACCTCCGCTTCCCCACCGTATCGGGTATCTCCGAAGAACTGGCCACCCGCCGGCGCCGCGTTATCAGCACCATCCTTGTCATCATTCTGGTTCCCAGCATCTGGAGTGCCTTCACCCTTATCCGCAGCAACAATTTCGAGCGGAACGTCCAAACTTTCGTAGACGAAAACCGCCTGGTAGGGCCTCAGACCTATATTTACAATTATAAGGTGCAGGGAAACAAAGCCACCATCTCCCTGGCAGGAGACCCTCTTACGGACAGCCTGCGAACAGAGCTTTACAAAACGGCCAATCTGTACAACATCAAGGAAAAGAGCCTTACGCTGGTAGAGCATTCCATCGGCCTTTCCCAGAAGGATATGGATGCCATCCTCCAGGAGATTTACGACAACACCAACAACGAACTGGACGAAAACCAGGCCCTTCTGGAGTCTATGGAAGCCCGCATGGAACAGATGGCCCAGGAGATAGACCGTCTCAAGAAAGAGCAGGAACAGCTGAAGGCCACCGCCGACAGCCTATCAAGGAGCCAGGAGTTGAATTAGTCGCTTATTTTTCGTAAATTTGATGGATTCAACAGGGCTATGAAAAAAAGAGGCATCATCTGGAGTATTGTTCTGGGCGGTTTCGCCCTGGCAGCCGTGCTGGTCATAGCGTTCGCCAAGGTAGATACCCACACCACCACCAGCGACTATTGCATGAGCTGCCACTACCACGATGAGGCCGACCGGCTTTGGAAACAGTCCCCCCACTACTTGAGCAAAACGGGCGTGGTCACAGACTGCGCCGCATGCCACCTTCCCCCTAAGGAAGAAGGCATCAACCGCTACTACATGATCAAGCTCAGGATGGGCGCCAAAGACCTCTGGGCCAAAACCGTCAAAGACAAGGAGGAGATTGACTGGGCCTCCAAACGACAGCAGGACTACGCCACCCGGATTGTGTACAACGAATCCTGTGTCAAATGCCACCAGAACCTGTACCCGGAAGGCATCAGCGATGACGGCGTGGCCGCCCACCTCCATTACGAAGAGAATGTAGAAAAGCTGGGGCTTAACTGCGTTAGCTGCCATCTCAATGCCGGTCACTACATTCCGGGATACACCCACCAGAAGCTTAAGGGCACCGTAGATACCGGCCCCGGAGAAATCTACGAGGCGCCCACCAAGGTAGAGCAATTCCAATCCTTTACAGAAACGGTTCCGGGCACCAACGCTTCCATCCACATGGTAGCCATTCCAGGCGGCGAATTCCTCCTGGGCAGCCCAGAGGATGAGCCCCGCCGCAAGCCGGATGAAGGGCCCCGGAAGCAGGTGCGCATCTCCCCCTTCTTCATGGCCGAAACCGAAATAACCTGGCGCCAGTTCTGGAGTTTCTACAACGAAACCATGTCTGAAGGCCGCACGCCTCCTTCCGTAATCTATGAACTCAACAGTCGGCCCGGAGTAGATGCCGTGAGCGGTCCCACCCCTCCTTTCGGCTTCCCGGACCAGGGTTGGGGCATGGGAGAAAGGCCTGCCATCACCATGACGCACTACGCGGCAGAAACCTTCTGCCAGTGGCTCTCTCTCAAGACGGGCAAAACCTATCGGCTCCCCACGGAAGCAGAATGGGAATATGCGGCCCGCGGCGGCACCAGCACCCCTTATTTCTTTGAAGGAAGCCCCAAGAAATACGACCCTAAAGGCCTGAGGAGCTGGTTTGGGGCCGATACCACCCAAATTGCCCGCTACGTCATTTACAAGGGCAACTCCCCCGCCCGCACGCTGGAGCCCTCGCAGGTTAAGCCCAATCCCTTCGGCCTCAAGAACATGCTGGGTAACGTAATGGAGTATTGCTCGGATTTTTACGCCCCGGACGCCTACGCCCATATTCAGGACGGTGCCCAGGACCCGAAAGGCCCCGCCGAAGGCAGCGAATACGTAGTGAGAGGAGGCTGCTATGCCGACGGTGCAGCCCTGGTTCGCTGCGCCGCAAGAGACCATACCAGGCACGACGAATGGCTGCGCACAGACCCTCAGAACCCCAAGAGCATCTGGTGGTACTCAGACATTAAGGGCATTGGTTTCCGCGTGGTATGCGAAGTGCCGGAAACAGTGAAAGAATAAATACTAACATAAAATACTGATAACCATGAGCGCAAAAATGAACAGAAGATCCTTCCTGTCTGCCAGTGCAGCAGCAGGTGCAGCCGGTCTGCTGGGTGGAGCTCTTTTAAGCTCCTGCTCCAGCGGTAAACCCAAACCGCTCCGCGAGCCCGGAACCTATTACATTCCCGAACTTCCGGACAAGGCCATCGGGGGTCGTCCCCTCAAGGCCGGTCTCATTGGCTGCGGCGGCCGTGGTAACGGCGCCGTGAACGACCTTCTGGCCGCTGCCGACGGCATCACCATCACCGCCCTGGGAGACATCTTCCCGGACCGCATTGAAGCCACCCGCAAGAACATATTCGAGCAGCATGGGCAGGAAATTCCCGCCGACCACTGTTTCACCGGCTTTGACGCCTATCAGAAAGTAATTGACTCCGGCGTTGACATGGTTATCGTAGCCACTCCGCCGGTGTTCCGCCCCACCCATTTCCAATATGCCACCTCCAAGGGCGTGCATTCTTTCCTGGAGAAGCCCATCTGCGTAGATGCCAAAGGCTACCGCACCATCATGGCCACCGCCAAACAGGCCGAAGCCAAGGGTCTGAGCGTGGTTACGGGCACCCAGCGCCACCATCAGAGAGCCTATGTGGAATCCTTCAAGAAAATCCAGGAAGGCCTCATTGGAGAGATTACCGGTGGCAACGTCTACTGGAACCAGGGCATGCTCTGGTACCGCGAACGCCAGGCAGGATGGAGTGACATGGAATGGATGATCCGTGACTGGGTCAACTGGAAGTGGCTCTCCGGAGACCATATTGTAGAGCAGCACGTCCACAACATTGACGTGTTCACCTGGATGCTGGGCGCCCATCCTGTGAAGGCCACGGGCGTAGGCAGCCGCCAGCGCCGCATTACCGGAGACCAGTACGACAACTTCAGCATAGATTTCGAGTTCGACAGCGGTATCCACATGCACAGCTTCTGCCGCCAGATAGATGGCTGTTCCTCCAATGTGAGCGAATTCATCCAGGGCAGCAAGGGCTCCTGGAACTCCAACGATTTCGCCATCCGTGACCTGGAGGGCAAGATTCTCTGGCAATATGACGAGGAAGCCGCAGAGAAAGAGTTCTCTCAGCACAATCCCTATGTTCTGGAACACGTAGACTGGGTGAACCACATCCGCAAGGGTGAGGCCCATGTAGAGGCCGCAGAAACCGGTCAGTCTTCCCTGGCCGGCATCATGGGCCGCGAAGCCGCCTACACCGGCCAAACCATTACCTGGGACCAGATGAGCGCCTCCGACCTGGATTACATGCCCGAAAAACTGGAACTGGGCAAGATGGACATGAGTAAGTATACGGTTCCCGTTCCAGGAACGGGCAAATAAGCCTTGCGTATGGATAGGAAAACCTTTCTGAAAACCTCCCTGGCATCGGCCGCAGCCCTGGCCGTGGCCCCCAGTGTGCTCGTTTCCTGCAAGCAGCAGGAGAAAAAAGCGTCCATTCCCCTGCGCCTGTCCTTCCAGGAGGGCCTCACGCCCGGAGAAAGTTTGGCCGATAAGTTAGACTTCATGGAGAAACTGGGCGTTACCGGCTTCGAACCCGGAGGAAGGGGCCTGGCCGGTCGCGTTCAGGAAATCCGGGATGCCCTGGAGGGACGCAACATCCAGGTATCGGCCATCTGTGCCGGATTCGACGGCTTCATCCTGGCCCAGGATCCGGAAGTAAAGGCACAGTTTGACAAGTCCATGCGGGAGATTGTGCGCGCAGCGGGAGAGCTGGGTTCTACCGGAGTTATCATGGTACCTGCCTTCAACGGACAGGAACCGGTATACCCTCACACCCTCCAGACGCGTGAATATCTCTGCGCCCAACTGCACGATTTGGGTGAATATGCCCTCAGCTGCGGCACAACGGTAATTTTGGAACCGCTCAACCGCCGGGAAGCCTTCTACCTGCGCCTGGTGGCCGATGCCGCCGCCATTTGCCGGGATGCCAACAGTAAAGGTGTCAAGTGCATGGGAGACTTCTGGCACATGCAGGAAGAAACCTCCGACTACGCCGCCTTCATGGCTGCCGGCCCTTACCTTCAGCACGTGCACATTGCCAGCCGCGGAAACCGCGTGATGCCCGGTGAAGACGGAGAAAAAGACAACTACAAGGAAGGCTTCCGCGCCCTCAAGGAGTTGGAATACCCGCACTACGTAAGCCTGGAATGCGGTTGTCGTGCAGAAGACAGGGCCGCCGCATTAACTAATGCAGCAGCCCTGCTCCGGCAACAATGGGAAGAAGCCTGATAGGCTTATTCCCTATTATTTGATTACACCCAGTTCCTTGCCCACTTTGATGAAGGCTGCAATGGCCTTGTCCAGGTGGGCTTTTTCATGGGCGGCGCTTAACTGCACACGAATGCGGGCCTGGCCCTTGGGCACCACCGGATAGTAGAAACCGGTTACGAAAATGCCTTCCTGAGCCATCTTGGCAGCGAATTTCTGGGACAGCGGAGCGTCGTACAGCATAACAGCGCAAATGGCACTCTGGGTGGGCTTGATATCGAAGCCGGCGGCCATCATCTTGTCCCGGAAATAGTTCACGTTCTCCACCAGCTTGGTGTGCAGGGCGTCGGATTCCTTCAGAATCTTGAAGGTTTCCAAGGCGGCGCCGGCAATCATGGGCGGGATGGAATTGGAGAACAGGTACGGGCGGGAACGCTGACGGAGCATGTCGATGATTTCCTTGCGACCGGTGGTAAAACCGCCCACGGCACCGCCAAAGGCTTTGCCCAGGGTGCCGGTGAAGATATCAATGCGTCCATAGCAGTTAAACTGCTCGGCCACGCCATGGCCCGTCTTTCCCACTACGCCGGCGCTGTGGCTTTCGTCCACCATCACCAGGGCGTCGTATTTTTCGGCCAAATCGCAAATCTTGTCCATAGGGGCCACGTTGCCGTCCATGGAGAACACGCCGTCCGTCACGATGATGCGGAAGCGGCAGGCCTGGGCTTCCTTGAGCTTTTCTTCAAGGTCTGCCATATCGGCATTGTTGTAACGGAAACGCTGGGCCTTGCACAGGCGCACGCCATCAATGATGGAGGCGTGGTTCAGGGAATCCGAAATAATGGCGTCTTCTGCCGTGAAAAGGGGCTCAAAAACGCCTCCGTTGGCGTCGAAGCAGGCGGCATACAGAATGGCGTCTTCCGTGTGGAAATAGTCTGCAATGGCCTTTTCCAGCTCTTTATGGATATCCTGCGTGCCGCAGATGAAACGCACGGAGGACATGCCGTAGCCGCGGGCGTCCATAGTTTTCTTGGCGGCCTCAATGAGGCGGGGATTATCGGCCAATCCCAGATAATTGTTGGCGCAGAAGTTAAGGGCTTCGCTGCCGTCCTGCAATTTGATGCAGGCACTTTGGGCCGATGCTATATTTCTCTCTCTTTTGTAAAGCCCGGCCTCATCGATGGCCTTGAGCTCGGTGCTAAGATGCTGTTGAAATTTTCCGTACATGGTTATTAACGCTTTTGTGCTTTCAAATTTAGCGATTTTATCTTGAAAATATACGCAAAATGTAATAAATTTGCATGGATAAACAGGATATTATGAAGAATGTTTTGGTGATTGGCTCTACGGGCCAGATTGGGTCGGAGCTCACGATGAAAATCCGTCGGGAGGTCCCCGGAAGCACGGTTGTAGCAGGTTACATCCCCGGCGCAGAGCCCAAGGGAGAACTCCTGGAAAGCGGCCCTTCGGTAATTGCCGATGTGCGCGATGCCGCCGGCCTGGCCGCCATTGTGGACAAGTATCAGATAGATACCATCTACAACCTGGCCGCCCTCCTGTCGGCCGTTGCAGAGAGAAAACCCCTGCTGGCCTGGGACATTCAGATGAACGGCCTGCTGAACATCTTGGAAATTGCCAGGGAAAAGGGCTGCGCCGTCTTCACCCCTTCTTCCATCGGTTCCTTCGGCCCGGAAACCCCGCA
>DFLI01000018.1:6935-8101 GCA_002373715.1 Bacteroidales bacterium UBA3623
CCCGTTCGGTCCGTTTCCCGGGCCTCATCTCCTACACCACGCTGCCGGGCGGCGGCACCACGGACTACGCCGTGGAAGTGTATTACTCTGCCGTCAAGGGAGAAGAATTCGTCTGCCCCATCGCTCCCGGTACCTATATGGATATGATGTACATGCCGGACGCCCTGCACGCCGCCATCCAGCTCATGGTAGCAGATCCTTCCCGCCTGAAGCACCGCAATTCCTTCAACATTGCCTCCATGAGCTTCGAGCCCGAACAGATTTTCGCCAAAATCCGCGAATACATTCCGGACCTGCGCGTCCGCTACGAGGTAGACCCTGTGCGCCAGGCCATCGCCACCTCCTGGCCGGACAGCATGGACGATTCCTGCGCCCGCGAGGAGTGGGACTGGAAGCCCACCTACGACATGGATTCCATGACCAGGGATATGATCCGTCATTTAAGGGACAAACTGCTTTAAGCCGGGTTTTCCTAGAGTGTAAGAAGAAAAAGGGCCGATGCTTAAAGATTGTAAGCATCGGCTTTCTTTTTGCTTTTAATTTATAAGCGCACTGTTCGATTTCTACTTCAACTTGTTTTTACAATGCGCTAATACTCAGTTAATTAAATCTTTTTAATAAGTTTTATATATATTTTTCTCTAAAGCGGCTTATTTGTAACCCCATTGATTATCAACGATTTAAAAAATTCTTAAAAAAATTTGTTAAAAAAGTTTTGAAAAAATTTGCAAATCCAAAAAAAAGCCGTACCTTTGTATCCGGATTGAGGAAGTGAGGTTCTCTCAGCGAATCAGTCTATTGGTTATTAGTTTTAGTGTTATTAATTATGTGGTTAGTGAGAGCGTCCGCCTGAGACAGGCCGACGTTTCTTTTTTATATGCCCCTTCGGCCCATATAAAAAAGAATAAAACCGTTTAACGGACTGGGGGCCTAATCCCCCAGACCCCCTGGGTCGCTTCGCTCCTTATCCTTCGGTGCAATCATTCCTAATAAGTTCGACCAATCGATTTACCGCCTCGTCCTCTGGTATGTGCCGGAGGACGGGCTCTTTTTTACGGTAGAGGGTTACCTTGCCGAAACCTTCGCCCACATAGCCGTAGTCGGCATCGGCCATTTCACCGGGGCCGTTCACAATGCAGCCCATGACAGCTATCACCACGTCCTTG
>DFLI01000119.1 GCA_002373715.1 Bacteroidales bacterium UBA3623
AAGAGGAGGAAGGGGCCGATGCTTAACTTGACGGAGCGCCGCATCTGGGCGTGAATCTTATCGTCGTCTACATTATTAAGGATATACAGGTCTCCCAAAATGCCGGCCAGGAACACCAGCGTGCCGCCCAGCAGGATGGCGGGGTACTGCCCCAAGGCCTCCAGACCGTGCCAGGAATTACCCCAGGTACTGATGACGGGGGCCGATGGATCTGTAATGGCCACCTTGTTCACCACGAAGTCAGAGCCCGTGAAGAAAGTGCCCACGGCTGTGCCCACCAGGAAGGGAGCCAGAATACCGTTTACCATGAGCGCCACGCGAAAGCCTTTTACGCCCAGCAGGTTGCCCTTCTTGTTTTGGAACTCGTAGGCCACGGCCTGGAACACGAAGGTGATCAGGAGCAGCACCCATACCCAGTAGGCACCGCCGAAGCTGGTGCTGTAAAACAGCGGGAAGGAGGCGAAGAAGGCGCCGCCGAAGGTAACCAGCGTGGTGAAGGTAAGCTCCCACTTGCGGCCCGTAGAGTTGAGAATCATGCGCTTTTGGGTGTCGCTGAGGGCGCGGTTTCCCAGGTGCAGGTTGGCGCCCTGCACAAACATCAGGGCCACCAGCAGACCGCCCAGCAGGGCAATCAGGACCCACCAATAGTTCTGTAAGAATTCGTAAGTCATGGCTTAGATGTTTTCAGAGGGTTCAACTTCGGGGCCCTTGCCAATGGCGCGGATCATAATTCGGATTTCGATGGCAAGGAAGAGGGCAAAGACGGCCAGGAACACGAAGAAGGTGGTCTTTACGGCGCCGGCACTGAGGCTGGAGATGGCCACGTTCACCGGCAGCAGGCCCTGGATGGTCCAGGGCTGGCGGCCCACTTCGGCCACTACCCAGCCGCTCTGTCCGCAGATGTACACCAGCGGGATGCAGATGATGGTAGCCCAAAGGAGCCACTTCCAGGAGCCCAGCTTGTCTTTCCAAATGGCGATGAGACTCAGGAGCAGTACCAGTGCAATGAGCATACCCAGGCCAATCATAAAGCGGAAGGCCCAGAATACTACACCCACCGGAGGAATCACATCCTCGGGCTTCTCCAGGTGGCCGTAGCCCATGTACTTTTCATTATCCATCAGGATGGAGCGGGCGTCGTCTTTTACAAAGTCGTCGTCGGTGGTGCGGTATACCGCCAGTGCCTCCAACGCTTCGCGGCCCATGGCCATCTTTTCGGCCACGGAAGGCACCTCGTTGCCGTCGTTATCCGTGTAACCGTTCAGGATGTCGTTGATGCCGGGGACAAAACCGTTGATATCGTGCGTGGCCAGGATGGATAGCATCTTGGGAATCTTAATGCCGGGCACAATGGTGAAAGCAGCCCCGTTGCCACCGTCTTCCAGGCCTTCGGCCGCCGCCAGCTTCATGGGCTGGAATTCGGCCGCATGTACGCCGGAGGAGTCTCCGGAAAGCATAACTGCACCGGAACCCACCAGACCCACGATGGCGCCGATGAGCATGCTCTTTTTAGCAAACTCCACATGACGGTTTTTAAGTAAATACCAGGCGCTTACGCCCACTACAAAGATGCCGCCGGTAACCCAGCCGCTGGTAACGGAATGGCAGAATTTGGAAACCGCCACGGGATTGGTGATAACCTCCCAGAAAGCGGCGGCCGATGCCATTTCGCTTCTCACCGTGTCCGGATTGAAGGTGGTGCCCACGGGGTTCTGCATCCAGCCGTTGGCCACCAGAATCCAGTAGGCCGATATGGTGGCGCCAATACCGGTGAGCCAGGTAGAGGCTAGGTGGAATTTGGGCGAAACCTTATTCCAGCCAAAGAACATGACGGCAAAGAAGGTGGCTTCCATGAAGAAGGCCAGGATGCCTTCAATGGCCAGAGGAGCACCGAACATGTCTCCCACAAACCAGGAATAGTTACTCCAGTTGGTGCCGAACTCGAATTCCAGAATAATGCCTGTAGCAATGCCCACGGCAAAGTTAATGGCAAAGAGCTTAATCCAGAACTGCGCTGCCTTTTTCCAGAATTCGTCTTTCTTCACCACGTAGAGGGTTTCCATCACCGCCATCACCAGGGCCAGGCCCAGGGTGAGTGGTACAAACAGCCAATGGTAAGCGGCTGTCATCGCAAATTGGATTCGCGACCAAATGACAACATCCATAGCTTTATTCGGTTATTAGTTTAAGTGTATCGGGGTTATGAGGTGGTTGCGTAAGACGTTCGCCCACCACAGCGCTTTTTTCTTCATCTGTGAGCCCGCGCATGGCCGGCTTGAAGAAGAAAACGCGAAGGATGGCGAAAAGGATAATGAGTTTGAGAACGATGAGCCACACGAGGGGCTTGCCCCAGGTCATATTCCGGAACCCGTCCCGGTAAAGGGACACGAAAAACGACAGTATGCCGCCGGTCTTGGCCATAAACTGTGGTCAGTTTCCACAAATTTAGCCAAATCGGCCGAAAAATACAAACTACTGCCCTTTCTGTCTTTCTCGATATTCGGCGGTGGCGGTGAAAAAGACATCCCCGCTGGAGTTAAGGGCCGTTTCCACGGAGTCCTGCACCACACCGATAATGAAACCGACGGCCACCGCCTGCATGGCGATGTCGTTCCCTATGCCCAGGAACGAGCAGGCCAGGGGAACCAGGAGGAGCGATCCGCCGGCCACTCCGGATGCGCCGCAGGCTCCCAGCGTGGCAATCACGCCCAGAAACACAGCGCTTATGAAATTCACCTCTATGCCCAGGGTGTGGGCTACGGCCAGCGTCATTACCGTAATGGTGACGGCGGCGCCGTTCATGTTGATGGTGGCACCCAGCGGAATGCTCACGGAATAGAAATCCTTGTCCAGCCCCAGCTTCTTGCAAAGGGCCATGTTAATGGGAATATTGGCGGCCGATGAACGGGTAAAGAAAGCCTGCAGGCCGCTTTCCTTCAGACAGGTCCACAGAAGCGGATAGGGGTTTCTGCGGGTGGCCAGGAAAGACCAGAGCGGATTCAGAACCAGGGTGTTGAACAACATGCAACCCACCAGCAGGAGTACCAGCCGCCCGTAAATGGTGAAAATATCCAGACCACTTTCGGACACGGCAGAGAACACCAGACCCAGGATGCCGAAGGGGGCAAATTGGATAATCCACTTAACTACCAGAGTTATTACATCGGCAAAGTCCGACACCACCTGAATGGTACCCGGAGAAGCCACCAGTTTGAGCCCCACGCCCAGCAGGATGGCCCAGAACAGAATGCCTATGTAATTGGCCGATGAGATGGAAGCCAGCGGATTGGACACCATATTGGTGAGCAGATTGGAGAACACGTCCGTAAGGGCGTTGGGTGCGCTGCCTTCCGCGACATCCTGCAGTTTGAGTGTGACGGGGAACAGGGTGCTTCCTGTCACAGCCACCAGGGCGGCGGCCAGCGTGCTTATCAGATAAAGTGAAATGACCGTCCGGAAACGGGGGCCCAGCCCTCCGTGCGCCTTGGCAATGGAGGCCATTACCAGAACAGCCACCAGCACGGGAGCCACGGCCTTGAGGGCGCTCACGAAAAGCTTTCCCAGAATGCCAATCCAGGTCCATTCCGGCACCAACAGGCCCAGGACGGCACCTATGATAAGGCCTATCAATATGCGAAGGACCAAGCTGGACTCGGTCCATTTTTTCAAGAGATAGGTGAAGGGTTTTTTCATGGAATAAGTCTTTATCGGCCAAAACGCTCGAAGGCGGCACGCTCCAGCGCTTCACGGTTGGCGGGATGGGCTATGCTGGTGAGCAGTTTGGCGCGCTCCTGCAGGGATTTTCCATACAGGTTCACGGCGCCGAATTCGGTAACTACCCACTGTACATCGGCCCTGGGGGTTACTACGCCTGCTCCGGGCTTGAGGGTGGGCACAATCTTGGCCATGCCCTTGGTGGTTTGGGACGCCATGGCAATGATGGCCTTTCCTCCGGCAGAAAGCTTGGCGCCGCGGACAAAGTCCAGCTGGCCGCCCGTGCCGGAATAGATGCGCGTGCCAATGGAATCTGCACACACCTGGCCTGTGAGGTCTATTTCTATGGCCGAGTTGATGGACACCATCTGGGGGTTGCGGGCAATGTTCCAGGGGTCGTTGGTGTAGGCTATTTCCTTCATGAGTACGGCGGGATTGCGGTCCACGAAGCTGTACACGTTTTGGGAACCCAGCAGGAACGAAGCCACCACCTTACCGGTATCTATCACCTTGCGGGAATTGTCTATAACGCCTTTCTGGATGAGTTCCAGGGCCCCGTCGGAGAACATTTCCGTGTGCAGACCCAGGTGCTTGTGGCAGCTGAGGCAAGCGCAGATGGCATTGGGCATGGCGCCAATTCCCATCTGCAGGCAGGCTCCGTCCGGAACCAGCTGGGCGCAGTGACGGCCGATGGCAAGGTCCGTCTCCGAAGGCTGGGCGTATTCCTTGGTGATGAGGGGCGTATCGGCCTGTACAAAAGCGGTGAAAGTATCCAGGGAAACCAAGTCTCCGTAGGCAAAAGGCACGTTGGGGTTTACCACGGCTATGCGCTCCCGGGCCACTTCCAGGGCGGCTATGGAGCAGTCTACCGAAGTTCCCAGGCTCACCTTTCCGTCCACCGGCTCCGACACTTGCACCAACGCCACGTCGCAGGGCAACGCCCCATTGCGGTACATGGCCTGGGTTTCGAAGAGATTGACCGGGATATAATCGGCCAATCCTTCCTGCACGAAGCTGCGCACGTTGGGTCCCACGAAAAAGCCCTGATCGAAGAAGGGGCCTCCCTGGGCATAGGGTGCAGGGCCTTCCGTGTGGAAGTGATGGAAGTGAACGTTGGAAAGTTCGCCAGCCCGCTGGCTTAGCGCTTCAATAAGAATATGCGGCACGCTGGCTATGCTGCTCAGGTGCACGTGGTCTCCGCTGTGGATGCTCTGGACGGCTTCCAGGGCCGATATGAAGGATATCTCTGTCATTGGCAGCGGCAAATATAACATAAAATGTTGTATATTTGCGTGCCCTAAATGAATAATCATGCATACGCGCGAAGAAAAACTGGCCGCATTCGGCCGCCTGCTGGACATAATGGACGAACTCCGGGAGAAATGCCCCTGGAACGCTGAACAAACCATGGACTCCATCCGCCGCCTCACGGAGGAAGAAGTCTATGAACTGAGCGATTCCATCCTGGAAGGAGACCGTCAGGCCACCGCCAAAGAGATTGGAGACCTGCTGTACCACATGGTGTTCTATGCCCGTATAGGCCAGGAGGAAGGGGCCTTCGACATTGCCGATTCCATGAACAAGGTGTGCGACAAGATGGTGTTCCGCCATCCGCACGTCTTTGGCCCTGAGGCCGGCAAACAGACATCGGCCAAGGAGATTGCCGATACTTGGGAGCTGGTGAAAGCCAAGGAAAAAGGCGGCAACAAGCGCGTTATGGCGGGCATTCCCAAAACCATGCCGGCCCTTCTGAAGGCCCTTTCCATGCAGGAAAAGGCCCGGGGCTGCGGCTTTGACTGGGAAAAGAAAGAGGACGTTTGGGACAAGGTGCTGGAAGAGTACCGTGAGGTGTCCGACGCCTGCGATAGCGGCAACCCGGACCACATGGAAGAGGAATTCGGAGACCTTCTTTTCGCCGTTATCAACGCCGCCCGTCTGTATGGGGTGGACCC
>DFLI01000057.1 GCA_002373715.1 Bacteroidales bacterium UBA3623
CGGCGGCCACTTCGCTTCCCCTGCGGGGAGCTCATCACGAGCATAGCAAGGACGCCAGCCCCCTTCGGGGCCTGTCATCTGCCATAAAAAAGGACACTCAAGCAAGCTTGGTGTCCTTTTTTACGTCAGACGCCACAGTCTTCGACCGTGGCGTCCTTGCCTTTCGTGATCCCGACGCGATTCGAACGCGTGACCCACAGCTTAGAAGGCTGTTGCTCTATCCAGCTGAGCTACGGGACCATCCATTGGATTTGGGTTGCAAAGTTAGCAAAAAAATTCTTACTACAGCGAACTGATGTAGAAGATGAGCTGGAGTTCGTGCTGGAGAGCTTCAGACATGCTCAGTTCGCCGTCTTCGCGGGGGGCGAAGGTGTCCTTCAGCGTGCCGCCCTCGTAGTCTATGGAAAGCTCCGTGATGCCCACTTCAATCATGCGCATGAGGTCTTCCATGGAGGGGTATACCAGTACGAAATTCACGTCGTCACGGGCCTGGAGAAGGCCAATCACGCTGCCGTCGGCCAGGGTGAAACGCACCGCTGCGTCGAAGGGAATGTGGAACTGCTCCTTGGTGCCGATGGCGAAGTAGAAGTCAATGTCTTCCCCTTCGTTGTTCTTGTACATGAGGTGGGAGAGGAGGACGTTATAGTCGTAGTTGGTGCCGCGGGCCACCAGGGGATTGGTGGTGGTCATGACACTGGTGAGGCTTTCCTGCCTGTCGGCCAGGGTGGCCTTGAACTCCACGGTTTTCTCGGAAGCCTTGAGGATGGCTTCGCAGTGGCGCTTGAGGAGGGAGCCGAGTTCGTCGTTGGCGAAGGTGGCCTGCACGTAATCGTCCGGGTCCCAGCCGGTTACAATGTCTACCGACTTAATGCCGCGAACCATCTTTTCCATATCCGGAGACTCTACGGCATACTTGAGCCGCGTCACTTTCTGGGAGGCAGGATATTGGCCGATTTGCTCCAGCCGCACCAGCTTTCCATTGGTAAGGGTGGCGGCCATCTTCACGCCCTTGGGGGCGGCGGTGGATGCCTTCTTGGAGGGCTCCAGGGTGAGGTACAGGAGGTACAGGGTGGAGCCGTCGGGGAAACCCACCAGCTCTACACTGGCCTGCCCGGGAACATTGCCGAAGGCCACGGCTTCTGCCTGGGTGGCGATATGAGTCATACCGTCTGTGCGGTAATTGGAACGAACTTGTTGGGCCTGCAGGCTTGCAGAGGCAAGGAGTGCAAGGGCCAGAATTGCCAGCTTCTTCATTCTTTGTGCTAATTTGAATGCAAATATAACATTTTCTACGCCATTTTTTGCTAAATTTACATGTTTAAAACAGAAATACTATGTATAAGTACAAAAGAGTCAAGAATCAGGCCCCGCTCCTGGAGTGCAACGACCGTTTCATCCTCAGCATAGACAACCATCAGGAAATTATAGAAGCATTGGCCGATTTTGCCAAGAAGCAGAAAATCAAGGCCGGTGTGATAGAAGGCATTGGAGCCATCTCGGAGGCCACTTTCCGCTTCCTGGACCCGGCTACCAAAAAGTATGTAGACAAAACTTTTGAAGAGCAGATGGAAATTACCAACCTCACGGGAAACATCTCCGTGAAGGACGGAGAGCCTTATCTGCACGTGCACCTTACCTGCAGCCGCCGGGACTATACCTGCGTGGGCGGCCATTTGCTCAGGGCCCGCATCAACGGTGCCTGCGAGCTGCTGGTCACAGACTTCGGCCAAACCCAGGTGGGCCGTCGTTTCGACGAGGAGACGGGTCTGAACCTCTATGATTTTTAGGCAAATTTGAGTATCTTTGTACGAATATACTTTTATCTAAGCGAATATGATTGCAATGAAAAGAAGTTTGGCGGCCCTGTTTGCAGGCCTTTTCCTGGTGTCCGGCCTGGCCTGGGCACAGAGCACCATGACCGACAGCCAGGTGCTGGATTATGTGCAGCAGGGACTTGCCCAGGGTAAGAGTCAGAAAGAACTGGTGGCAGAGCTCAGCCTCCGTGGCGTAACCAAAGCCCAGGCAGAGCGTGTGTACAAAGCCTACCAGGAGCGTCAGGGCAAGGCAGAAGCCAAGAGTGCCGTCCTTGAGAAGGGCCGGCAGCATAGTGTAAATGCAGGTACCAGCCAGGACTGGGCGGCAGATACAACCCAGGTCTTCTATCGGCCCGAAGAGGAAGAGATGGAAGTCTTCGGCCGCAATATTTTCCGCTCCCGGGATATGACCTTCGCCCCCAGCGAGAATATGGCCACGCCCCGCAACTACAAGCTGGGCCCCGGAGATGAGGTAATCATCGATGTTTTCGGCCACAACCAGACCACCTTGCGGGAAGTCATTTCCCCGGAGGGAAGCATTAACGTAGAGGTTCTGGGCCCCGTATACCTGAGCGGCAAAACGGTGGAAGAAGCCAACGCCTACCTCAAGAAGCGTCTGGCCTCCATCTATGGCGGCTTGGGCAAATCGGGCACAGACATGCGCCTGAGCCTGGGTCAGATCCGTTCCATCCAGATTAACGTAATGGGAGACGTGGCCGCCCCCGGCACTTATGTGCTTTCCGGCTTTGCCACGGCTTTCCATGCCGTATACCGCGCCGGTGGCGTGAGAGAGCCCGGTAGCCTTCGTAACATCAAGGTGGTGCGCGGCAACAAGACGGTGGGCAGCGTAGACGTATACGAGTACATGATGAAGGGAACCCAGAGCAGCGACATCCGCCTAGAAGAAGGTGACGTTATCCTGGTGCCCGCCTATTCCGAAATGGTGCAGGTGGAAGGCTCCGTGAAGCGTCCCATGTTCTTCGAACTGAAGGAAGGAGAAACCGTGGCAGACCTTTTGGACTATGCCGGCGGCTTCGCCCTGGGCGCCAATACCAATGCCGTTACCGTGTTCCGTCAGCAGGGTGCCAGCCACGAAGTTCGCACCGTAGCAGACAAGGACTTCGGCACCTTCAAGCTCCAGAACGGAGACCGCATTGAAGTGGGTGAACAGCAGTTCCGCTTCCAGAACCGCACGGTCATCAACGGCGCCGTGTATCTGCCCGGCACCTATGAACTGGGAGAGGTTCGCACCGCCAAGACCTTGGTTCAGAAGGCCGGCGGCCTGCTGCCTGAGGCCTTCACAGACCGCGTTGTGGTACACCGCGAACACGCAGACCGCACCCGCGAGGTCTTCTCCATCAACCTTACGGAAATCATGGCCGGCAGCAAGCCGGACTTCGTGCTTCAGAACAACGATGAACTGTACGTAGCCAGCATCTACGACCTCAAGGACCAGGGCACCATGACCATCAGCGGTATGGTGAACAACCCCGGCACCTTCCCCTTCGCAGAGAATACCACCATTGAAGACTTCATCATCCTGGCCGGCGGTCTGAAGGACGGCGCTTCCACCTCCCGCGTGGACGTAACCCGCCGTAAGAAAGACGCCAGCGGCATGGTGGCCACCAACGACATCGGCGAAATGTATTCCTTCTCCCTGAAGGACGGCCTGGTGGCCGACGACAGCCGTGAGTTCGTGCTGGAACCCTACGACGAGGTAACGGTTCATCAGAGCCCTTCCTACAATATCCAGCGCCACTTCGTGGTGAAAGGTGAAGTGAACTTCCCCGGCGAATATTCCCTCACCAACCGTGAAGAGCGTGTGTCAGACCTGATTCAGAAGGCCGGCGGTCTTACGCCCTTCGCCTACGTCAAGGGTGCCCGTCTGGTACGTGAAGCCACGGAAGAGGAAATCACCCAGGCCCGTGAACTGGGCACCTTGCTTGTGAAGCAGATAGACAGTACCGCTGCCGTGAACCAGGGCCGTGGTACGCTCAAAACCGGAACCCGCCACTACAGCATTTCCCTGGATATGGAGTCTGCCCTGTCCAACCCCGGTGGCCCTCAGGACGTAATCCTTCGTGAAAACGATGTCCTGGATATCCCCGTCCAGTCCAATGTGGTGCGTGTGTTTGGTGCCGTGATGTATCCTACCGCCGTTACCTGGAACGCCAAGATGACAGTGGCAGATTACATTGACGCTGCCGGCGGTTATTCCCAGAATGCCCGCAAGACAAAGAAGTACGTGGTATCCATGGGTGGCCGGGCCCAGAAGGTGAGCGCCGCTTCCAAGGTGGAACCCGGTGCAGAAATCTTTGTTCCGGATAAGGGTAAGAAGGAAAAGCCCGACTATTCCGGCATCATCGCCCTCAGCTCTGCCGCCACTTCCGTGGCCACGCTGGGCGTAACCATCATGACCTTGGTGAACAACGTGAAGAAGTAGCGCTATGGAAGAATACCAGAACAACAATAACTATTACCAGGAAGACGAGCTGGAGATTGACTGGATGGGTATTCTGTCTAAGATTCTCAAGCACTGGAAACAGATTCTCCTGATCTCCTTCATCTTTGGTTGCCTGGGTATTGCATCGGCCCTTTTGATGAAGCGCCATTACAGCGTCACCGTGACGCTGGCTCCCGAAACGCAGGGCCGCACCTCCAGTAGTCTGAGCAGTATTACCAGCATGCTGGGCATGGGCAGCGCCGCTACTTCCGGTCCCGACGCCATGAACATTACCCTCTTCCCGGAAATTTGCCAGAGCACGCCTTTCCTGGTGTCTCTGCTGGATGTTCCGCTCTCTTCCTATGTGTCTGAAAAGCAAAAGGAAGCGGGTGCGAAGCCCCTTAACACCACGGTGTATAAGCATTTCTCGGGAGAGGACAAGCCCAATTATAAGCCCAAGAAAGACGAAAAGCCCTATACCGGCGTATCCGATGCCACGGAGCTTACTCCCCGCCAGGCCGGCGTGGTGAAGGCCCTGGGGCAGAGCGTAAGTGCCAATGTGGACAAGAAGACCGGTATTACCACCATCTCCGTCACCACGGACGACCGCCTCATGTCCAAGCAGCTGGCAGACACCGTTTGCAGCCGCCTGCAGGCCTGCATCTCGGACTATCGCACCAAGAAGGCCACGGCCGACTATGACTATTATGTAATGCTGGCCGACGAAGCCCACGAAGAACTGGTGAAGGCGCAGGCCGCCTATGCCCGTTCGGTAGACTACGACCGCAGCGTCATCCTTCAGAGCTCCACCGCCGAGAAGGACCGCCTTCGTGAGGAAGCCAACCTGGCCAACCAGATTTACGCCCAGATGGCCCAGCAGCGTGAGCTGGCCCGGGCCAAGATCCAGGAAGAAAAGCCGGTGTATGCCGTTGTGCAGCCCGCCGTGCTGCCTCAGAGGGCCAACGAGAGCCGCGCCAAACGCGTACTCATCTGGGGCTTCGTAGGTTTCTTCCTGTCTTTAGCCTGGTATGGCTTCGGGGCCGATTTCCTGAAGAAGATGCGCTCCGACGTCAAGGAAAAGATGGAGGAAGAAGAGGAATAGCCTTTCCATACAAAGTATATGCGACACAAACTGATAACCCTGGCGGCACTGGCGCTCCTTGCAGCAGCTTGCGCCCAGCCCGCTACTTCCCCCAAGCCCAGCACTCTTGGAGACTGGGCAGAGTATGTGAATCCCATGGGGGGAACCCTTTCCACGTTTAACCTCTCTACCGGCAATACCTATCCGGCCATTGCGGTTCCGTGGGGCGCCCATTTCTGGACCCCTCAGACGGGCAAGAACGGAGACGGCTGGACATACCGCTACGACGCCACGCACATCCGGGGTTTCAAGCAGACGCATCAGCCCTCGCCGTGGATTAACGACTACGGTGCCTTCAGCCTTATGCCTGTAACCACGGGCCCCTACTACGACCAGGACCAGCGCGCCAGCTGGTTCTCCCACAAGACGGAGGTGGCTAAGCCGTACTACTACAGTGTGTACCTGGCAGACCACGATGTCACCACCGAACTGGTGCCGGCTTCCCACGCCGCCTGGTTCCGCTTTACCTATCCGGAGTGCGAGAAGTCTTACCTGGTGGTAGATGCCTATGAAGGCGGCAAGGTGGAAGTGGTGGACGACCGTACCATCCGCGCCTGGGCCGTGAACAATCACGGTGGAGTTGCTTCTAACTTCTGCAATTATATCATCATCCAGTCCGATACGCCTTTTACGGCAGAGAAGACGCCCGAGAACATTGGTATGGTGTCTTTCCCTACTACCAAGGGCCAGGTGGTTCACGTGAAGGTGGCTTCCTCTTTCATCAGTATGGAACAGGCCAAGCTGAACCTGGGAGAAGTGAACGACCCGTTTGAGGAAGTGATGATGTATTCCCAGACCGCCTGGAACCAGGCCCTGGGTAAGATTGAGGTGGAAGACGACAACATAGACCATCTGCGTACTTTCTATACCTGCCTGTACCGCAGCCTGCTCTTCCCCAGAGATTTGGCAGAGATTGGCATGTACGGTGCGCTGCAGCACTACAGCCCGCATACCGGTAAGGTGGAGAAAGGCCATTTCTATACGGACACCGGCTTCTGGGACACCTTCCGCAGCCTGTTCCCGCTTATGAACCTCCTGTTCCCGAAGGTTTCCTCTCAGGTACAGGAAGGTCTGGTGAACGACTATCTGGAAAGTGGTTTCTTGCCGGAGTGGGCCTCGCCCGGGCACCGCGGCTGCATGGTGGGCAACAACAGCGCCTCCGTGGTGGCCGATGCCTATCTTTCCGGCATCCGTGACTACGATATTGGCAAGCTTTGGGAGGCCGTGACGCACGACGCTCATGCTGTGCATCCTACCGTGAGTTCTTCCGGCCGCCTGGGCTGGGAGTATTACGACCAGCTGGGCTATGTGCCCTGCGATGTGGGCATCAAGGAAAATGCCGCCCGTACCTTGGAGTACGCCTACGACGACTGGTGCATCTACATGCTGGGCAAGGCCCTGAACATTGACCAGGAGCAGCTGGAGCCCTATAAGAA
This sequence comes from Bacteroidales bacterium UBA3623, assembly GCA_002373715.1. GTDB lineage: Bacteria > Bacteroidota > Bacteroidia > Bacteroidales > UBA932 > Cryptobacteroides. The sequence continues at coordinate 6,835 of DFLI01000057.1, forward strand.
GGCAGCTCTGAACTATCGCAATGTGTTTGATTCGGAGTACAAGCTCATGAACGGCCGTCAGGCCGATGGCAGCTTCCGTCGCCCCTTCAGCTCCCTCAAATGGGGAGGAGACTTCACCGAAGGAAACAGCCTGCACTATACCTGGAGCGTGTTCCACGACATTGAGGGCCTTATCGGCCTGATGGGTGGTGAGGATGCCTTCAATGCCCAGATGGACACCGTGTTTGTGATGCCGCCCAAGTACGACGACAGCTACTACGGCTTCCCCATCCACGAGATTATTGAGATGACGGTGATGGGCATGGGCAACTACGCCCACGGCAACCAGCCCATCCAGCACATGCTGTACCTGTACGACTACAGCCGTCAGCCTTGGAAGACGCAGGCCCGCGTACGCGAGGTGATGGAGAAATTCTACACCCCTTGGGCCGATGCCTACTGCGGAGACGAGGACAACGGCCAGACAAGCGCCTGGTACGTATTCAGCGCCCTGGGCTTCTATCCGGTTTGCCCCGGCAGCGGAGAATATGCCCTGGGTACGCCTCTGTTCAAGAAAGCCACCCTGCACTTGGACGGTGGAGACGTGGTGATTGAGGCCCCGGACAACAGTGCCGAGAACTTCTACGTGAAGGATCTCACCCTGAACGGAGAAACCTGGTCGCACAACTATCTGAAGCAGGCAGACCTCCAGAAGGGCGCCAAGCTCCACTTCAAGATGGCCGCCCAGCCGAACCTCAAGCGCGGCACCGCGGATGAAGATAAACCGTATTCGTTTAGCAAGTAATTGTCATTCTGAGCGAAGCGAAGAATCTGTAGAAAGAAAAAGTATGAAGAAACTTATAGTTATATCGGCCTTTGCCCTCTTTGCCTTTGTGGCCTGTGCTCAGAAGTATCCCGATCAGCGTCCTGCTCCGGCAGACCGTCTGTTTGTGTCGGAGGCCGTTGAGGCCAAGATTGCCGAGGTGGCTCCCCAGCTCACCAATCCCAAGCTGCGCTGGATGTTCCAGAACTGCTTCCCCAACACGCTGGACACCACTGTTCACTTTGACGAGGAAAACGGCCTTACCTTCGTGTACACCGGAGACATTCCCGCCATGTGGCTGCGGGATTCCGGCGCCCAGGTGTGGCCTTACGTAGACCTGAGCAAGGAAGACCTCCATCTGCAGAAGATGCTGGCCGGCGTTATAAAGGAGCAGTTTACGCTTATCAATATAGACCCTTACGCCAATGCCTTCAACCAGGGTCCTACCGGCAAAGCCGGAGACCCGGACGACACCGGCAAACCGCAGGACCCGAACGTGTGGGAGCGCAAATGGGAAATTGATTCCCACTGCTATCCCGTGCGCCTGGCCTACCATTACTGGAAGGTAACCGGAGACAGCTCCGTCTTTGACGATGTGTGGCTGAAGGCCGTAGAGAATATCCTGGCCACCTTCACCGTGCAGCAGCGCAAGGAAGGGGACGGCCCCTACTACTTCCTCCGCGTAACAGACCGTCAGCTGGACACCAAGGCCCGCGTGGGCAGGGGACATCCGGTGAAGCCCGTGGGCCTCATCGCCTCCTCCTTCCGTCCTTCCGACGACGCTACCCAGTTCGAGTTCCTCATCCCGTCCAACTTCTTCGCCGTGAGCATCCTGCGTCAGATGGCAGAGATTTTGGCCGATGTGAACCAGGAAGCCGGCCTGGCCGCCCGCGCCACCGCGCTGGCCAATGAGGTGGAAACCGCCCTTAAGAAATACGCCGTGGTGAAGCACCCCGAGTTCGGAGACATCTATGCCTTCGAGGTGGACGGCTTTGGCAACTCCTACATGATGGACGACGCCAATGTGCCTTCCCTCCTCTCCCTGGCCTATCTGATTCCCGAAATGGCTTCCGACCCCATCTACCAGAATACCCGCCGCTTTGTCTGGAGCAGTTCCAACCCTTATTTCTGGAAGGGTAAGGCCGGCGAGGGCATCGGCGGCCCGCACATCGGCCTGGAGGCCATCTGGCCCATGAGCATCATGATGAAGGCATTCACCGCCACGGATGATGCCGAAATTAAGGCCTGCATGGAGCAGCTCCTGCGCACGGATGCCGGCCTGGGCTTCATCCACGAGAGCTTCCACAAAGACGACGCCACCAACTTCACCCGCCCCTGGTTCGCCTGGCAGAACACCCTCTTCGGCGAACTGGTCCTCAAGCTAGTGAACGACGGCAAACTGAATGTCCTGAACAGTATTAAATAACTTATAGTCATTCCCGGCTTGACCGGGAATCTCTTTTTATTATGAAACGCATCGCTGTCCTGGCCGCTACGCTGCTTTTGGCGGGCACCGCCTATGCCCAGACCGAGTGGGTGAACCCTTTTATCGGCACATCCAATTTTGGCGCCTGTAATCCCGGTGCCGTTACGCCCAACGGCCTCATGAGCGTAAGCCCCTTCAACGTGATGGGCTCGCAGCTCAATGTGTGGGACAAGGACAGCCGCTGGTGGAGCACCCCGTATGTGGCTGAGAACAGTTTCTTCACCGGCTTCACGCATGTGAACCTGTCCGGCGTGGGTTGTCCGGAACTGGGTGCGCTGCTCACCATGCCCACCACCGGGCCGCTGCAGGTAGACTATCATATATATGGTAGCGAATACCGCGGCGAGGTGGCCCATCCCGGCTACTATGGCTTAGAGCTTCTGAACGGCGTGAAGGCCGAAGCCACCGCCACTACCCGTACTTCCCTTGAGCGCTACACCTTCCCGGAAGGCGAGGGAAACATCCTCCTGAACCTGGGCGAAGGCCTCACCAACGAAAGCGGTGCCACGGTGCGCCAGGTGAGCGCCACGGAGATTGAAGGCTTCAAGCTTTGCGGCACCTTCTGCTACAACCGCAACGCCGTGTTCCCCATTTACTTCGTGCTGCGCGTGAGCAAGGCCCCCGCTAGCGCCGGTTACTGGAAAAAGCAACGCCCTATGACGGCCGAAGCCGCCTGGGACTCGGATGCCGGCAAGTATAAGATCTACGCCAACTACTCCCGCGAGCTCAGCGGAGACGACATTGGCTACTGGTTCCACTACGAGAACCTGCAGCCCGGAGAGCAGATCCAGGTGCAGATGGGCGTTTCTTTTGTGAGCGTAGAGAATGCCCGTGAAAACCTGAACGCAGAGCAGCAGGGCTTCGATTTTGACAAGATCTGCAAGCAGGCCGATGCCGCCTGGAACCAGCATCTGGGCCGCATCTGCATAGAGGGCGGCACCCCGGACCAACGCACCATCTTCTACACGGCACTGTACCATGCGCTCCTGCACCCCAACGTGCTCAACGACGTGAACGGCGAGTATCCGCTCATGGAAAGCGGTGGAGTGGGACGCGTGGAACCCGGGCACAACCGCTACACCGTTTTCTCCCTTTGGGACACCTACCGCAATTTGCACCAGCTGATGACCCTGCTCTGGCCCGAGAAGCAGGTGGACATGGTTCGTTCCATGATAGACCAGTACTCCGAGTGGGGCTGGATGCCCAAGTGGGAGCTCTTCGGCCGCGAAACCTGGACCATGGAAGGAGACCCCGCCATCTGTGTCATTGCCGATACCTGGCTGCGTGGCGTGCGGGACTTCGACATCCGGAAGGCTTATGAAGCCTTTTTGAAATCGGCCGATACCCCCGGCGCGCAGAACCTCATGCGCCCGGACAACGACCCTTACGTCCAGCTGGGTTACATCCCGCTCAACTTCTTCAGTGCCGACTTTTCCGGAGACAACTCCGTCTCCCACGCCCTGGAGTATTATGTGGCCGATTATGCGCTCTCCCGCCTGGCGGCCGATTTAGGCTACGCCGATGACGCCGCCCGCTTCTACAAGCGTTCGCTGGGTTACAAGAATTACTGGAGCCCGGCCGATAAGTGCCTGCGTCCCCGCTATAAGGATGGCACTTTCCTCTCGCCCTTCAACCCTGAAGACGGGGCCGATTTCTCCAACGCCCCGGGTTTCCACGAAGGCAGCGCCTGGAACTACACCTTCGCCGTTCCGCACGACGTGTTGGGCTACGCCAAACTCCAGGGTGGCACCAAGGCTTTCGTGAACAACCTGCAGCATGTGTTTGACGACGGTCTGTACGACCCTGCCAATGAACCGGACATCGTATACCCGTACCTCTTCAGCCGCTTCAAGGGCCAGGAATACCGAACCTGGGCTGCTGTAGAGAAGATTCTGGCCACCAACTACAAGAACGCCCCGGACGGCATTCCCGGCAACGATGACACCGGCACCATGAGCGCCTGGGCTGTCTTCTCCATGCTGGGCATCTATCCCGACTGTCCCGCAGAGCCCACCTTCACCCTCACGCGTCCCACCTTTGACAAAGCCGTGGTTACACTCCCCGGCGGCTCCCAGCTCACCATTACAAAAGCATCGGCCCAAGCCTCCAAAGCCCTGGTGGACGGCAAGGCCAAGGGCTACCGCATTTCACATGATGCTCTGCTCAAAGCCCGCGCTATTGCGTGGAGGTAGCCTTCTGCCGCCTCGACAGCAGAAAGTGCTTGGGTGGCCGATTTGACGTCGAGGCGGCAAGAGAAACGCCGAAAGGCGACGAAAACAATGCCGCCTTGACACGTGGAACGCCGTAGAAGGCAGATTCTGTGTCGAGGCGGCAAGCTTACATCACAAGGCATCGACTAATCTGATGATCGGGAAGATGATAATCGTGCGACAATTGCCGGCAGATACTCTGTTTCTCGGAGTCAGTGAGCTGATACACAGTCTTGGCGCCTTGCAGGATGTCCTTGTCAATGAGGCGACACACATCCAAATCCTGAAGACGAACACGGCTGAAGTTCCTTCCGCTCTCGTTTTTCAGCATATCGGCTACAGTCTTTTCATCGGCCGGTTCAATGT